>NZ_LDQC01000004.1 GCF_001475545.1 Curtobacterium luteum | reverse complement strand
GTATTAGAGACCGTCGTCAGGTAGTCGTCACCGCCGCCGGTGAGTCCGGCGAGCCGGTCCTCGGGGGCGTCCCGCGCGGTGAGGAACAACACGCGGACGTCGTCCCGGGCGTCGCGGAGCCGTTCGAGCACGTCGAACCCGTCGATGTCCGGCAGCATGACGTCGAGCACGATGACGTCGGGCTGGAACTCCCGGGCGGCGAAGAGCACGTCGCGCCCCCGGTGCACCGCCCGCACGGCCCAGCCGTCGCCCTCGAACGCGAGGGCGACGGCGTCGGCGAGCGCGTGCTCGTCGTCGACGACGAGGGCGCGGACGGGGGAGCCGTCGGTGCGCTGCAGCGGGGTGCTGGCCATGTCGGCGAGCCTATCCGCGCCCTCGTCGTGCATCACTTCTGGCTGCTCAGGTCGTAGACCGTCGATCCGCCGACCGTGGTGCTGCTGTAGTTCGCCGCGACCCACTCCTGGATGGCCGAGGCCGTGGAGCTGCCGCCGCCCATCCCGCCGCCGGAGCCGGAGGAGATGTAGTACGCGATCTTGCCCTCGGCGACGTACGCCTTGAACTCGGCGAGCGTGGGCGCCGGGTCGCTCGACCAGCCGCCGATCGCCATGACGGCGGTGTCGGTGTCGAGCTCGAGCTGCGCGGCCGACTGCGAGCCGTTGACCGCGGCGGCCCAGGTCGTGTCCGTGGACTCCAGCAGCTTCTTCAGGGCCGACGACGTCGCCGCGCCGCCGCCTCCCATCGCGCCGCCACCGGCCTGGAGGCCCGTCCCCGACCCGCCGTCGGAGGTCGCGTCGCCGGATCCCTCCTGGGAGCCCGTGCCCGTGCTGCCCTGGCCTCCGGACGTCCCGTCCGGCATCGAGGGCGCCTCGCCGTCCATGCCCTCCGGTGCCTCGCCCGAGGTCCCGCCCGGCGGCGTGCCGCCGGGACCCTGCTGGGTGCCGTCCGTGCTGCTGTCGGAGCTGTCGCTGTCGGTACCGGAGGCCGATCCGCCGGGGCCTCCCGTGCCTCCCGGCTGACCGCCGCCCGTGCCGCCCATCCCGCCGGAGCCGCTGCCCGACGGACCGACGCTCGGGATCGATCCGGAGTGCGCGACGGTCGTCGTGGCGAGCGCGTACGCGGTCGTGCCGGTGAGGCCGAAGAGCGTGCCGGCCAGGACGCCGACCGTCACCAGCTTCCGGAGGCTGGGGACGCTGCCGACGAGGATCGCCGCGGTGGACAGGAGCCCGCCGACGAGTACCACCCACCGGAGCCAGGGGAGCCAGGTCGGGTTCTCGTTCAGGAGGCAGAAGCCCCAGTACGCGGTGATGCCGATCATCCCGGCGAGGCCGAGACGTCCGATGACCCGCTCACGGACGCTCCAGAGGAGGGCGCCGCCGGTCCCGACCAGGCCGGCGATCGCGGGGGCGAGGGCGACCGTGTAGTACGGGTGGATCGTCCCGGACATGTACGAGAAGACCAGGCCGGTGACGACGAGCCAGCCACCCCAGAGCACGAGGCCGACGCGGACCGGGTCGCCGAGGTGCCGCCGACCGACGACCACCAGGCCGAGGACGAGTGCGAGGAGCGCCGCGGGCAGGAGCCACGAGATCTCGATGCCCATCTCGGACGAGAACAGGCGGTCGAGTCCGGTCGAACCGCCGAACGACGAGCCCGCGGTGCCGCCCATCCCGCCGCCGGCGTTCCCGTCGCCGCCGAAGATGCGGCCGAGCCCGTTGTAGCCGAACACCAGGTCGAGCACGGTGTTGTTCGTCGATCCGCCGATGTACGGGCGGGATTCCGCCGGCCAGAGCCACACGGCCACGACCCACCAGCCGGCCGAGACCACGAGCGAGACCGCCGCGATCCCGAGCCCGATCGCACGACGCCCCCAGGTCGTCCGGGAGGCGAACAGGTAGACCAGGCCGAACGCCGGCAGGACGAGGAGCCCCTGCAGCATCTTCGTGAGGAACGCGAAGCCGAGGGCGATCCCGGCGAGGGCGATCCACTTCCAGCTGCCGCGGGGGAGCGCCCGCACGGTGCAGTACGCCCCGGCGGTCATGAGCAGCACGAGGAGCGCGTCCGGGTTGTCGAACCGGAACATCAGCGCCGCCGCCGGGGTCGCCGCGACGACGAAGCCGGCGAGGAGCGCCCCGACGTTCGCGGTCGTCGCGCCGAGGCGGGCGAGGGTCCGGCGGACCGTGCCCCACACGAGCGCGACCGACCCGACGGCCATGAGCGCCTGGGGGAGCAGGAGGCTGAACGACGAGAAGCCGAAGAGCCGGGCGGACAGCACCATCACCCACAGCGAGGCCGGTGGCTTGTCGACGGTGATGAAGTTCGACGAGTCGAGCGAGCCGAAGAAGAACGCCTCCCAGGACTTCGTGCCGGCCTGGACGGCGGCGGCGTAGAAGCTGTTGGCGTACCCGGAGATGCTGAGGTCCCACAGGTACACGACGGCGGTCAGGGCGAGGAGCGCCCAGAACGCGGGCCGCAGCCAGCGGGCGTCCTCGCGCTCGCCGAGGAACAGGCGAGCGAGGGGCGAGCGGCGGTCCCGGGCGGTCGCTCCGGGGTGTGCACGCTCGCGACGATCGGTCACGGGGGTCGGGTACGTGGTCATGACGATGAGGTTCCCGGACGTTCCCCGAACCCTTCGATGGAGGACCTTGGCGCTCCCTAAGAGCTGCTGCCCGGCATCAGGCGGACTGCCGCGGTCACGCGTAGCGGCGGGCTGCTCGGAGCGCCGCCCCGGTGTACGAGCAGCCCGAACAGGAACACGTGCAGGAGCAGCGGCGCGAGCTGGTGCAGCTCCACGCGGTCCTGCCAGCCCTCGGCGAGCGGGGACTCCTCGTCGTACGCCGCGAGGACGGTCTCGAGCCGCGGGAGGCCGAACAGCCCGAGGAGTGCGAGGTCGGTCTCGGCGTGCCCGCCGTGCGGGTTCGCGTCGATGAGCACGGCGCCCGTCGGGGTCGTGCCGTCCACCGGCTGCCCCGGTGTCGGCCAGAGGACGTTCCCGGCCCAGAGGTCACCGTGCAACCGGGCGGGACCGTCGCCGACGAGCGCGGGCTGCGGCGAATCGAACTCGCCGTCCTCGAGCCGCCCGGCCACCCGCTCGAACACCGCGGCCTCGGATCCGTCGAACCCGCCCTGGTCGACGATCCGGGACACGTAGTCGCGGATCCGGTACTCGGCGAAGAACGCGCCCCAGGTGTCGGGTGCGTCCGCGGCCGAGACGAAGGCCGTCCGCGAACGACCCATCCGGAGCGAGCCCTGCTGCAGGAACCCCGGCGAGGGTGCGCCCCAGTGCGGAGCACCGGCCGCGTGCGTGTGGGCGAGCGACCGGCCGAAGCGCTCGGCCTGCTCCGGGGTCGGGGCACCGTCACTGATCTGCTCGAGGTGCAGCACGCGCGGCTCCGGGTGCGCGAGGACCCGGGCGATGCGGGTGCCGCCGGCGTCCTCGGCCTCGGCGAGCCACTCCAGCCCGGCGGCCTCGGCAGTCGCCTCGTCGGGGTCGGTGAAGGTCTTCACGTACGTCTCGGCCATCGGTCCATCCTGCCGATCGCCGGCCGCGCCGGTCACAGCACGGGGCCGCCCTCGTCACCCGACGGCGTCGACGAGCGCCTGCGCCAACGGGTGCCACGGCCGTGACGACGGCCCGCTCAGCACGAGCGTCCGGGTCAGCCGCCGTTCGAGCGGCAGCATCACGAGGTCGTCCGGCAGCATCCCGCGCCCGAGTGTCGGCACGATCGAGACGCCCTCACCGCGCTGGATCATGCCGAACATCGTGTTCATCTCCCGCACCCGGTGCGCCCAGCGGAACGGCTGCCCGTCGAGCTCGTGCAGCCGCTGGATCTGCACCTCGCACCCGCCGCCGCCCGCGACCAGCCCGTCCTCGTGCAGGTCGTCGAGCGTCAGCGCCTCCTGACCCGCGAGCGGGTGGTCCCGCCGCACGACGGCGGCCATCTCGTCCCGCGCGACGACCGCCGCGCCCGTCGGCACCGGTGACGGGTCCACGAGCACGGCCGCGTCGACGGTCCCGCCCTCGAGCCACTCCGGCATCTCGTCGTCGTCGCCCTCGTACACCTGGACGTCGACGTCCGGCAGCGTCACCGCCCACAGTTCGCGGAGCCGGGGGAGCAGGCCCTGGCACACCGTGGGGACGGCGGCGAGGCGCACGGTGCCGCGCGCCGTGGCGGGGGTGACCACTGCCTCCAGGGCGTCGATGGAGGCGACCGCGCTGCGGGCGTGCGCGAGCAGGCGTTCCCCGAGCGGCGTGGGAGTCGCGGCGCCGCCGCGGTGCACGACCGCGCCGCCCACCTCGCGCTCGAGCCCCGCCACGGCGTGCGACACGGCGGACTGCCCGACCCCGAGCGCCGCGGCCGCGCCGGTGAACGACCCGGCGTCGACGGTGGCCGTGAACGCCCGGAGTTGGGGGATCGAGACGGTCATGTGTGCTCCTCATGACTCCATGAGCGACATGCGTTCGACACATGTGCGGTGGTGATCGATGCTAGCCCTCGTGAACGCCCTCCTCTACCTCCTGGTCGCCCTCACCTGGGGCTCGAGCTTCTTCTTCGCGAAGATCGGCCTCGAGGGTCTCGCGCCGCAGCAGGTCGCCACCGTGCGCACCGTGCTCGGGGCGGTGACCCTCGTGGTCGTGCTGCTCGTGACGCGCCGGAAGTGGCCCCGTGAACCGCGTGTCTGGGGCCACTTGCTCGTCGTGGCGGTGTTCCTCAACGCGGTGCCGTCGTCGCTCATGGCCTGGGCGGAGCAGACGGTGCCGTCGGGGCTCGCGAGCATCTACAACGCGACGACGCCGATCATGACGCTCCTCGCGCTCGCGGTCCTCGTGCCGTCGGATCGTCTCAGTCGTCGGCAGCTCGGCGGCATCGTGCTCGGGATCGTGGGCGTCCTCGTGCTCGTCGGGCCGTGGGACCTCGTCGGTGACCCCGCGGTGCTCGCCACGGTCCCCGGTCAGGTCGCGCTGCTCGGCATGACCGCCTCGTACGGCATCGGGCTCGCCTGGCTGCGCCGCTTCGGCGTCGGCAGCGGGCAGGACCCGACGACGGTCGCCACGGTGCAGCTCTCGCTCGCGGCGGTCCTCATGCTGCTCGTCGCGCCCGTCATCGCCACGGGTCCGGTGCGGCTGGACTGGAGGATCGTGGCTGCGATGGTCGCGCTCGGCGCGGTCGGCACGGGGCTGGCCTACGCGTGGAACACCCGGTTGGTCGGGGCGTGGGGAGCGGGACGCGCATCCACCGTGACGTACCTGACGCCGGTGGTCGGCGTGGCCCTCGGGGTCCTCGTGCTCGGGGAGCCCCTGCGGTGGAACGAGCCGGTGGGCGGGCTCGTCGTGCTGCTCGGCATCGCGCTCGCCTCCGGTGTGCTGCGCGGCCGGCGCCCCGGTGCGGCGCGCAGTCGGCCGTCGGTACGCTCGGCGGGGTGAGCCACCCCTCGACCGCGCGGCTGCTGTTCGCGTCGTCGCACCCCGGCCCGACGATCACGGTGACGGTCCTCGCGACCGTGATCGCCGCGGCCGTCGGGCACCCGGTGTGGCTCGTGGTGCTCGTCGCGCTCGCGGTGGTCGCCGGGCAGCTGTCGATCGGCCTCGCCAACGACTGGATCGACGCCGACCGCGACCGCGCGGTCGGGCGGACGGACAAGCCCGTCGCCGGAGGCCTGATCCCCGTCGGGACCGTCCGGACGGCTGCGTACGTCACCGCCGGGGTCGCCGTTCTGCTGTCGCTCCTGCTCGGACCGGTCGCGGCCGTCGCGCACGTCGTCCTCGTCGCCGCCGGCTGGGTCTACGACGCAGGGCTCAAACGGACGGTGTGGTCGGTCGCACCGTTCGTCGTCGCGTTCGGCCTGCTGCCCGTCGTCGCCGTCGCAGCCGGTTTCGGTGGTGCTGGCGGTGGCGCCGGCGGAGCCTGGCCGGCGTGGTGGGCGGTCGCGACCGGTGCGGTGTTCGGCGTCGCGATCCACTGCACGAACGTCCTCCCGGACCTGCTCGACGACGCCGCGACCGGGGTCCGGGGATTCCCGCACCGCCTCGGGCTGCGCGGCTCGGGCGTGCTCGCGTTCGTCGCGCTCGTCGTCGCGGCACTGCTCGTGCTCGGTGGGCAGCTCGGTGGGGCCGACCCCGCGCGCGGGGCGGCCGCGGTGCTCGCGGTCGTCGGCACGGTCGTCGTGGTGGGGTTGGCCGCGGTCGGCGTGCGGCTGGTGTTCGCCGGTCGGCCGACGCGCGCGCTCTTCCGCCTCGTGATCGCGTCGTCGCTCGTGCTCGTCGTCGAGCTCGCGGTCGCGGGGGCGCGGCTCGTCGCCTGACCGGCGGGGCGCGGTCGGCGGCTCGTCCGGCGGCGGTCGTGCCGCCCGTCCGGACGCCGA
>NZ_LDQC01000039.1 GCF_001475545.1 Curtobacterium luteum | reverse complement strand
CGGGAGGCGCGGGTCGCCCCCGCCTCGTCGGTGCAGCCCGGGGGCGGCTCAGTCGAGCGGCAGCCGCATGAGCGTCAGGTCGAGCCAGCGGTCGAACTTGCGCCCGACCTCGGGCAGGACACCGACCGTCTCGAACCCGAGCCGCTCGTGCAGCGCGATCGACCCGGTGTTCGACGAGCAGATCCCCGCCATCAGCACGTGGTGGCCGTCGGTTCGTGCCCGGGCGACGAGGGCGTCCATGAGCACGGTCGCGACACCACGGCCGCGGAACCGCTCCACGACGTAGACGCTGTGCTCGACCGTGTGGCGGTAGCCGGCGTGCGGCCGGAATCCGCTGTAGGTCGCGTACCCGGCGACGACGCCGTCCACGTCGGCCACGAGGACCGGGAAGCCGTCGGCCCGCCGGTCGGCGAGCCAGACGTCGAACCACGGGCGCGGGTGCGGCTCGTCCTGCCAGATCGCGGTCGAGTGCAGCACGGCGTCGACGTGGAGGGCGTGGACGACGTCGAGATCGTGCGGCTCGCAGTCCCGGACGGTGACCGACGGGTCCGAGTTCGTCGCATATGCTGTCGGCATGTCTCAGATCGTAGACGATGCCGGGCTGGATGCCGAACCGGCGGACGCGGGGTCCACCGACGACGCCGAACAGCGACGGCTCGGCGACCGACTCCGCCGACTCCGGACCGAGCGGAAGTGGAGCCTGACCGAGCTCGCCGAGGAGTCCGGCGTCTCCCGCGCCATGATCAACCGCGTCGAGCGCGGGGTGTCCAGCCCGACGGCGACGATCCTCGGGCGGCTGTCCGGGGCGTTCGGACTCACGATCTCGCAGCTCCTCGACGAGGCACTCGACCACGAGGTGCCCAGGGCGACCGACCCTGACGAAGCACGCGGCGTCCAGCGCGGGGTGACCGCGGACTCCTGGACCGATCCCGACACCGGGTACCGACGCCGTCCCGTCTCGAGTGCGGACTTCCCCGCGGACGTGACCGAGGTGCGCCTCCCGGCCGGCCGCGAAGTGGCCTACCCGGCGTCCGCGTACGCCTTCCTGCGGCACTGCATCTGGGTCATCGACGGCACGCTCGAACTCGTCGTCGGCGACACGGTGACGCGTCTCGGTGCCGGTGACCGGATCGAGCTCGGCGAGCCGGCCGACGTCGTGTACCGGAACGCGGGTGACGACCCCGTGCGGTACGTCGTCGTCGTGGTCAGGGGCCGGTAGGCGCAGGAATAGGATCGAGGCCATGCGCATCCACCTCGGAACGGACCACGCCGGCCTCGAGTTCAACAAGACCCTCGCCCAGCACCTCACCGAGGCCGGGCACGAGGTGGTCGACCACGGTCCGACCGAGTACGACGCGCTCGACGACTACCCCTCGTTCTGCATCAACGCCGCACACGCCGTCGTGCAGGACCAGCGTGCCGGGGTCGAGGCCCTCGGTGTCGTGTTCGGTGGCTCGGGCAACGGTGAGCAGATCGCCGCGAACAAGGTGGAGGGCATCCGGGCCGCACTCGTGTGGAACGAGTCCACCGCACTCCTGGCCCGCCAGCACAACGACGCGAACGTCATCTCGATCGGCGCCCGCCAGCACACCGAGGACGAGGCCATGCGCTTCGTCGACCTCTTCGTCGCGGAGCCCTTCTCGGGCGAGGAGCGCCACGCCCGTCGCATCGCGCAGCTGGCGGAGTACGAGACGACGGGGCACATCGCCGGTAAGCAGATCGACGAGTAGGCCGGGTAGACAGGCTCCATGCCCGAGGGTCACTCCGTCCACCGCATCGCCAACCAGTTCGCCCGGCACTTCGTCGGCAAGCGCTGCGAGGTGTCCAGCCCGCAGGGACGCTTCGCCGCCGGGGCGGAGCAGCTCGACGGCAAGCGGATGGTCGCCGCGCGTGCCGTCGCGAAGCAGCTCTTCCTGGAGTTCGAGGACGACCTGTTCCTCCGCGTCCACCTCGGCCTCTACGGCGCGTGGGACTTCGCCGGGGTGATCTCCTCGGCCGAGGCCCTGTCCGAGGACGGCGACGGCGAGGAGTCGTTGTCGTCGATCGGCGCTCCACGGCTCGCCCGGTACCGCATGGCCGAGCAGGAGAAAGCGGAGGACCCGATCGAGTCCTTCCCGCCGGACCCGGTCGGCCAGGTGCGCGTCCGGATCCTCACCGAGGACACCGTCGCCGACCTCCGCGGCCCGACCGCGTGCGTCGTCGAGGACCCCGCCGGGGTCCAGCGCGCGCTCGACAAGCTCGGACCGGACCCGATCAACGACGACGGACCCGAGGCCGAGAAGACCTTCGTCGAGAACGTCCGGAAGCGGAACGTCGCGATCGGGCAGCTGCTCATGGACCAGTCCGTGGTCGCGGGCATCGGCAACATCTACCGCGCCGAGCTGCTGTTCCGGCAGCGCATCGACCCGTACAAGCCCGGCAAGAAGATCACCGTCAAGCAGGCGAAGGCGCTCTGGCAGGACTGGTCGAAGCTGCTGCACGACGGTGTCCGCGACGGTCTCATGCTCACGATGGACGGGCTCTCGAAGACCGACCACGCGAAGGCCGTCCGGTCGCGCAAGGACCGCCACTGGGTGTACCACCGCGCGGGGGAGCCCTGCCGGGTGTGCGGCACCGAGATCCGGATGGCCGACATGGCCGGACGCAAGCTCTACTGGTGCCCGAAGGACCAGAAGTAGCGCGGTCCCGCTCACACGTCGCGGTAGGTGAACCGCCCGTCGATCGCGGTCGCCAGCACGGACATGCCGCGTAGCCCGGTCGAGGACGCGGCGAGCGGGTCCTCCGCCAGCAGCACGAGATCGGCGACGTCCCCGACGCCGAGGCCCACGCGACCGCCCTCGGTCGACCCGCGCCACGCGGTCACCGCCGCGAGTCGTTCGGCCGGATGCCAGGGCTCGCGGCCGTCGCGGTCCCGGCCCACCGCGGCGGCCATCGACACCCACGGATCGAGCGGCGCCACGGGTGCGTCGGACCCGAGCAGGAGGGTGGCACCGGAGCGGTCGAGCGACGCGAACGCGAACGCCCGGTCGGTGACGCCCGCCCAGTACCGGTCCGCGATGTCCCGGTCGTCCATGGCGTGCTCGGGCTGCACGGACGCCGCCACCCCGAGCCGAGCGAACCGCTCGACATCGTCCGGCCCGAGGAGCTGCGCGTGCTCGATCGTGCCGCGGGCACCCACGGCCTCGAACACGTCGAGCGCGAGGGTGTTCGCCCGGTCGCCGATCGCGTGCACCGCGGGCACCAGCCCGGCGTCGACAGCGCGGCGGACCATCGCGACGAGGTCCTCGAAGGCGTACGCGAGCACGCCCGACCCGTCCGCCATCGCCGCCGTCCGGGTCCCGAGCGACCCGTCGGTGATGACCTTGAACGGGCCCATCCGGACGAGTCCTCGGGTGCCCTCGACGACGTCGCCGGTCCGCAGCCCCCGCGCGATCGCTGCTTCGAGCTCGACCGGGTACACGCCCGAGTCGACGCGCAGGCCGTCGGTGCCGGCCCGCACGCGCCGCGTCCACCGGTCGATCCCGAACACCATCTCGAGGTCGCGCACGCGCGTCACGCCGCGGGCCGCGGCCGCCTCGACGGCGTCCGCGACGTAGCCGTCGAGCACGTCGTCCTGCACACGCGACAACGCGCCGGTCACGTCGAACGCGTCCTGCTCGCGCATGACGCCGTCCTCACCCGCTGCGAGCGGCCGGCCGACGAGCGCGGCGAAGTGCGTGAGGGCGAGGGCGTTGCACCAGACGGCGTGCAGGTCCGCGGCGATGACGACGACCGGGAGGCCCGGTGCTGCCTGGTCGAGCAGCGCACGTCGTGCGGGGCGTGGCCACATCCCGTCGCGGTACCCGTGCCCGACGAGCACACTGTCGGCCACGCCGGTCCGGGCCGCGTCCGCCAGGAGGGCCGCGGTCGCCTCGGCGGAGTCGCAGCCCGAGACGTCGATCCGTCGACGGACGAGCGCCCACTGGTCGAAGTGCACGTGGTGGTCGACGAGGCCGGGGCCGAGCCACGCTCCGGCGGCCTCGACCAGCTGGGTGTCGGGGCGGGACGCGTCGAGCGTGCCGGCCGGCGCGATCGCGGCGATCCGCCCGTCGACGAGCCGCACGTCGGCAGGGGCGCCGGACGTCCCCACGCGCCGGACGGTCCGGAGCAGGACCTCGCTCATCCCCACCGTCACGGCCGGTCCGCCGCTGGCGCGTCGGCCCGGGACCGGCGGCGTGGGCCCCGCGCCTCCCGGTCGTCCGCTCGGACAGCGTGCGCCCTGGCCATCTCGTCGGCGAGCGCCGGTGACGCGTAGGGGCCGTCGCCGCGGAGGCCCGCGACGATCCGCTCGACGACCTCGGGTGCCTTGTTCTGCGACAACTTCGCGCGGGCGTCGAACCGGGTGACCCGGATGCGGATGCCCACGGTGCCCTTCGCCATCCCGCGGGCGGTCTGCTCGTCGACCTCGAGGGACACCGGCTCCGGCATCACCCGCTCGAAGTGGTCGACGAGTTCGCCGAGGACGCGGAAGTTCTCCTCGTCGGACAGGATCTCCGGCGTGCCCCAGCAGTGTGCGGTGACGTGGTTCCACGTGGGGACGAACTGCTCGGGCGGGTACCAGGCGGGGGAGACGTAGCCGTGCGGCCCCTGGAACACGACGAGGACTTCGTGCTGCCCGAGCTCGTGCGCGACCTCGTCGGGGCGGCCGACATGGGAGACGAGGACGATCTCGTCGGTGTCGGTGTCGGTGTCGGTGTCGGTGTCGGTGTCGGTGTCGGCGCTCGCCGTCGTGTCGAGCAGTACCGGGTAGTGCGAGGCGACGAGCCCGGCGGCCGTGTGCGACACGATCGTCGCCCACGGGTTCGCGGCGATCAACCGTCGGACCTCGGCGACGTCCGTCATCAGGAAGTGGGGTGTGTGCCGCATGGGTCGAGCGTGGCACATGCCAGGGTGGAGCACATGACGAACCGCGCCGCGTACGAGACCGTCCTGCCGTACATCCGCGAGTGGGTGTCGTACAAGGTGTGGCAACTCCGGGTGCCCGGCGTGCAGGTCGCGATCGGGTTCCGCGGCGAGGAACTGTTCTCGGAGGCGTGGGGCTGGGCGGACGTCGAGGCCCGTCGACCGCTGACCACGACGAGCATCTTCCGGATCGCGTCGCACTCGAAGACGTTCACCGCCACCGCACTCCTGCAGCTCGCCGAGCGCGGGGGGATCCGGCTCGACGACCCGGTCGGGCAGTACGTCCCCGCGCTGGTGGAGGGCGGATCGCCGATCGCCGACGCGACGATCCGGGAGCTCATGGAGATGGGTGCCGGCGTCATCCGGGACGGGCACGACGGCGACCACTGGTCGCAGCTCCGCCCGTTCCCGGACGAGGACGAGCTGCTCGCCCTGGTGCTCGACCGCGGGCAGAAGTCGCCGGCTGGGTCGTCGTTCGGCTACTCGAACCTCGGCTACGCGCTGCTCGGGCTCGTCGTCCAGGCAGCGAGCGGGCAGTCGTACGGCGAGTTCGTCCGGAGCTCGATCATCGAGCCGCTCGGGTTGACCGGCACCGGACCGGACTGGGACCCGACCCGCGCCGACGAGTTCGTCGTCGGCTACTCGGGCCTGCACGACAGCCGCAGCCGACACCGCCTCGCGCACGTCGACACCCGGGCGATGGCAGCTGCGACGGGGTTCCACGGCACCGCGTCCGATCTCGTCCGGTACTTCTCCGCGCACGTCCTCGGCCAGGGGGACCTGCTCACGGACCACTCCAAGCGCCTCGCCCAGCGCGTGGCGTGGAGCCCGACCGACACCGAGGGCACCCGGGGGTACGGTGCCGGCTTCATCACCGACGTCCAGGGTGGTCGGGCCGTCCGCGGGCACTCGGGTGGGTTCCCCGGACACATCACGCAATCGTGGTTCGACCCGGAGTCCGGGCTCGTCGTCTCGGTCCTCACGAGCGCCGCGGCCGGCCCGGCGACCCTCATCGCGAACGCGGTGATCGCCCTGCTCGACGCGGCGGCGGACGCCTCGGCACCGGGGACGCCCATCCCGAGGGGCGTCGACCCGCAGCCGTACACCGGTCGGTTCGCGAACCCGTGGGGCATCACGGACATCGCCCGGGTCGGGGAGCGTCTGCTCGCGATCGACCCGACGGCGCCCGCACCGCTCGAGGGCGTCACCCGACTCGAAGTCGTCGATGCCGACACCCTGCGGATGACGGCCGGTCCGCGTTTCGGCTCGATCGACGAGGACGTGACCTACGACCGAGCGCCCGACGGCTCCGTCCGCTCGATCCGGGGCGGCGGCGGCATGACCGAGTCGGCGTGGTCGCTCCCCGAGGAGTCCCCGGAGACCGCCGCTGCCCTCGCCTAGGGGCGTGGCGCTCGGGCGAGCTCGCGCGAGCGACCGGCGGGGCAGCGGTCAGCGGACCTCGGCGGCCGACCAGAGTGCACGGGCGCCGTCCCGTACCGGACGCAGCAGTGGCGGCAGGAAGAGCACCGCCGCGGCCGCGTACGCGACGGCCTGCACGACACCGGGTGCCAGCACGATGAGGTTCAGCGCCGCCTGCGACACCGCTGCGAGCGGAGCGAACCAGCTCAGCGCGAAGTGCGACAGGACCAGGAGCCCCCCGCCGATCGCGACGACCCAACCGAGGACCCGTCGGAAGCCCGACGAACCGCGGACCACCTGGACGCCGAACGCCAGCAGCAGCACGATCGCGATGAGCGCCGCGAACGACCCGACGGTCCCGGGCACCGGCCACGACAGGGCGTACAGGAGCGTGGCGAGCGCGAAGGTCACCGTCGCCCGAGCACGGGTCCGCCAGGCCGCCACGAGGACCACCACGGCACCGAGGGCTCCGAGGACCGAGCCGGCGACGAGCCAGGTCTGCGGGACGAAGACGATCGTCGCCTCCAGCGCACCCCGGACCGCCGGAGCGAGGGCCGCGACCACGGCAGCGAGTGCGATCCAGCGTTCCCCCGTGCTCCTGTGCATGACCGCAGCGTACGCCCGGGCGGGGGATAACCCCACCCCGACTCCGGGAGACGGCAGGATGGGACGATGACGGCCTCGACGCGAGGCTTGGTGTCATGACCGACACCGCCCGCCTCGACCAGGCCGAGACCGTCCCGCTCGACGACTCGCTGCCGACAGGAGCCACACGACCCATGCCCGAGCAGCCGACCCCGCCACCCGGCTGGCAGGGCACTCCGCCGCCGTCCCAGCAGCCGCCCGTGACCGGTGGTCCGGGAGCGGGGAGCGCAGGCATCGGGGGCACCGGCTCCGGGATGACCGCCGGCGCCTTCTACCGCGAGGCCTGGCGTCGCCTACCGCGCGACTTCGGCTACATGGCCCTCACCGCGGTGCTGCTCTGCACGCTGTACGCGGCGTTCCCCGCGGCGGTGTTCGGCGGCGGCTTCCGAGACCTCTTCAACCCGTTCGTCCTGCTCATGTTCTTCGTCGCGCTGTTCATCGCGCGGTGGCTCGGGCAGTTCGAGAAGCTCCGGATCGGCTGGGCGGACCGGCGTCCCATCCGCCCGGTCGACTGGACGCCCCGCTGGCAGCAGAACTGGTGGACCCGCACCGGCTCCGCGGTCGCCAACCCGCACTACTGGCTGTACCTGCTGCACGCGGCCGTCGTGTACCCGATCGCCGCGCTCGTCACCGTTGGCGTCGGTGCTCTCCTCATCGCGGGCTTCACCTGGCCGATCGTCGTCGCCGGTGTGGCTGTCCTGGGCCGCGTCTCCAACGGGTACGACTTGGGCTTCGGCTTCGGTGGTGGTTCGGTCGTCACGCTCGGGTTCCTCGGCCTGCTCTCCATGGCTGCCTCGGTCGCGCTGTTCCCGCTGTGGTCGCGTGGCTCCGTGCTCGCGCACTGGTGGATCGACTCCGGTCTCCTCGGCGGATTCCGTGCCGAGGTCCTCGAGCGACGCGTCGCGGGGCTCCAGGCGTCGCGTGCCGGCGCCGTGACCGCCGAGGGGCAGGCACTCCGCCAGATCGAGCGCGACCTCCACGACGGCCCGCAGCAGCGCCTCGTCCGGCTCCGGATGGACCTCTCCGCCGCCGAGCGCGCGATCGACAAGGACCCCGCGAAGGCCCGACAGCTCATCGGCGAGGCCTCCACGCACGCGCAGGACGCCCTCGACGAGCTGCGTGCCCTGTCCCGAGGGTTCGCGCCACCGATCCTCCTCGACCGCGGGCTCGTCGCCGCCCTCGAGGCCCTCGTCGCCCGGACGCCGATCCCCGTCGCGCTCGAGGTCCGCCTGCCCGACGGGCTCGAGCTCGCGACCGAGATCCAGCGCAACGTGTACTTCACCGTGAGCGAGCTGCTCACGAACACGACGAAGCACGCCGGAGCCTCCACGGCCGCGGTGTACCTCGGTCTCGTGGTCGACGCGTCCGGGGTCTGGTACCTCACGGTCAGCGTCACCGACGACGGCCGCGGCGGTGCCCGTCCGGCGGAGGGCCACGGCATCGAGGGGCTGATGGGCCGGATGCGCGCCCTCGACGGCGAGCTCACCGTGTCCAGCCCGGAGGGCGGTCCGACCGAGGCGACCGCCCGCATCCCGCTCGGTGCGCTGAACGGGGTGCCGGTCCAGCACCGGTAGGTCGGTAGGATCGTCGGCATGAGCGACGGCCCGGGTGCAGCACGCATCCGGGCCGTCGTCGTCGACGACGCCGTGCTCCTCCGCGAGGGCCTGGCCCGCGTGCTCGACGAGGCCGGCATCGACGTCGTCGGACAGCACGCCGACGCGCAGTCCTTCCTCGCGACCCTGCCGCACGACGCCCCCGACGTGGTGGTGATGGACGTCCGGATGCCGCCGACGTACACGGACGAGGGGGTCCGGGCAGCGGTCGAGACCCGACGGGTGAGCCCGCGCACCGGTGTCCTCCTGCTGTCCCAGTACGTCGAAGCCACCTACGCCGAGGACGTCCTCGCCGCGGGTGCGACCGGGATCGGCTACCTCCTCAAGGACCGGGTGACCCGGCTCGAGGAGATCGACGACGCGGTCCGACGCATCGCGGCGGGCGGGACCGTCCTCGATCCAGAGGTCGTGACGCAGCTCATGGGTCGACGTCGTGACCCGCTCGCAGCGCTCACCCCGCGGGAACGGGACGTGCTCGGGCTCATGGCCGAGGGCCGAACGAACGCCGCCATCGCCCGCGCGCTCGTCATCGGCACCGGCGCCGTCGAGAAGCACGTGTCGAGCATCTTCGGCAAGCTCGCCCTCGAGGACACGGGGGAGGACCACCGCCGTGTCCTCGCCGTGCTCGCCTACCTCGGCTGAGCGCGACCTCCGTGACGCGCGTCCCCGCCCCGCTCCTCGCCCTCGCGGCGATCGTCTCGGTCCAGCTCGGGGCGGCGATCGCGAAGACCCGCTTCGACGAGGTCGGATCGGTCGGAGCCGCCACCCTCCGGCTGGTGATCGGTGCCGTCGTCCTCGCGCTCGTCGTGCGACCCCGGGTGCGCCACTGGACACGGGCGCAGTGGACCGGAGCAGTGGCGCTCGGCGTGGCGCTCGGCGGGATGAACGTGTTCATCTACATCGCCTTCGCGAGCATCCCGATCGGGGTCGCCGTCACGATCGAGTTCCTCGGGCCGCTCACCCTCTCGCTCGTGCACACCCGACGCTGGCGGGACGCACTCTGGGCGGCGCTGGCGCTCGTCGGGGTCGTGCTGCTCGGTGTCGGGCCGTCCGCCGTGACATCGGTGTCCGGCATCGTGTTCGCGGTCCTCGCGGCGGGCTGCTGGGCGGGCTACATCGTGATGAACCGGCACGTCGGACAGGCGATCCCGGGCGTCGACGGTCTCGCGGTGTCGATGCTCGTCGCGATGCTCGTCGCGCTGCCCTTCGGTGTGCGGGAGGCCGTGCGCGGAGTTTCGGCGGATCCGTCGCTGTTGCTCGTGTTCGGCGCCGTTGCGGTGCTGTCGAGCGTGCTGCCCTACGCCCTCGAGATGCTCGCGCTCCGGCGGATGCCGACGAGGGTGTTCGGGGTGTTGCAGAGCACCGGCCCGGCGATCGCGGCCCTGGCCGGTCTGGTCGTCCTCGCCGAGGGGCTGTCGGCACAGGAGGTCGCGGCGCTCGCGTGCGTGACCGCCGCGAGCGTGGGCGTCACGCTCTCCGCGCGCCGCAGGCGCGCGTGACGGTGCAGGACACAGCCGGACACCGTGACGGTGCAGGACACAGCCGGACACGGGGCCCGGACTCGGACCGGAGGCCCACACCACGTTCCGCACGGACGGAACGCGAGCGGGGCCTCCAGTTCGGACACGACCCGTCTACTCGTCGCGGAGGAAGTCCGCGTACGTGGGCTCGGACGACTCACCCGACAGCAGCGACGGGTCGTTGACCCGCCGTTCGACGTACGCCGAGATGACCTCGGGCGGGGTGAGCACGTGCGCGACCCAGGACGGCACCTCACTCTTCTTCATGGTGCCTCCTTCCAGTACGTTGTTCGCATGATCGAAAGTCTCGATCATCGAGTTACTTGCAGTACCGGTGTGGCGTAAACGATCCTCGGGATGTCCGCACATGTCAATGCAGTGCGTTGTGCGGACTCCGGTAGGCGTCATCGTGGGTCTCGGACGGTTCCCGTGGACTCGCGCACGCTGAGCGTCAGGGCCGGTCCCGGCAGGGACGGCAGGGGTTCCGGAGCGTCGATCTGGGCCCGGAGCAACGTGGCGGCTCGCTGCCCGAGCTCGACCGTGTCGCGGGTGAGCGAGGTGATCGCCGGGCGGACGAGCCGGACCATCGCGGAGTCGTCGAACGACACGATCGACACGTCGCCAGGGACTCGGACGCCCATCTCGCTCGCCACCCCGAGCCCGGCGACGGCGAGGACGTCGTTGTCGTAGACGATCGCGGTCGGGCGCTCCCGGCGGGACAGGAGCTCCCGGGTGGCCCGGGCGCCGGCCTCGGCGGAGTAGTCGGTCGGCACGGACACCGCGTCGTCGAGGTCTCCCGCCGCCGCGAAGGACCGGACCCGTTCGATGCGCATCGCTGTGTGCTCGTACTCCGGACGTCCGGCGACGTGGGCGATCCGTCGGTGACCGAGCGCGAGCAGGTACCGCAGGACGGTGTCGGTCGCGTCCGAGTCGTCGATCCAGACGGTGGGTGCGGTCCCGGCCGGCGAGGGATGCGAACCGACGACCACGGTGGGCATGCCGAGCTCGGTCAGGAGCGCCAGACGGGGGTCGTCGCGGCGCGGGTCGATGAGGATCACCCCGTCCACCCGGTGTCCGCGCCACCAGTCCCGGTAGGTCGCGAGTTCCTCGTCCGCGTCACGGGCGACGAGGAGGTTCATGCCGACGTGGCTGCCCGCGAGTCCGAGCTGGATGCCGGAGATGAGGTCGCCGAAGAACGACTCGGTGCCGAGGGTGCGAGCGGGACGGTTCAGCACGAAGCCGATCGACCCCGCCCTCGCGCCCCCGAGCGCCCGCGCCGCCGTGTGCGGCTGCCAGTCGAGTTCGCGGGCGATCTCCTGCACCCGGAGCCGGGTCTCGGGGGAGACGCCCGGCCGGTCGTTGAGCGCGAAGGAGACCGCGCTGATGGAGACGCCGGCGCGCGCTGCGATGTCGGCGATCGTCGTCCGGCGTTTCGAGGCCACGGCTTGACTATAGCGTTTTAGTCGTGCATCGTCGCTGCCACGCGCTGGTTCAGCGACAGGAACTGAACCGTTTGAGCAGCACGACGCCAGCACGATGACGAAGGAGTCACATCCCATGAGGACCACGACACGGAAGCGGGGCGGCGCCGTCGCCCTGCTCGCCACGGCTGCAGCGGCAGCACTCGCCCTGACCGGCTGCTCGAGCGGCGGCGGCGCGGCCACCGGCAGCAGCGGGAAGATCGACGGCACCATCACGCTCCAGACCTGGGCGCTGACGCCGACCTACACGGACTACCTGGACGGGGTCATCAAGGGGTTCGAGCAGGAGCACCCGGACGCGAAGGTCAAGCTGCAGGACCAGCCCGGCGACGGCTACGCGGACAAGGTGCTCAGCCAGGCGTCCTCGAACACGCTGCCGGACGTCATCAACCTGCCGCCGGACATCGCCCTGCCCCTCGCCAAGCGCGGGTTCCTGCAGGACGTGTCGAAGGACGACAGCAAGCTCGCGAGCACCTACGTCGCCGGCGCGCTCGATTCGTACAAGTACAAGGGGATGGACGGCACGTACGGATACCCCTGGTACCTCAACACCGACGTCGACTACTGGAACACGTCGATGTTCGACAAGTGCGGACTCGACGCGGACAACCCGCCGAAGACCACCGACGACCTCTTCACGCAGGCGAAGACGATGCACGAGAAGTGCCCCGACGACTACCTGATGAGCCGCAAGCCCGGCCTCGGCGACTTCACGCTCGCCGGCGTCAAGGTCCTCAACAGCGACGGCACGAAGTTCACCTTCGCCGACTCGTCGAAGGCCGCCGACCTCATCGACCGCTACAAGACGGCGTACCAGGACGGCTACATGCCCTCGAACGTGCTGAACAGCGACTACCTCGGCAACTCGACGCTGTTCACGCAGCAGAAGGTCGCCTGGACCACCGGCGGCGCCACGGCCCTGTCCGACATGATCAAGAACAACCCGTCGCTCAAGGGCAACGTCACGGTCAGCCCGGCGCTCGACACCCCGCCGCTGTACGTGCAGGGCCTGTCGGTGTCGAGCAAGTCGAAGCACCTCGCCACCGCCGAGGCGTTCGCGCAGTACATGACGAACGCGAAGAACCAGGAGGCCTTCGCCCACCTGGTGAACATCTTCCCGTCGACCACGTCGTCGCAGTCCGACCCGTACTTCTCGAAGGACGACGGGACCGTGAACGGCAAGGCCCGCGTGCTCGCGAACGAAGCCCTCAAGGAGGCCAAGGTGCTCAACCCGGTCCAGGCGAACTCCGCGATGACCGACTTCCTCGACCAGCAGATCGCCCTCGCCATGAAGGGCCAGGTCTCGCCGGAGAAGGCACTCCAGACGGCGCAGACCAAGATGAACACCCTGCTGGCGAACAGCTGATGCGCGCCAACCGCTGGTTCACGCCCTGGCTGCTCGTCCTGCCGGCACTCGTCTGGCTGCTCGCCTTCAGCCTCTGGCCGTCGATCAACACCGTCCGGCTGTCGTTCACGAACGCCAGTCCGCTCGGGGGCGTGAGCCAGTGGGTCGGTCTCGCGAACTTCAGGACCCTGCTCGCCGATCCGCAGGTGTGGGAGGCGCTCCTCAACAGCGTCATCTACATGGCGGTCTGCCTGCCGCTGCTCACCGTGCTGCCGCTCCTCATCGCGGTGCTCGTGCAACAGAAGCTCCCCGGCATCGCGTTCTTCCGCACGGCGTACTACACGCCCGTGATCGCCTCCGCGGTCGTCGTCGGCCTCATCTGGACGTGGATCCTCGACGACCGCGGGGTCATCAACGAGATCGTCAAGGCGCTCGGGGGCGCGGGCATCCCGTTCCTCACTGACCGGTGGCTGCTGCTGATCAGCGCGATCAGCCTGACGGTCTGGAAGGGCCTCGGCTACTACATGATCATCTTCCTCGCGGCCCTCGGGAACGTCGGCAAGGACCTCCACGAGGCAGCGGCGCTCGACGGCGCCGGTGCCGTGCGGCGGTTCTGGTCGGTCACGATGCCCGGCGTCCGCGGGACGATGACCCTCGTCGGCATCCTCGTGTGCGTCTCGGCGCTCCGGGTGTTCAGCGAGCTGTACATCCTCACCAACGGCACGGGTGGCCCCGGCGGGCAGGACAACTCGCTCGTCATGCTCATCCAGCAGTACGCCCGCGGCTTCACCGGCAACCTCGGCTACGCGTCCGCCCTGAGCCTCCTGCTCTTCGTCGTGACGCTCATCCCGATGCTCGCCCTCGCCCGCATGAACAGCAAGGCCGACAAGTGACGAACACGACGAACACGACCGAGCCGGTCATCGGGGGCGCCGCCGGCGCGGCGGCCCCCGCACCGGACGTGACCGGCGCGACGGACGCGCACCGCGCCTCCAGGCCGAACGGACGAGACGGACGAAGCGGGCGCGACGGGCGCGACGGTGACGGACGCAAGCGGCGTCGCGTCGTCTGGGGCGTCATGTCCACCCGCGAGAAGGTCGTCCGCTACGTCCTGCTGGTCGTGGTGCTCTTCATCACGATCGGCCCGTTCCTCTGGCAGCTCTCGACCTCGCTCAAGGGCGCCGGCGAGGACATCTACACGGCGAACCCGTCGTTCATCCCGACCGAGCCGACGATCGAGAACTACCTCAAGGTGGCGGCCGCGATCCCGGTCTGGAAGTACATCGGCAACTCGCTGCTCGTCGCCGCGATCGACGTGTTCGGCAACATCGTCTTCGCGACGCTCGCCGGGTTCGCCCTCGCCCGCCTGCAGTGGCGCTTCCGGAAGGCCGTGCTCGGGCTCTTCCTCGCCACCCTCGTGCTGCCCGGCGAGGCGACGATCATCAGCCAGTTCGTCACCGTGAAGGACCTCGGCCTCGCCGACAACCTCGTCGGTGTCGCCCTGCCCGGCATGATCGCCGCACTCAACGTCCTGCTCATGTTCAACGCGTTCCGGCAGATCCCCGAGGAGATCGACCAGGCCGCGGTGATGGACGGCGCGAACGCGATGCAGCGCCTCCGGTACATCTCGTTGCCGGCCGTGCAGGGCACCATCGCCGTGATCGCGATCTTCTCGTTCATCGGCGCGTGGGACGACTTCCTCTGGCCGCTCATCGTGCTCCAGTCGCCGCAGAACCTCACGCTCACGGTCGGTCTGCAGTACCTCCAGGGCACGTTCGCCACCGACCAGCGCATGATCGCCGCCGGCACGATGATCGCGTTCATCCCGATCGCGGTGATCTTCGCGGTGCTCCAGCGCTTCTTCTTCAAGGGCGTCGAAGAGGGCGGGGTGAAGGGCTGATGCGCTTCGGCGTCAACTACACCCCGGCCGTGGGGTGGTTCCACTCCTGGCTCGACTTCTCGGCGTCGGACACGGCGCGCGACCTCGAGGCGATCGCATCCCTCGGCGCGGACCACGTGCGGATCTTCCCGATCTGGCCCGTCGTGCAGCCGAACCGCACGCTCATCCGGGCGTCGGCGCTGCGCGACGTGGCGACCGTCGTGGACATCGCGGGGTCGTTCGGCCTCGACGTCAACGTCGACGCGTTGCAGGGGCACCTGTCGAGCTTCGACTTCGTGCCGTCCTGGCTCGACAGCTGGCACCGCCGGAACATGTTCACCGACCCGGACGTCGTCGCGTCGACCGCCGCCTACGTCGAGGCGCTCGCCGGTGCCGTCGCGGACAAGCCGAACCTGCTCGGCATCTCGATCGGCAACGAGGTCAACCAGTTCGCACACGCGCCGCACCCGGCCCCCCACGACACCACGGCGGAGCAGGGGCACGCGTGGGCGGGGGCGATGGTCGCGGCCGCCAGGCGGGGACTGGGATCCCGCGCCGTCGGCCTGGAGGCGCGGCACGGGTCCGCCGACTCGGTCCCGTCCGCCGCCGGGTCGCGCCGTCCCGCCGCCGGGTCGCGCTCGGGGCCGCTGGTCACCGTCGCCCAGTACGACGCGGCCTGGTACGACGACGCGCAGCCCTTCGGGCCGGAGCACGCCGCGGACCACGGTGACGCCACCGTCACGCACTCGTGGGTGTTCAACGGCACGGCGGCGCTGCACGGGCCGCTCGGCGCCGGCTCGGTCCGGCACGGGGAGTACCTGCTCCAGCTCGCGGCGGCCTGGAACCGGGAACCCGGACGCCCGAACTGGCTCCAGGAGGTCGGGGCCCCGACGAACGTCGTCCCGCCGTCGGACGCGGCGGCGTTCACCGAACAGACCGTGCGGCACGTCGCGGGCGCGCAGGACGTCCTCGGCGTCACGTGGTGGTGCTCGCACGACGTCTCCCGGTCCCTCGCCGACTTCCCCGAGCTCGAGTACGACCTCGGCCTGTTCACCAACGACGGCGCGCTGAAGCCGGCGGGGGAGGCGTTCGCCGCCCTCGCCCGCAGCGGGATCACCTCGGCGGTGGAGCCACCGTCGACCGCGCTCGTCCTCGACGACGTGCTGGGCGACGGGTCGCCCCGGTACGGCACCAGGGCCGACTGCGCGCCCGGTGGCCGGTTCGCCGCCGCGTGGCTCGCGCTCGCCGAGTCGTCGCACGACGGCCGCGGGCCGCAGGTGGTCCTGCGTTCCCGACTCGCCGACGAGGCGCTCCGCACCGCACGGGGGATCACGAGCATCGTGGAGGTACCGACGGACCTCGACGGCACCGCACTCTCGGTCGCGCACCCCGCGACCATGCCCTGAGCCGAGGGCCCCGGGCACTGACCACCAGCCGCTCTGCCCACCACCAGCTCCACACATCCGCCCTGCTGCCGGCAGCGACGCCGGCCCTCCCTCCCGGAAGGACCCCATGCACGACGACATCCCCCTCACCACCGGACGCGCCCGACGGGTCCTCGACGAGCGGATCCTGCCCGCGGTGCACGCCACGGCGACGCCGCTCGACACCGCCTGGCACGAACTCCCCGGTGAGCCGATCCCGCCGGCATCCGGGCTCACGCTCGACTTCGAGCCCTACGAAGTCGGCACGACGTGGGGCGCCGCGTGGGGCACGACGTGGTTCCGGCTGACCGGAACGGTGCCGGCGGACTGGGCGGGACGCCGCGTCGAGGCCGTGATCGACCTCGGGTTCGACAAGAACATGCCGGGCTTCCAGTGCGAAGGGCTCGTGTACCTCGCCGACGGCACGCCGGTGAAGTCGATCAACCCGCGGAACCAGTGGGTGCTCATCGCCGAGCGGGCCACGGGCGGCGAGAGCGTCGAGCTCTTCGTCGAGGCCGCGTCGAACCCCGTCCTGCTCGACTACCACCCCTTCCTCGTCACGCACGAGGGCGACATCGAGACCTCGTCCCCGAAGCGCCTCTACACCTCGCGCCGGATGGACCTCGCCGTGTTCGAGTCCGACGTGCACGAGCTCGCGCTCGACCTCGAGGTGCTCCTCGAACTCCAGGCGCAGCTGCCCGAGGGGCCCCGGCGGATGCGGATCCTGCAGGCCCTCGACGACGCGCTCGACCGGCTCGACCTGCAGCGCATCGCGGCGACCGCCGGGGATGCCCGGGCGGCGCTCGCCGACGTCCTCGCCGCTCCGGCCGACGCCTCGGCGCACACCATCTCGGCGATCGGGCACGCGCACATCGACTCCGCCTGGCTCTGGCCGGTCCGCGAGACGATCCGCAAGGTCGCCCGCACCACCTCCACGATGACCGAGCTCATCGACCAGACCGACGACTTCCTCTACGGCATGTCGAGCGCGCAGCAGTACGCCTGGATCAAGGAGCACCGACCCGAGGTCTACGCGCGCGTGCAGGCCGCGGTCGAGGCCGGGCGCTTCCTGCCCCTCGGCGGCATGTGGGTGGAGTCCGACACGGTGATGCCCACGGGTGAGAGCATCGTGCGGCAGTTCTCGCAGGGGCAGCGGTTCTTCGAGCGGGAGTTCGGCATCCGACCGAAGGGCGTCTGGCTGCCGGACAGCTTCGGGTACTCGCCGGCGCTGCCGCAGCTCATGCGTCGCGCGGGCTTCGAGTGGTTCTTCACGCAGAAGATCTCGTGGAACCAGGTCAACAAGTTCCCGCACCACACCTTCCTCTGGGAGGGCATCGACGGCTCGCGGGTGTTCTCGCACTTCCCGTCGATGGACACCTACAACTCCCGGCTCTCGGGCGAAGAGGTGGCGAAGGCCTCCCGGCAGTTCCGTGAGAACCGGCTGGCGACGGGATCGATCGCACCCGTCGGGTGGGGCGACGGCGGCGGTGGCACGACCCGTGAGATGACCGGCACGGCCGCCCGGCTCGCCGACCTCGAGGGCAGCGCGAAGGTCCGCTGGGAGCATCCCGACGCGTTCTTCGACCGGGCGAAGTCCGAGCTGCCGAACCCGCCGGTGTGGGTGGGGGAGCTCTACCTCGAGCTGCACCGGGCGACGCTCACGAGCCAGCACCAGACGAAGCAGGGCAACCGCCGGAGCGAGCAACTGCTGATCGAGGCGGAGCTGTGGGCGGCGACCGCGGCTGCCCGCACCGACTTCGCGTACCCGTACGACGAGCTCGACGCCCTCTGGCAGCAGGTCCTCCTGCAGCAGTTCCACGACATCCTGCCCGGCACCTCCATCGCGTGGGTGCACCGCGAAGCGGTGGCGAAGTACGCCGAGACGGCGGCACGCCTCGAAGCGGTCATCACCGCCGCTCTGTCGGCACTGACGGGCGTCGGCGACGAGACGATCGTCGTCAACCCGGCCCCGTTCCTCCAGGCCGGCGCACCCGCACAGGGCGCGCTCCCGGCGACCGGCGTGCCGGCGCCGACCCCGGTGTCGTTGACCGAGCAGGACGGCGGGTACGTGCTGACGAACGACCTCGTCCGCGTGGTCGTCGACGGCCGCGGGCTCGTGACGAGTGCCGTCGACCTGACGACCGGACGCGAGGCGATCGCACCGGGGCAGGCCGCGAACCTGCTGCAGCTGCACCAGGACTTCCCGAACATGTGGGATGCGTGGGACGTCGACCGGTACTACCGGAACCGGGTCGAGGACCTCGTAGCGGTCGACTCGATCGATGCTTCGACCGACGCCGACGGCACAGCGCGGGTCGTCGTGTCGCGGTCGTTCGGGGACTCCACCGTGACGCAGGAGATCACGCTCGCGCCCGGGTCCCGCACGCTCGAGTTCGCGCAGGTGACGGACTGGCACGAGACCGAGAAGTTCCTCAAGGTCGCGTTCCCGCTCGACGTCCGCGCCGAGCACACCGTCGCCGAGACGCAGTTCGGCGCGCAGAAGCGGGTGACGCACACGAACACCTCGTGGGAGGCCGCGAAGTTCGAGACCTCGATGCACCGCTACGTCCTCGTCGAGGAGCCGGGCTTCGGGGTGGCGCTCGTGAACGACTCGATCCACGGGTTCGACACCACGCGCGACGCGGTCGACGGGCACGTCACCACCACCGTGCGGCTCTCGCTGCTCCGGGCACCGCGGTTCCCCGACCCCGAGACCGACCAGGGCGAGCAGACGCACCGCTACGGCATCGTCATCGGCACCGACCAGCTCGGGGCGACGGAGGCCGGCGTCGTGATGAACGCCTCTGCGAGGGTGATCACGGGGGCACACGGGTTCGAGCCGCTCGTGCAGGTCTCCGGTGACGTCGTCCTGTCGAGCGTGAAGCTCGCCGACGACCGCTCGGGCGACCTGGTCGTGCGCGTGTACGAGCCGTCCGGGCGACGGGGGACCGGGGGCATCGCGGTCGGCGGCGCTGCCGGCGGGGTCGTCGGTGGGCCTTTCGACGGGGTCGTCTTCGGCGATCCGGTCGAGGTCACCCTGCTCGAGGAAGCCGACCCTGCTCTGCCGGGCGTGGCCGCCGTCACCGACGGCGTCGCGGCGTTCCCGGTCGACGCCTACGAGGTCCGGACGTTCCGCTTCGCACGCACGACCGCCTGAGACCCCGCCGCCGGGGCTTCGGGTGCCCCGGCGGCGGTCTCCGGTCGGCACCCGCCGACCGGTTCATCACTCGAAGAGGAGTGTCATGAAGAAGTCCACGAAGTTCGGGATCATCGCGGCGATCGCCGCGATGGTGGCGGCACCGCTCGTGCCGTCCGCGGCCTCGGCAGCGCCCTCACCCACCGGTCTGTCGCACGGCGTCGGCGCCCACCACGGCGTCGGGCACGGGGCACAGCCGCACGCCGCGCCCACGAAGAGCGGGCCGACGAGCATCGCCTACGTCGAGGTGAACAACGACCAGCTGGCGAACGTCGGCCGGTACACCCTGGCGAACGGCGCGAACGCGTTCGACGTGGCGATCATCTTCGCCGCGAACATCAACTGGGACGGGACGAAGGCCGTCCTGTACAACAACGAGAACGTCCAGCGCACGCTCGACGACGCCGCGACCCAGATCCGGCCGCTGCAGGCCAAGGGCATCAAGGTCTCGCTGTCGATCCTCGGCAACCACCAGGGCGCCGGCATCGCCAACTTCCCGACGCAGGCCGCTGCCTCGGACTTCGCCGCCCAGGTCTCGGCGACCGTGGCGAAGTACGGGCTCGACGGGGTGGACCTCGACGACGAGTACTCGGACTACGGGGCGAACGGCACCCCGCAGCCGAACCAGCAGTCGATCGGGTGGCTCATCAGTGCCCTCCGCGCCGACATGCCGGGCAAGCTCATCTCGTTCTACGACATCGGCCCGGCGTCCTCCGCGCTGGCGTCGTCGAGCTCGACGATCGGCTCCCAGCTCGACTACGCCTGGAACCCGTACTACGGCAGCTACTCGGCGCCGTCGATCCCGGGCCTCGGCAAGGACCGCCTGTCCGCGGCCGCGGTCGACATCCAGAACACGTCGCAGTCGACGGCCGTCTCGCTCGCGACGCGCACCAAGGCCGACGGGTACGGCGTCTTCATGACGTACAACCTGCCGGACGGTGACGTCTCGCCGTACGTGTCGTCGTTGACGCAGGTGCTCTACGGGCAGGCCGCGTCGTACCACTGACGCGCGCGTCGCTCCGGCGGCTCGCCTCGTGCGCCCCGCGGCTCCGGCACCGGCCTGGAGGCGCGGGGCGCGTCCGTCCCGTCCCTCGCGTCGGACGATGACTCCTGTTCCCGTCCGTGGACGATCGGGTCCACGATCCCCGGGATCCGCGCAGCGGAACGGCCGTCTCCGGATCCGGCGATCGGCTCGCCCGGCGTCGTACGATCGCCGCGTGGAGATCGAGTTCGACGGCGAGGTCATCGAGTGGCGCGGTCCTGCGCCGTTCTTCTACGCCGTCGTGCCGCCCGACGCCGCCGAGACGATCCACGAGCTCGCACCGATGCTGACCTACGGCTGGGGCGTCATCCCCGCCCAGGTGACGATCGGCAGGGTGTCCTGGACGACCTCCCTGTTCCCGAAGGACGGCGGCTACCTCGTGCCGCTCCGGGCCGTCGAACGACGTCGTGCGGGCGTCGAGCTCGGGGATGTCCCGCACGTCACGCTCACGCTCGGCGGAGGCTCCGCGTCCTGACCTCGGGCCGAACGGACGCCTCGGGCCTCGGCGGTCGCGCCTCTGCCTCGGAGGCGGGTCAGAACGGGACGCCGCAGGCGAGCACCACGTTGGCGTACGGTGTCGCCTCACCGGTGCGGACGAAGAGCCGCGCCCGGGCCGTCATGGCCTTGAGCTCGTCGTGCGGCACGGTGCGCACGTCCGGGAACCGCCCGTCGATCCAGTCACCGGCGCTCGACCCGTCACGCTCGGCAGCGGCGAACGCGTCCTGGAACACGACCTCGGCGAGCAGGGCGTCCACCACGTCCCGGAAGCTCGGCACCCCGTGGACGAGCGCGAGGTCGACGACCGGCACGCCACTCGGTGCGGGCAACCCGCAGTCGGCGACGACCACGAGGTCACCGTGTCCGAGACGGGAGATCGCTGCGTTGAGGTCCGCGTTGAGGATGCCCGACTTCTTCATGTGCGCTCCGTCGTTGGATCGTCCGTGTCGGCGCAGTCCGGGAAACGGCGCAGTGCCGGGAGAGAGGGGATGACGGGAATCGAACCCGCGTAGCCAGTTTGGAAGACTGGGGCTCTACCATTGAGCTACATCCCCGCGGCCGCGCACGAGTCGCAGCCCCATCATCGTAGCGGACGAACGGCGACCGACATGCCACCCCTCGTGACGCTCCCGCCGAGCGACCGTGACGCCCGTCGGATCCGGTGGTCACGGATCGTCTCCTACGTGCTCGTGGTGCTCGCCGCGGTCGTGTTCTCGCTCCGGCCGGCCCTGTTCGGCGATCCTCAGGAGCAGCCCGCGCACGCGCTCCTGCACGTCTGGCGCATCGTCCTCGGTGTCGCGCTGGTGCTCGCCGCGGCGGCGGTCCAGGTCGTCGTCGGACTCCGATGGCGGCGCGCGCTCCGGCGCCGTGCCGAGGACGGCTGATCCCTGCACAGGGACGCGCCGGGCACCACGGATCCACGACGCTCCACACCTCCCGGGAACCGCGCGCCCGCAGACCGCTACACTCATCGGGGTCGCATGCGCCCTTCCGGCGTGCGTGGCCACCCCTGGCCCAGTCAAACGGGGCGTAGCTCAGCTTGGTAGAGCGCCCGCTTTGGGAGCGGGAGGTCGCAGGTTCAAATCCTGTCGCCCCGACCAGGTCCACAAGAACGTCAACCAACAGGAGTACATCCCTTGGCCACCAGCACCGTCGACAAGCTGAGCGACACCCGCGTCAAGCTCACCGTGAACGTGACGCCGGAAGACCTCAAGCCGAGCATCGACCACGCGTACAAGCACATCGCCGAGCAGATCAACATCCCGGGCTTCCGCAAGGGCAAGGTCCCGCCGGCGATCGTCGACCAGCGTGTCGGCCGTGGCGAGGTCCTGAACCACGCCGTCGGCGACGCGATCGACAACTTCTACCGCCAGGCGGTGGAGGAGCAGGAGCTGCGCATCCTCGGCCGCGCCGAGGCCGACGTCGCCGAGCTCCCGAACGTGAAGGACTTCACGGGCGACCTCGTCCTCACGTTCGAGGTCGACGTCCGTCCGGAGTTCGACCTCCCGGACTACGCGAACTACGAGCTCACGGTCGACGCCGTGGACGTCACCGACGAGGAGATCGAGGAGGAGCTGCAGAACCTGCGCACCCGCTTCGGCACGCTCGTCACGGTCGACCGTCCGGCGACGAAGGGCGACTTCGCGCAGATCGACCTCACCGCCACGATCGGCGACGACGAGGTCGACTCGGCCACCGGCGTCTCCTACGAGCTCGGCTCGGGCGACCTGCTCGAGGGCATCGACGAGGCGCTCGAGTCCCTCACCGCCGGTGAGTCGACCACCTTCGAGTCGACGCTCGTCGGCGGCGACCGCGAGGGCGAGACCGCCCAGATCGCCGTGACCGTCACCGCGGTCAAGGAGCGCGAGCTCCCCGAGGCCGACGACGAGTTCGCCCAGATCGCGAGCCAGTTCGACACGATCGACGAGCTCAAGGCGGACCTCAAGGAGCAGATCGCGAAGTCGAAGACCTTCGGCCAGGGCGCCGCTGCCCGCGACAAGCTCGTCGAGAAGCTCATCGAGGACGTCAACATCCCGATCTCGGAGAAGCTCATCGAGGACGAGGTGCACCGTCACCTCGAGCAGGAGAACCGCCTCGAGGACGACGAGCACCGCAAGGAGGTCGCCGAGTCCAGCGAGAAGGCGTTCCGGTCGCAGATCCTCCTCGACGCGATCGCCGAGAAGGAAGAGATCCAGGTCTCGCAGGAGGAGCTCACGCAGTACCTCATCCAGGCCGCCGCACAGTACGGCATGGAGCCGGCCGAGTTCATCCGCGTCATCGACCAGAACGGGCAGATCCCGGGCATGGTCGGCGAGGTGGCCCGCTCGAAGGCCGTCGCGACCGTCCTCTCGAAGGTGACCGTCAAGGACTCCAACGGCGACGACGTCGACCTCTCCGCCTTCACCGCGGGTGTCGCGCAGACCCCGGCGGAGGACGCTGAGTAAGCGTCCCCACCCCATGGACGGGAGGCGCGGTGCCGGCTGGCACCGCGCCTCCCGTCCGTTTCCGGTGCGGTGGAACCGCCCAGAGCGAACAGACGCGAAGTGGTGCGTTGCACCCGATAAGTTCGACATCAAGCGACAACTGAACGGGAGCTTTTCCATGGCCGAAGCGACACTGAACCCCAGTGTTTTTGACCGCCTTCTGAGAGACCGGATCGTGTGGCTCGGCTCCGAGGTCCGCGACGACAACTCGAACGAGATCGCAGCGAAGCTGCTGATGCTCGCGGCCGAGGACCCTGAGAAGGACATCTACCTCTACATCAACTCGCCCGGTGGCTCGATCACCGCCGGCATGGCGATCTACGACACGATGCAGTTCGTGCCGAACGACATCGTCACGGTGGGCATCGGCCTCGCGGCCTCGATGGGGCAGTTCCTGCTCTCGTCGGGCACCCCGGGCAAGCGCTACATCACCCCGAACGCGCGCGTGCTGCTGCACCAGCCGTCGGGTGGCTTCGGCGGCACCGCTGCCGACATCCAGACGCAGGCGAAGGTCATCCTCGACATGAAGCAGCGGATGGCCGAGCTCACGGCGGAGCAGACCGGCAAGTCGATCGAGCAGATCCTCAAGGACAACGACCGCGACAACTGGTTCACGGCGCAGGAGGCCCTCGAGTACGGCTTCGTCGACCACCTCCGTGGTTCGGCGGCCGAGGTCGTCGGCGGCGGCGGCACGGTCGGCGACGGCGAGACCCCCACCGACGCGGCCGAGCCCGGCGCCCAGTCCTGACCCGACCCACCGAAGAAAAGGAAACGAGAATGCATCTCCCCATGCTCGGTGGCGCGCAGAACGTCCCGGCTCCGTCGAACCGTTACATCCTCCCGAGCTTCGAGGAGCGCACGGCCTACGGCTACAAGCGGCAGGACCCGTACGCGAAGCTCTTCGAGGACCGCATCGTGTTCCTCGGCGTCCAGGTCGACGACGCGTCGGCCGACGACATCATGGCGCAGCTGCTCGTGCTCGAGTCGATGGACCCGGACCGCGACATCGTCATGTACATCAACTCGCCCGGTGGCTCGTTCACCGCGATGACGGCGATCTACGACACGATGCAGTACATCCGTCCGCAGATCCAGACGGTCTGCCTCGGCCAGGCTGCCTCGGCCGCGTCGGTGCTCCTCGCTGCCGGCACCCCGGGCAAGCGTCTGGCGCTCCCGAACGCCCGCGTGCTCATCCACCAGCCGGCGACCCAGCAGGGTGGCGGGCAGGCGTCGGACATCGAGATCCAGGCGGCGGAGATCCTCCGCATGCGGACCTGGCTCGAGGAGACGCTGTCGAAGCACTCGAACCGCACGCCGGAGCAGGTCAACAACGACATCGAACGCGACAAGATCATGTCCGCGGAAGAGGCGCTGGAGTACGGCCTGATCGACCAGGTCCTCACCAGCCGCAAGAACGTGCCGGCGCTCGTCAAGTAGCGCTCACGACGAAGGGCGGCCGAAGTTCCAGAATTCTGGAACCTCGGCCGCCCTTCTCGTTGTTCGGTGGAACCTCGGCGGGATCAGGCGGCGTGTCGCCGTCTTCGGCGTGCGGCAACCGACCGGGAGGCACGGTGCGGGTCCGACAGGTCGGCGTCAGTCCTCGTCGGGCGACGGCGCTGCCGGGCGTCGACGGAGGAGCAGCAGCACCGCGACGACGGCGCCGACGAGGACGAGCCCGCCCGCGCCGATGAACAGCGCGTCGGTGGTCGCCGAGTCGCCTGAACGCGAGGCCGTGCCGTTCGTCGGGGCCTCGGTGGACCCGCTGGACGCCGTCGCACACGTGGGCGGCTCGGACGCGCCCGACGCGGGGGAGAACCCGGACGGTGCCTTCCACGTGAAGGTGTACTCGTCCGAGACCGTGTGCCCGTCGGCGGAGACGATCTGCCACTCGACGGTGTACTTCCCCGAGGCTCCGAGCGCGGCCTTCGTGGTCATCGAGGGGCCGTCGACCTTGAGGCAGCCGTCCTCGTAGTACTTCCCGTCCGGACCGACGATCCGGTACGCGAACCCCGCGTTCGACCCGCCGATGTCGAGGAGCTTGTCGTTCGTCGTGATCTCGAACGCCTCCGGCAGGGTCGTGAGCGTCCCGTCGACCTTCGGCGTCGAGGCGATCATGTAGTTGTGCGCACTGGCAGGCGCGGCGAGACCGAGGACGGCGCCGCCCGCGATCGTGAGGGCCGTGGCGGACGCGGCCACGAGCCTCCCGGCCGCACGGAACCGATCGCGCGGTGCACGCGCAGCCGGTCGCTGGAGGCGAGTCGTCACTTGCCGGTCCGTCGACGCGTCGAGGCGACGGCGACGACCAGGGCGGCCGCGCCGAGCACGAGCCCGCCGAGTCCGAGGAAGCGCCCGACGAGGTCCGGCCCGTTGCTCGTGGCCGAGCTCGACGCGTCGGAGGAGTCGCTCGTCTCGACCGGGTCGCCGTCGGCCTCGGTCGCGACGGCCTTCGTCAGCACGATCGAGGGGGCGGGGTGCTCCGGCTCGGCCTTGCCGTCCTGCTGGTGCTCGTCCCACGCGGTGGAGCCCTTCTCGCAGGTCTGCGTGACGGGGAGCTCGACGCGGTCCCCGGGCTTGCCGTCCGGCAGGGAGAACGACAGGGAGAACGTGTCGCGCTCGTCGGCGGGCAGCGGGGTCTTCGCGGTGTACGTGACGGCGGTCACGCGCTGCCCGGCGTCCTCGCTGGACTCGTCGTCCGCGGACGCCGAGGGGCTCGTGTACGGCTCGGTGGTCTTCGTGATGGTCCAGTTCGGGTTGACGGTCGGGGTCACCTCGATGATGCTCTCCGGCACGTGGAAGGTCAGCTTCGTGGTGGGGGAGCCGTCGCAGCCGTGCGGCACCGAGAACGTCGCGGTCGTGTACGAGTCCGCCGCGGTGGAGGTGGCGGTGGCCTCGACGTGGGCGCTGGCGGCCGCGGCGGTGCCGAGGACGATCGCGGCGGTGACGCCGAGGGTTGCTGCGCCGAGGACGGCGACGCGCTTGGGCATGGAGTGTGTTCCTTCCGCGACTTCTACAACTTGTAGAGAGGACTCGGACACGGTAGCAGGATCGAACGCCCTGGGCGAACGCGGAACGCGAAACCGGCCGGGCGTCGCCGTGGCTGTCGTCGGTTGCGGTTAGGCTCGGACGCAGCCGGTGGATCAGCACCGGGAGGATCGTCAGGCGTCGGTTCCGACGGAGTCGTCGCACGGCCGAGGGAGGGCACGCACATGGCACGCATCGGAGAGAGCGCTGACCTGCTCAAGTGCTCCTTCTGCGGCAAGAGCCAGAAGCAGGTCCAACAGCTCATCGCCGGCCCGGGCGTCTACATCTGCGACGAGTGCGTCGAGCTCTGCAACGAGATCATCGAGGAACGTCTGGCCGAGGCGGGCGAGGACACCGCGAGCGGCGACTTCGAGCTCCCGAAGCCCCGCGAGATCTTCGACTTCCTGCAGGAGTACGTCATCGGGCAGGACCCGGCGAAGCGTGCGCTGGCCGTCGCCGTCTACAACCACTACAAGCGCATCCGGGCGCAGGGGCAGATCACCGCCGCCGAGGACCGCGACGACATCGAGATCGCGAAGTCGAACATCCTGCTCATCGGTCCCACCGGCTGCGGCAAGACGTACCTCGCGCAGACCCTCGCGAAGCGCCTCAACGTGCCGTTCGCCGTCGCCGACGCCACGGCCCTGACCGAGGCCGGCTACGTCGGTGAGGACGTCGAGAACATCCTCCTCAAGCTCATCCAGGCCGCCGACTACGACGTCAAGCGCGCCGAGACCGGCATCATCTACATCGACGAGGTCGACAAGATCGCCCGCAAGGCCGAGAACCCGTCGATCACGCGCGACGTCTCGGGTGAGGGTGTGCAGCAGGCGCTGCTCAAGATCCTCGAGGGCACGACGGCCTCCGTCCCGCCGCAGGGCGGTCGGAAGCACCCGCACCAGGAGTTCATCCAGATCGACACGACGAACGTGCTGTTCATCGTGGCCGGGGCGTTCGCCGGGCTCGAGGACATCGTGTCCTCGCGCGTCGGCAAGCGCGGCATCGGGTTCGGAGCTCCGCTGCACAGCCCGCTCGACCAGCAGGACCTCTACGCGGACGTCCTGCCGGAGGACCTCCACAAGTTCGGCCTCATCCCGGAGTTCATCGGGCGTCTGCCCGTCGTGACCACCGTGTCGCAGCTCGACCAGGCCGCGCTCATGCAGATCCTCACCGAGCCGAAGAACGCGCTCGTGAAGCAGTACCAGCGGATGTTCGAGATCGACGGCGTCGAGCTGGAGTTCGAGCGGGGCGCACTCGAGGCCATCGCCGACCTCGCGGTGCTGCGGCAGACCGGTGCCCGTGGGCTCCGCGCGATCCTCGAAGAGGTCCTCGGCCCGGTCATGTTCGACGTCCCCTCGGACGACGACGTGGCACGCGTGGTGATCACCCGCGAGTCCGTGCTCGAGAACGCGGCGCCGACGATCGTGCCGCGGCCGCGCGCGAAGCGCATCGAGAAGTCCGCGTAGGGCGTTCGCGCGTGCGCGCGTGCGCGCGTGCGCGCGTGCGTTCGTGCGTTCGCGCGTTCGCGCGTTCGCTCGTTCGTGCAACCACAGTCAGCCCGAACCACGGGGATCCGCGGTTCGGGCTGACTTTGGTTGTGCGCTGGGGTCTCGCGCCGTGCGCGCCGCCCGTGCGTCGCCGGCGCGCGCCGCCCTACTCGAGCCCGCGGCGCCGGAGCAGCGGCCCCACCTCGGCGTCACGGCCGCGGAAGTCGCGGTACGCCTCGAGCGGGTCCTTCGACCCACCGACGCCGAGCAGCCGCGACGCGAACCGCGAACCGGCCGAGCGCGAGAGGCCGCCGTTGTCCCGGAACCACTCCACGGTGTCGGCGTCGAGCACCTCGGACCAGATGTACCCGTAGTAGCCCGCGTCGTACCCGCCCGAGAACGTGTGCGCGAAGTACGTCGACGAGTAGCGCGGCGGGACAGCCTCGACCGCGATGCCCGCGGACTCCAGCGCCGCCCGCTCGAACGCCTCGACGTCGGTGACCGCAGCGGCATCGGCAGCTGAGAGCCGGTGCCAGGCCTGGTCGAGGAGCGCGGCGGCGAGGTACTCCGTCGTGGAGAACCCCTCGTTGAACCCCTCGGACTCGCTGAGCCCCAGGACGAGCTCGGGCGGCAGCGGCTCCCCGGTCTCGTGGTGCTTCGCGTAGTTCGCGAGGACGGACGGCCACGACACCCACATCTCGTTCACCTGGGACGGGAACTCGACGAAGTCGCGCTCGACGTTCGTGCCGGAGAACCGCGGGTACGTCGTGCGCGCGATGAGGCCGTGCAGGGCGTGCCCGAACTCGTGGAAGAGCGTCTCGACCTCGTCCTGGATCAGGAGCGTGGGGGAGCCGGCTGCGGGCTTCGCGACGTTGAGGTTGTTCACCACGACGGGCAGCGTCCCGAGCAGGTGCGACTGCTCCACGACGGGGTTCATCCACGCGCCACCGCGCTTGCCGTCCCGGGTGTAGAGGTCGAGCAGGTAGAGCCCGACCTCGTCGCCGGCCTCGTCGCGGACCTCGAAGACACGGACCTCGTCGTTGTAGCCGTGCAGGTCCGGGCGCTCGGTGAACGTCAGGCCGTAGAGGGCGTTCGCGGCGTGGAAGACGCCGTCGTGCAGCACCCGGTCGGCCTCGAAGTACGGGCGGAGGGCCGAGCTGTCGGCGGCGAACTGTTGACCGCGGAGAAGCTCGGTCGCGTACGCCCAGTCCCACGACTCGACGTCGAACCCGACCACCTGCGACCGCACCGAACGCTCGTCGTCCGCGTTGGCGGCGGCGGCCCCCACGAGCGACGACAGCAGCCCGTCGACGGCCTCGGGCGTCCCGGCGGTCTCGTCGGCCGTGACGACCGCCGCGTGGTTCGGGAAGCCGAGCAGCTCGGCGCGCTCGGCACGGAGGCGCACGATGCGCAGCAGCACGTCGCGGTTGTCGTGCTCGTTGCCGCGGCGCCCTCGGGAGAGCGACGCTTCCATGATCCGCTGTCGCAGGCTCCGGTCCGTGAGCGAACCGAGCCACGGGTGCCCGGTGTAGAGCGGCAGCGTGATGAGCCAGCCGTCGAGGCCCCGGTCCGCTGCGGCTCCGGCGGCCGCGGACTTCGCGCCGTCGTCGAGCCCCGTCAGCTCCTCCTCGTCCGTGACGTGCACGGCGAGGTCGTTGGTGTCCTCGAGCAGGTTCCGCTCGAACGTGGTCGTGAGTGTCGAGAGCTCCTGGTTGATGGCGGTGAGGCGCTCCTTGCCGGCCTCGTCGAGCCCCGCGCCGGCGAGGGTCATCTCGGTGTGCGTCCGCTCCACGAGGCGACGGTCCTCGTCCGTGAGGTCGTCCCGCGTGTCGAGCCCGGCACGGACGGCATCGATGCGGGCGTACAGCCGGGCGTCGAGGGTGATCGCGTCGCGGTGGGCGGCGAGGAGCGGCGAGATCTCGGCTTCGAGGTCGTGCAGCTCGGGCGTCGAGTCCGCGGAGGACAGCGTGAAGAACACGTGGCTCACGCGGGCGAGTCGTTGTCCGGACCGTTCGAGGGCGACGAGGGTGTTCTCGAACGTCGGAGCGTCGGGGTTCGTGGCGATCGCCTCGACCTCGGCGCGCTGCTCTTCCGTGCCTGCGTCGAAGGCTGGACGGAAGTGCTCGAGCCGGACGTCGGTGAACGGCGGGAGGGAGTAGGGGAGGGTGCTCGGTTCGTCGAACGGGGTTGCCATGTCGCCACCCTACGGACTGGAGGCGCGGGACGGGCCCGACCCGCGCCTCCAGTCCGGTTCCGGGGCGCCGGTCACGCGCGCGTGGCGGCGCGCGCCTCCCGGCCGTCGACACGCGCGTTCTTTCCCATAGCGACTGCGATGGGTGGTGTGATCGGGCGTACCTGGTCGGAACGAACGACCCGGTACGCCCGGAAGCGCCTGGTACGCCCGGAAGCGCCTGGTACGCCCGGAAGCGCCTGGTACGCCCGGAAGGACCGGCAATGCGCGCCATGCCGGCTCCGCCTCCCGGCCGTCGACACGCGCGTTCTTTCCCATGACGACTGCGATGGGTGGTGTGATCGGGTGTACCTGGTCGGAACGAACGACCTGCCACGCCCGGAAGCGCCTGGTACGCCCGGAACGACCGGGTATGCGCGCCATGCCGGCTCCGCCGTTCGGTCGTCGACACGCGCGTTCTTTCGCATAGCGACTGCGATGGGTGGCGTGATCGGGCGTACCTGGTCGGAACGAACGACCTGGTACGCCCGGAAGCGCCGGGCACGCCCGGAACGACCTGGTGCGCCCGGAAGCGCCTGCCACGCCCGGAACGACCTGCCACGCCCCGAACGACCGGGTACGCGCGGCCCGGGCCAGGGCGCGCGTCCTACACCCGCGTGGCCGCGTCGACCAGGACGGCGGCGGCCCGGCGGGCGTGGCCTGCAGGCGACGCGTCGCCCGCGATCGCCGCGGTGGTCTGGGCGCCCTCGGCGAGCAGTGCGAGCTGCGCGGCGAGCTCCTCGGCCGCATGGGGGTCGGGCACGACGTCGGCTGCGAGTCGGGCGACGGAGCGTTGGAACGACTCCTTGTGCTCGCGGGCGATCCGCGCCACGGACGGTGACGTGGCACCGAGCTCACCGAAGGCGTTGATGAAGCCGCAGCCACGGAAGGTGTCGTCGCCGAACCACTCCTCGAGGAAGTCGTACATCGCGAGCAGCCGGTCGCGCGGGGTGTCCGCGGCTGCCACGGCCTGTGCGATGCCGCGCTCCCAGTACTCGTGGCGTCCGGCGAGCACCGCCGCGACGAGCTGGTCCTTGCCGGGGAAGGCGTTGTAGAGCTTCTTGAGCGAGACACCCGCTCCGGTACGGATCTCGTCCATGCCGACCGACTGGATGCCGCGCGCGTAGAAGAGCTCGTCGGCGACGTCGACGATGTGTGCCCTGGTGTCGGCCTCGACGGTGCTGATTGCCATGTCGTACCCCGTTCCCTGCGTGTTCACCGTTCCCGTGTTGCGCGGGGAACGATCGTTCTCTAGTGTAGACGACATCGCAGAGAACGACCGTTCTCCGCATCGTTCAGGGGAAAGGAACGACCATGGGCAGCATCACCGTCGGGACCGAGAACAGCGTCGACATCGCGCTCCACTACGAGGACAAGGGCACCGGGCAGCCGATCGTGCTGATCCACGGCTTCCCGCTCGACGGCAACTCGTGGGAAGGGCAGGTCCCGCCGCTCCTCGACGCCGGCTACCGTGTCGTGACCTACGACCGCCGCGGGTTCGGTCAGTCCTCGCAGCCGTCGACCGGGTACGACTACGACACCTTCGCCGACGACCTGCACGCGGTGCTCGAGACCCTCGACCTGCGCGACGTCATCCTCGTCGGCTTCTCGATGGGCACCGGTGAGATCGCCCGCTACATCGCCCGCCACGGTGAGGACCGGATCGCCAAGGTCGCCTTCCTCGCCTCGCTCGAGCCGTACCTCGCGGTCACCGATGACAACCCGGACGGCGCCGGCCCGATGTCGTTCTTCGAGGGCATCGCCGCGGACGTGAAGAAGGACCGCTACGCCTACTTCACGAACTTCTACCAGGACTTCTTCAACCTGTCGGAGAACCTCGGGTCGCGGATCTCGGAGGAGCAGGTGCGGAACGCCTGGAACGTCGCTGCCGGCTCTGGTTCGATCGCGTCGGCCGCCGCGCCGCTGACCTGGCCGACGGACTTCCGTGAGGACATCCCGAAGGTCACCGTCCCGGCGCTGATCGTGCACGGTACGTCGGACAACATCCTGCCGATCGACGCCACCGGCCGCCGCTTCACGAAGGCGCTGCCGCACGCCGAGTACGTCGAGATCGAGGGTGCCCCGCACGGCCTCCTCACGACGCACACCGCCGAGGTGAACGAGGTCCTGCTCGGCTGGCTCACGAAGTAGCCACCCGCGCCGATGGCCGGCGCACAGCCAAAGTCACCCCGAACCACGGTTTCCCGTGGTTCGGGGTGACTTTGGTTGTGCGGACGCGGATCACGCCACAAGCGCGGTGCTTGCAAGCGCGGTGCTCGACGCGCCGCTCAGTCCTCTTCCGGTGCGTCGTCCGGGTTCGTGACCTGCGCGTGCCCCGCGGGGTCGAGGTGGATCGAGGTGCCGTCGTCGAGCTCGACGATCGGCTTCCCCTCGAGGAACGTCAGGGTCCAGCCCCACGTCGCCGTGTCGACGGACTCGGCCGCGAGCTCGTCCTCGACACCGCGCACGGCGACGACCATCGTCTCGGGCAGTCGCGCAGGTGGCTGCCCACCCACGCTCCAGCGCGTGCCCAACTGCATCCGTGCCTCCCGTCCGGAGTGGAGCGGCCGGTTCGCGGACGCGACCCGGCCGACCCACACGACCCTACGCCGGCTGTTCCGCCAGCTCGATCTCGGTCACGGCCAGCTCGGACCCGTCCGTGAACGACAGGTCGGCGATGCGGCCGACGGCCGCGAGGTCGACCGCCGCGGACTCGAGGAGCGCCCGCGTCTCGGCCGGGGCCGCGACGACCGCGCGCGTCACCGGCGTCTTCTGGGACGCCTTCGCCGCCGTCTTCGCACCGCGGATGCCGATGAGCGCCTGCCCGACGGCCGCGAGCAAACCGGTCGGCTCGGCCTGCGTGGGCAGCTCGGCGTTGGTCGGCCAGGAGGAGCGGTGCACGCTCGTCTCGTGGGTCCAGGCCCACACTTCCTCGGTCGCGAACGGGAGGAACGGCGCCAGCAGACGGAGCAGCGCGTCGATCGCGGCGCGCAGCGCCAGGACCGCGCTCGCCTGGGTTTCGTGCGTCGCGTCCGCGGCGGTGCCGTAGGCGCGCTCCTTCACGAGCTCGAGGTAGTCGTCGCAGAACGTCCAGAAGAAGCGCTCCGTGACCTCGAGGGCGCGGGCGTGGTCGAAGGCGTCGAACGCGGTCGTCGCCTGTTCGATCACGGTGCCGAGTTCGGCCAGCACGTCGACGTCGAGCGGCTCGGTCACGGCGTGGGCGCCCTCGGGGAGTGGGAAGCCGTAGACGAACTTGGCCGCGTTGAGGACCTTGATCGCCAGACGACGACCGACCTTGATCTGCTTCGGGTTCTGCGGGTCGAACGCCGCATCGGTGCCGAGCTTCGACGAGGCCGCCCAGTACCGGACCGCGTCCGCACCGTGCTGCTCGAGGATCGACAGCGGCGTGACGACGTTGCCCTTCGACTTCGACATCTTCTTGCGGTCGGGGTCGACGATGAAGCCGGAGATGCTCGCGTGCTTCCACGGTGCGGCGTCCGCTTCGAGCTGGCTGCGGAGCACGGTCGTGAAGAGCCAGGTGCGGATGATGTCCTGTGCCTGCGGTCGGACGTCGTACGGGAAGACGAGGTCGTAGAGCTCCGGGTCGGACTCCCACTTGCCCGCGAGCTGCGGGGTGAGGGACGAGGTGGCCCAGGTGTCCATGACGTCGAGCTCGCCCTGGAAGCCACCGGCGACGCCGCGCTGGGACTCCTCGTAGCCGGGGGCCGGCTCGGACGCCGGGTCGACCGGGAGCTGGTCCTCGGTCGGGACGATCGGCTGGTCGTACACCGGGTTGCCGTCGGCGTCGAGCGGGTACCAGACCGGCAGCGGCACGCCGAAGAAGCGCTGGCGGGAGATGAGCCAGTCGCCGGAGAGGCCGCCGACCCAGTTGTCGTACCGGACGCGCATGAAGTCCGGGTGGAACGCGATCTCCTCGCCGCGCTTCCGGAGGACGTCCTTCAGCTGCTCGTCACGGGCGCCGTTGACGATGTACCACTGGCGGGTCGAGACGATCTCGAGCGGCTTGTCGCCCTTCTCGAAGAACTTCACCGGGTGGTTGATGGTCTTGACGTCGCCGACGAGCTCGCCGGACTCGGTGAGGGCGTCCACGACGACCTTCTTCGCCGAGAACACGGTCTTGCCGGCCATCTCGGCGTAGAGCTCCCTGCCGCGGGCGCTCTCGATCCACGTCGGTTCGTCCGAGCGGACGCGGCCGTCGAAGCCGATGATCGCGCGGTTGGGCAGCTGCAGCTCGCGCCACCAGACGACGTCCGTGGTGTCACCGAAGGTGCAGACCATCGCGATGCCCGCGCCCTTGTCCTGCTGCGCGAGGTGGTGCGCCAGCACCGGCACCTCGACGTCGAACAGGGGCGAGCGGACGGTGGTGCCGAAGAGGTCCTGGAAGCGCTCGTCGTCCGGGTGCGCGACGAGGGCGACGCACGCCGCGAGCAGTTCCGGGCGGGTGGTCTGGATGACGACGTCCTCGCCGCCGTCCGTGCGGTGGAACGCGATGCCGTGGTAGGCGCCCGGCATCTCCTTGTCCTCGAGCTCGGCCTGGGCCACGGCCGTGCGGAACGTGACGTCCCAGAGCGTCGGGGCGTCGGCCTGGTAGGCCTCGCCGCGCTCGAGGTTGCGGAGGAAGGCACGCTGGGCGCTCGCGCGGGAGGTGTCGTCGATCGTGCGGTACGACTGGGTCCAGTCGACCGACAGGCCGAGCGTGCGGAAGAGGTGCTCGAACTGCTGCTCGTCCTGCACGGTCAGGCGCTCGCACAGCTCGATGAAGTTGCGGCGGGAGATCGGCAGCTGGTCGGCCGCCTTGCTCGACTTGTTGTCGCCACCCTCGAACGGCGGGACGAACGCGGGGTCGTAGGGGAGCTGCGGGTCGCAGCGCACGCCGTAGTAGTTCTGGACGCGGCGCTCGGTCGGCAATCCGTTGTCGTCCCAGCCCATCGGGTAGAAGACGTGCTTGCCGCGCATCCGCTCGTACCGGGCCTTGAGGTCGGTGTGCGTGTACGAGAACACGTGGCCGATGTGCAGTGAGCCGGAGGCAGTCGGCGGCGGGGTGTCGATCGAGTAGACGGCGTCGCGGCCGCCGGCGGCGGAACGGTCGAAGCGGTAGGTGCCGTCCTGCTCCCAGACCGGGCCCCAGACGTCTTCGAGTCCGTCGACCGTGGGCTTCTCGGGCATGGGCTTCAGCATGGCGGGCCTTCCGTTCCGTGCGGCGCTGCGACCGCTCTGTGCGGCACCGAGTCCGTGGTGAGGTGCCTGAGTGTCCGCGCACGTGCGGCGCGGTACCCCGATGGTAGCGGTTCGCACCGTCACCGCCGACGGTCGCTACCACACCGACCTGACGGACACGCCGAGCATTTGGTAGTCTGTCGGAGTTTGTCCGGCGGACGCGGGGTTCGCGAGGACTGCAGTGACGCCGTCCGCCGGGCGCCCGAAGGCAAGACACAGCACTACCGGAGGAACGATTTGTCACCGAACGAAGCACACGCGAACGGCGATCGGCCGCTGCGCACGAAGGGCGCCGTGAAGCGCGCCCGCCGCAAGCTGACGAAGGACGACGTCACCGTCGTCGAGGAGTCGCTGCTCAAGCGCGCCGTCGCCGCCGCTGCCCTGGGCAACGCCATGGAGTGGTTCGACTTCGGCATCTTCGCGTACCTCACCGTGACGATCTCGCAGGTCTTCCTGCCGAAGGGTGACCCGGCCGCGAACATCGTCGCGACGTTCGGCTTCTTCGCCGCCGCGTTCATCGTGCGCCCGATCGGCGGCGCCGTGTTCGGCCCGATCGGCGACAAGATCGGCCGCCAGAAGGTCCTCGCGCTGACGATGATCCTCATGGCCGCCGGCACGCTCATGATCGGCCTGATCCCCTCGTACCAGACGATCGGCTTCTGGGCCCCGGTCCTGCTGCTCGTCGCCCGCTTCGTGCAGGGCTTCTCGACCGGTGGTGAGTACGGCGGCGCCGCGACGTTCATCGCCGAGTACTCCCCGGACAAGCGTCGCGGGTTCATGGGCTCGTGGCTCGAGTTCGGCACGCTCGCGGGCTACGTGCTCGGTGCGTCCATCGTCACCGCGCTGCAGTTCGGGCTCTCCGAGGACGCGCTGCTCAGCTGGGGCTGGCGCATCCCGTTCATCGTCGCCGGACCGCTCGGTCTCATCGGTCTCTACCTGCGGCTCAAGCTCGAGGAGACCCCGGCCTTCCAGAAGCAGCAGGAGCAGGCCGCCGAGCGCGAGTCCCAGAAGACGCCGTTCCTCAAGCTCTTCGCGGAGAACTGGCGCGGACTCATCATCTGCATCGGTCTGGTCCTCGTCTTCAACGTGACCGACTACATGCTGCTGTCCTACATGCCGACCTACCTCGAGCAGAACCTCGGGCAGAACGCGACGTTCGGTCTCATCCTGATCCTGATCGTGATGATCCTCATGATGGTCGTCATCACGTTCGGCGGACGCTTGTCCGACAAGTTCGGGCGTCGTCCGGTGCTCGCGACCGGCTGCATCGGCTTCATCCTGCTGTCGTGGCCGTCGCTCAAGCTCGTCCAGAGCGGCACCGGCATCGGCGTCTTCTTCGGCCTGCTCATCCTCGGCCTCGTGCTCGTGACCTTCACCTCCACGATGCCGTCGACCCTGCCCGCGCTGTTCCCGACGATCATCCGCTACGGCGCGCTGGCGATCGCGTTCAACGTGTCCGTCTCGCTGTTCGGTGGCACGACGCCGCTCGCGACGGCCGCGCTCATCAACGCCGCGAAGGACGCCGGGTTCGGTTGGGCCGAGGACATCCCTGCCTTCTACCTCATGCTCGCCGCCGTGATCGGCCTCGTGGCGGTGTACTTCACGAAGGAGACCGCGGCCACCCCGCTCATGGGGTCCGGACCGACGGTCGCGCACGAGGACGAGATCGCCGCGGTCATCGAGGACTACAACGACCCGGAGTCCGACCTCGCGCAGTCCGACTGGGCGAAGGACTTCTCGACGAGCGAGATCCCGATCATCAGCGGCGACGCGCCCTCGTCGGGCGACGCGCACAAGGAGCCCACCGGCTCCTGACGACCGTTGGTCGTCGACCGGCCTGGAGGCGCGGTGCGGGTCCGTCCCGCACCGCGCCTCCATCGTCCGGTCGCGCTGCCGCGCTGGCCGCGCGCTGCCGCGCTGGCCGCGCGCTGCCGCGCTGGCCCCGCGCTGACCCGAGTCTCGGCTGGGCGGACAGTTTCGCGGCCCACCTGCCGCGAAACAGTCCGCGGGGCCGAGTCTCGGCTGCGACTGCGACTGCGACTGCGGGGCTGCGGCTGCGACGGCCCGGGGTGCGGGTCGCGTCAGGCGGCGGGGCCGGTCGCGAGGACCTCGGCTGCGTGCAGCAGCCGCGCGGTGACGGGGTGCGCCGGCCGGCCGAACACCGTGGCCGCCGGGCCGTGCTCGACGACGGCGCCCTCGTGGACGACCAGCACGTCGTCCGCCATCCGCCGGACCGCCCGGAGGTCGTGCGACACGAACACCATCGCCACGCCGGTCTCGTCGCGGAGCTGTTCGAGCAGTCCGAGCACCGCGTCCTGCACGGTCGCGTCGAGCGCCGTGACGGGTTCGTCGAGCACGAGGACCTCGGGTTCGGTGGCGAGCGACCGGGCGATGGCGAGCCGCTGCCGCTGCCCGCCGGACAGTGTCAGGGGCGACCGGGACCGCAGCTCCGGGTCGAGCCCGACCTGCCGGAGCGCCGCGTCGACCCGTGCCCCGAGTCCCGCGCGGGCTCGTCGCTCCGCCCCGCGCGAGAAGGCGTCCGCGAGCACCCGCTCGACGTCCCACCGTTCGTCGAACGTCGCGCCGGGGTCCTGCACCACCGCCGCGACCCGGTCACGGCGCGCTCGGCGGTCGCGCTCGGGGAGCGGTGCCCACGGCTCGCCGTCGAGCGAGACCGAGCCCGCGTCCGGGGTCTCGAGGCCGAGCAGGATGCGCGCGAGCGTCGTCTTGCCCGACCCCGACGCGCCGATGACACCGAGCACCCGGCCGCGGTCGAGGGCGAACGAGACGTCCCGCACGGCCGCGGTGTCGTCGAAGCGGCGGTCGAGGCGGTCAGCCACGACGATGGCGTCGGGGGTGTCGGCGACCGCCCGGGGCGCAGGACCACGCACCCCGGCCCGGGCGGCGTGCACGAGCGCCGCGGTGGCCGGGTGCTCGGGCGCGGTGAACACCCGGTCGACCGGGCCCTGCTCGACGATCCGGCCGTCCGACACCACGGCGACGCGGTCGGCCCACCCGGCGACGAGCCCGAGGTCGTGGGTGATGACGAGCAGGCCGGCGCCGGCCTGCTGGGCCCGGCGCAGCTGCTCCATCACGGTGACGGCGACGCCGGCGTCCAGGGCCGTCGTCGGTTCGTCGGCGACGACGAGCGCGGGGGAGCCGATGGTCGCGGCGGCGATGAGCGCCCGCTGTCGCATCCCGCCCGAGAGCGTCCCGGCCAGCCGACCGTCCGTCGCGATCGCCGGATCGAGCCCGACACCGGCGAGCGCGTCCCGCACGGCCTCCACGCGTTCGGCGGCGGTCGTCGCGGTGTGGAGCCGGAGTGCGTCCGCGACCTCGCGTCCGACCGGGCGGAGCGGGTCGAGGGCGCCGAGGGCCTCCTGTCCCACGTAGCCGACCGAGGCACCGCGGAGTCGCCGCCACCCGCGCTCACGGAGTCCGCGGGCGTCCGTCCCCGCGACGTCGAGGCGACCGGCCGACACCACGGCCCGGTCGGCGGACAGGCCGAGCAGTGCCCGGGCGGTCACGGTCTTGCCGGAGCCGGAGGCGCCGACGAGCGCGACGCACTCGCCCGGCGCGATCCGGAGCGAGACGTCGGACACGACGCGGACGCCGTCGATCGAGACCGAGAGCCCCTCGACCGCGAGGACCGCGGCGGTCACCGGGCGTCGCCCCGTCGTCGGACCGCACGGCCGAGCACGGTGACGGCGGTGGCGAGCACGACGATCGCGAGTCCGGGGAAGGTGCTCATCCACGGCGCGGTCTGCAGGTACGTCCGGCCGTCGGCGAGCATCGCGCCCCACTCCGGTGCCGGCGGCGGGGTCCCGACGCCCAGGTAGCTCAGCGCGGACGCCCACACGACTGCCTGACCGATGCCGAGCGTCCCGACCGCGACGACCGGCCACAGCGCAGCGGGCAGGACGTGCCGGACGACGATCATCGCGGGGGACCGGCCGAGGAGGACCGCGGTCTCGACGACCTGCGACTCGCGGGCCGTCCGCACGAGGCCCCGGACGATCCGCGCGTAGCCCGGCGCGGTCGCGAACCCGACGGCGAGCACCGCCGGGACCGGCCCTGGCCCGGTCACGGCGATCACGACGAGGGCGACGAGCAGCAGCGGGAGGGCGAACGCGACCTCGGTGACCCGTCCGACGACCGCGTCGAGCACCCGGCCGCCGAGCCCGGCGACGAGCCCGAGCAGCACTCCGGTGACCGCGCCGACCAAGGTGGCCGCGACCCCGACGACGAGCGACGCACGGGTGCCGGCGACGACCCGAGCGAGGACGTCCCGCCCGGACTCGTCGGTCCCGAACCAGTGTGCGGCGGACGGGGGGAGCAGTGCCTCGTCGGGGTGCACGGCAAGTGGGTGCGCACCGCCGAGCAGCGCGGGGACGACGGCCGCCACGACCGCGATCGCGACGACCGCGGCCGCGATCCACCCGGCGGTGCCGAGCGTCCCCCCACGGTGTCGCTCGGCACCCCCGGACGGAGCGCGGCTCGTGGTCGGGTCGTCGGTCGGGGCCGCGGGGTCGAGGATGCCGCTCACCGTGCGACCGCCGTCCGGCCGTGGCGACGCCGTCCCGGAGTGGTGCCGGAGCGCCGGGGCCGGCGGTCGACCGCGCGTTCGGCGAGGTCAGCGACTGCGAGCACGACGACGTAGGCGGCCGCCGACACGAGGGCGATCCCGGCGACGAGCGGCATGTCCCGCTGCGTCACCGCGGTGACGAGGGAACGGCCGATGCCGGGGAGTGCGAAGACGGACTCGACGACGACAGCACCGGACACCAACGACCCGAACGCCCACGCCGACAGCGCGAGCCCGGGCAGCGCTGCGTGGCGGAGCGAGTGGCGGAGGAACACCCCGAGCCGGTGCTCCCCGCGGCCCCGGGCGGCCAGGGCGAACGCGGAGCGCTGCGCGTCGACGATGCCGTCGCGGACCGTCTCGGCGAGGTACCCGGCGACCGGGACCGCCACCGTGACCACGGGCAGGACCCAACCGCGGAGCGTGCCGTCGCTCACCGCCGGCGCCCACCCGAGGGCGGTCGCGAACACGACGATGAGGACGCTCCCGAGCCAGAAGTGCGGGACGACGCTCGCGGTGACGGTGATCGCCCCGGCGATGCCGGCGGCGACCCGACCGCGCTGCGTCGACCACCACGCGGCGACGAGCGCGAGCGCCCAGGCGACGACGAGCCCGGCGACCGCGAGCGTCAGCGTGACGGGGAGCTCCTGGGCGAGCAGCGTCGCGACCGGGGTCCGGAACGCGTAGGAGTCGCCGAGCTGTCCGGTGGCGAGCCGGCCGAGGAACACCGCGTACTGCACCAGCAGCGGACGGTCGAGGCCGTACTCGTGCCGGACCTGGTCGACCGCGGCGGCCGAGGCCTGCGACCCCGGCCCGCCGAGGATCGCGAGGGCAGGGTCACCGGGGATGAGCCGGACCGCGACGAACACGATCGTGGCGACGGCCCACAGCACGCCGATGCCGCCCGCGAGGCGACCGAGGCCCCACACCGCCCACCGCGACCACGCGACGGAGCCGCGGGGGCGCGTCGGGGTCATGCCGAGCCTCCAGTCCGGTCCTGCCGCGCGCGAGCGCGCGTCAGCGGTCGATCCAGGCCGAGCCGAACCACGGCGTCGAGACGGCCGTGGTGTGCACGTCGTGCACCTTCGTCGAGACGAGGAAGTGGTTCTGCTGGTCGTAGAGCGGGAGGACGGTCGCGCTGGCGAGGATGTCCTTCTGGGCCTGCTCGTACAGCTCGCCGCGGTCGTGCGTGTCGGCGGTCCGTGCGGCGCGCTGCAGGAGCGAGTCGACCGTCGGGTCGTCGAGCTGCGCGAGGTTCGCGAAGTAGCCCGACGGGGCCGGCGTGATGCTCGCGCTGTCGTAGAGGATGCGGAGGACGTCGGCGCCGACCTTCGTGTATGGCGCGCTGACGACGTCGTACTGGTTCGCCGCGAGGGCCGCGTACCAGCTGGAGAGGTCGAGCTCCTTGATCTGCACGTCGAAGCCGACCTCCTTCTCGGAGGCCTGGATCTGCTGGAAGAGGCTGCGCTCGGCGGGGATCGACTGGTTCGTCGACACCGGGAACGTCACTGTCAGACGCTTCCCGTCCTTCGTCCGGATGCCGTCGGAGCCCTGCTTCCACCCGGCGTCGTCGAGGAGCTTGCCCGCCTGGGAGGCGTCGTGGTCGAAGAGCTCGTCACCGTCGGCGGAGTACGCGAACGGCTCGACGCTCGACAGCAGCGAGTACGAGCGCTTCGCGGTGCCGAGGAACAACGACTTGATGCCCGGGTCGACGTCGGCGCCGTGGATGAAGGCCTTCCGGACGGCCTCGTCCCGGAACACACCGTGGCCGGAGTTGAGCTCGAGACGGTTCGACGCTCCGGGCCGTGGGGCGTCGAGGTCGCGGATGGAGCCGCCGGCCCCCGCCGCGCGGATCTGGTCGGGCTGCGCGTTGTCGATGACGTCGACCTGTCCGGACTGCAGTGCGGCGTACCGCGAGGTCGAGTCGGGGAGGAAGCGCCAGGTGATGCCGTTCAACCGGGGCTTCGTGGTGCTGCCGGCCGGCTTGCCGAGCGGCGTGTAGTCGGCGTTCTTCGTGAGCGTGACCCGGTCGCCGTGCTTCCAGTCCGTGATCCTGAACGGCCCGGTGCCGACGGGCGACTCGCAGTTCTGCGCCTGCGAGCGCTCGAGCGCCTTCGGGGACTCCATGCCGACCCACGGCTGCGAGAACGACTCGAGCAGGGCGCTGTCCGGACGGTTCAGCGTGAGCGTGACCGTGTGGTCGTCGGTCGCCGTGGCCTTCGTGATCGACTGCAGCGCGAGGTAGCCGGTGCTCGACGCCGTCGCCGGGTCCTGCACGTGCTCGATGTTCGCCACGACCGCGGCCGCGTCGAACGGGGTGCCGTCGGTGAACGTCACGTCGTCGCGGAGCCGGAAGGTGAGCGTCCTGCCGTCGTCGGAGGTCTTCCACGACGTCGCCAACGCGGGGACCGGTCGGCCGTCCTCGAGCGCGGTGAGCTCCTCGATGTACTGGCTGGACAACAGCGCCTGCGGGTAGTTGCCGCCGACGTGCGGGTCGAGGCAGGTCGGCTCGGCGTCGCCGGACGCGTAGACGAGGGTCCCGCCCGCCACGGGCGTGCTGCTCGTCGACCCGCCACCGCCACCGGTGCAGGCGGCGACGGCCAGGAGGATCGTGGCTGCGCCCGCCACGGAGGCCGCGACGCGCGCACGGCTTTTCTGTACTGAGTCCAACTTCATGACTGGTCGAGTCTAGCGGTTTACTGGGCGCATGGACCTCGAGCACGGCGACGACGCGCGCGCTCGCCGCGGAGGCCGGCCACGCCGCTCCAGCGCCGAGGTCCTCGCCGACGCGGCGGCCGAACTCTTCCTCGAGCAGGGGTACGGCCGGACCACCGTCGACCAGATCGCCGCACGTGCCGGGGTGAGCCGCGCGACGTTCTTCAACTACTTCGCCGCGAAGTCCGACGTCATGTGGCTCGAACTCGATGCCGCGGTCGCGGCGATCCCGGCGCTCCTCGACGCCTCCGCCGAGCCGAGTCCGGTGCGCGCCGTCGAGGACGCGCTCCTGGCCGCGGCACGACAGCACGACCCGGACCGGGTGCCGTGGGCGGTCGCGCAGGCCGAGGTGATGGGGATCGGGCCCGAGCTCGTGGCGAGCGTCGCGGCGCGGGTGATGCAGCAGCACGGGGCGGTCGCGGCGTTCGTCGCCGGGCGGACGGGCGACCGTCCGGGCGCCCTGTGGCCGCAGACCGTCTCCGGGGCCCTGCTCGGTGCCGCCGCCGCGGCGTTCGGTGTCTGGGTCGGTGACGGGGTCGGCCGGGGTCCGCTCGTCGAGTACGTCGCCGCGGCGCTCACGCCCGTCGCGGACGGCCTCGACGCCGCCTGACCGGTACTGTCGCGGGATGCCCCGATCCGTGCCCCCGGCCGAACCCGGCGACCAGCGTCGCACCGGCGGGCTCGCGGCGACGCTCGTCGGACTCGTGGCCGCGCTCGTTTCCGTGACCGGGTCGTGGGTGCCGTCCGCGTGGGTCGACGAGGCCGCGACCATGAGCGCGGCGAACCGGACGTTGCCGCAGCTCTGGCACATGGTGCAGAACGTCGACGCCGTGCACGGCCTGTACTACGCCGCCGTGCACCTCTGGTTCCAGGTGGTGCCGTACAGCCCCTTCACGCTCCGGCTGCCGAGCGCCGTCGGGGTCGGGCTTGCCGCTGCGCTCACGGTGTTCCTCACGCGTCGGTTCGCGGGGACGTGGGCCGGCATCGTCGCCGGGCTGGTCTTCGCCGTCCTGCCGCGCGTGACCTTCGTCGGCGCGGACGGCCGGTCGTACGCCTGGACCACCGCGACGGCGGTCGCCGCGATGCTCGTGCTCTGCGTCGCCGTCGAGCGCACGGACCGACGGGCACCGCGGGCCTGGCTGTGGTGGGTCGGCTACGTCGCGGTGACCCTGTTCGGGGCGTTCCTGTTCCTGTACACGGCGCTGTCCCTCGCCGCACACGGGATCACCGTCCTCGTCTGGGCGGTGCGCCGGTGGCGTCGGCAGGGGTGGGCCGCGGCGCTCCGGCCCGCGGTGTCCTGGCTCGCCGCCGCGGTCCTGTCCGCGCTCGTCCTGCTGCCCTTCGTCCGCCTGACCTCGGGGGAGGCGGCGAAGCAGCTCTACTTCCTCGGCCCGCTCGTGCTGGACCGCACGACACTCGAGGCCGTCGCGACCAAGCAGTGGTTCGGCGGGACGGTACCGCTCGCGGTCCTGTTCGCGGTGACCGCGGTCGTGGCGGTCGTCAGCGCCGTCGCGGTCCCGCGCCTCCGGACCCGACTGCCGCTCGTCGAACTGCTGCTGCCGATCGTCGTCGTCCCGACCGTCGTCGTCGTCGTCGTCTCGCTCCTCGTCCGGCCCCTGTACATCGGGCGCTACTTCACGTTCTGCGCTCCGGCCGTCGCGATCCTCATCGCGCTCGGCCTCGTCTGCGTCCGGTGGAAGGTCGTCGGCGTGCTCGGGGTCGCGCTCGCCGTGGTGCTCGCGTTCCCCCGGTGGCAGCACCAGCGGGACCCGGGCGCGAAGCAGGGTGCGCGCTGGGACGAGGTCGCCGCGTTGGTCGCCCGTGAGCGTGCCGCGGAGCCGGCGGGCACCCGGGACGGCGTCTTCCACGGGCCCCTGCCCGGGCACGCGAACCGCACGACGGAGTTCATCGCGACGACCTACCCCGATGCCTTCCGCGGCATGCGCGACCTCACGGTGACCCGTCCGGCCGTCGCGATCGGCGAGCTCTGGGCCGAGCGGCTCCCGGTGGACGACCCCGCGGTGCCGACCGACGGAGTCGACCGGGTCTGGTGGGTCGGGGTCGAGAGCCGCGACCAGCCGCGGATCCCACTCGCCGGGCTCGAGCACCGCGGCTGGCACGTCGTCGAGCGCCACCGTGCCGGTGGGGTGCTCGTGGTGGTGATGGCTCGGTCCTGAACGAACCCGCGGGCTGTGGGCACCGCGTCACCAGGGCAGTCCCACCCGGTCCCGTACGCTCGGGGACCGTGACCAGCAGTGTGCTCGATCCCGACGTCCGCCAGGGGCCGGGCCGTGGCCGCCGCGGTGGTGCACCGGTGCGCCGCGGTCTCCTGGCCACGGCGTTCGTCCTCGTCGCCCTGCTCGGTGCCTTCGTGGCCTTCTGGCACCTCGGACGGCAGACGCCGCACACGGACGAGTTCACGTACACCGGCGCCGGCTGGCAGTACGTGCACGGACTCTTCACGGCCAACCTCGAGCACCCGCCCACGGCGAAGTACCTGTTCGGCGCCGCCGAGCTCGTGCTCGGCGTCGGTGTCCCGGCGGCACGACTGGTGGCCGCGCTCGCGTCGTTCGCCACCGGACTCGTCCTCTTCGTCTGGCTGCGCCGCCCGATCGGCCCCTGGGGTGCGCTGCTCGCCGCCGGCTGGTGGTGGCTGACCCCGCGGTCCGACTCGCCGACCTGGGCGGACGTGGCCTCCGGAGCAGCCGCGCGGATCGACCGACTGGCGCTCCTCGAGCCGGTGATGACGTGCTTCGCGGTCGCCGCCGTCGCCGTGGCCTGGCACGCCGCCACCCGCGGCGGCCCGGGGGAACGACGATGGTGGACCGGCACCGGGTGGTGGGCGCTGTCCGGCGTGCTCCTCGCCCTGTCCGTCACGTCGAAGGTCTCGACCGCCGTCGTCGTCCTCGCGATCGTGACGCTGCCGGCGCTGTTCCGGCGGTGGCGGGCCTACGCGACCGGGGGAGCGGCCGCGGTACTCGGGTTCGCCGTCGTCTTCGTCGCCGTGTACCTCCCCGTCGGTGGCCTGCGTGCGATCGACTACATGCTCGCGTTCCAGAGCGCACACGACACGGACGGCCACGAGATCACGCTGCTCGGGCAGCGGTACGAGCTGGCGCCGTGGTGGGCGAACTTCGTCCGGGTCGTCGACGGTGTCGGCTGGCCCACGGTCGCGGTGCTCGTGGTCGGGATCGTCGCCGCGCTGGTGGTCCGACCCGACCGGCTCGTGGCGGTCCTCGCCATCGCGCTCGGGTCGCTCGTGGTGTTCTACTGCACGTCGAACGTCTCGCTCCCGCACTACTACCAGGCGTGGATGCCGTGGGCGATCGCCCTCGCCGCGACCGGGGTCGTGCGCACAGCGCGGCTGCGCCCACCCGGGACCACCGTGGTCGCGGTCGTCCTGGTCGCGGTCACGCTCCTGCCTGCGGCCGTCCTCGTCCGGACCGTCGCCGAGAGCCGTGTCACCGGCTTCCCCCGGCTCGCCCCGGCGCTCGCCGCCGAGGGGGTGCCGGCGGGTGACCGCATCCTCGTCGCCGGAGCGGCCCAGGCATCGTTCCTGACATTCACCGGGAACCGCGCGGCCCCGGCGGAGCTGCCCCACGGCGACTTCGGGGTCGTGGTCGAGGCCACGGACTCGCGCTTCCCGATGAACCCCGCGGTGCAGCGCCTGCTCGTCGACGAGCCGCAGCGGTTCCGGACGTTCCGGGTCGACTTCCTGCGGGTGTGGGTCGTCCGTGGCGACGCCCTCCTCCACGCGGAGGGTGACACCGCGACGCTCGTCACCCCGTCCGGTCCCTGACGCGTTCCGCTCGGTGCGCGACGGCCGCCACGTGCTCGCTCGGTCGCGCCTACCGCTCGGTCCGCAGCGTCCCGGCGCCGCCCGCCGCGACGTCCTCGACCGTGCCGTCCCGTACGGTCGCCGGCACCTTGCCGTTCCCACGGGCGGCGAGCGAGTCGTCCCCGGGGATGCTCAGCGTCAGCACGGCCTCCTCGATGTACCGGCTCTCCTCCAACGACGCCTCGACCCGGCGCAGCCGCACGGCCACGTGGTCCTCGTCCTCGTTCCCGGTCAGGTCGACCGCGGCCACCAGGAACACCCGCGACGGCCCGACGAACTCGAGGTGCAGGTACGTGACCCGCTCGACCTCGTCACGGCGCAGCAGCTCGGTGAGCACCGCGTCCTCGAGCTCCGGGGAGGTGGCCTCGCCGACCAGGAATCGTCGGTTGCGCTCGATGAGCACGATGGCCACGACACCGAGCAGCAGCCCGACCGCGATGGAGCCGATCGCGTCGAACACGGCGAGTCCGGTGACCTGGTGCAGGAAGACGCCGAGGAACGCGATCACGAGGCCGATGAGCGCGGCGGCGTCCTCCGCGAACACTGCCCGGAGCGTCGGGTTCGACGACTGCAGCACGTGGCGGAGCACCGGGACGCGGCGCTTCGTGGCGGCACCGTGTGCCTGCCGGTACGCCTGCACGAAGCTCGTTCCCTCGAGCAGGAACGCGACGCCGAGCACGAGGTAGTTCAGCAGCAGGTCCTCGGCCGGCCCGGTCTCACCGAGTTCGGTGATGCCGTGCCAGATCGACACGACGGCGCCCGCGGTGAACAGGCCGAACGCGGCGAACATCGACCAGATGTAGGTCTCGCGACCGTAGCCGAGCGGGTGCTTCGTGTCCCGCGGCTTGGCGCCGCGTCGTTCCGCCACCAGCAGGAAGACCTCGTTGCCGGTGTCCGCCCAGGAGTGCGCGGCCTCGGCGGTCATGGACGCCGACCCGGAGAGCAGCGAGGCGACCGTCTTGGCGATCGCGACGAGCAGGTTCGCGGCGAACGCGATGATGACGGTGAGGAGCGATTCGGGGCGCTCGGGCTCATCGGAGGAGGGCATCGCTCCAGCATGCTCCGCTCGGGTAGACTCGTCCCAGCAGGCGTCGAACCGGCCATCACCGGGGAGCCTCCGGAAGAACCCGGCAGTCGGCACGACCGACGGCCGGCAGTAGACCCGGGCGGACCGGACCGCACCCCTCTCCGGCGAACGAGCGGTCGGGCGCAGCGCGAGCAGTGTCCGGCAAGCGAGGTGGTACCGCGGAGCACGCTCCGTCCTCGTGGAGACGAACCGACCCACAGGAGCCCACGGTGCGCTACCCTCTCAACCGTCCTGCAGACGACACAGCAGCCGGCGTCACGCCCTCGCCGTCCTTCCCCGCCGTCGAGCAGGGGATCCTCGCCTTCTGGAAGGGCGACGGCACGTTCCAGGCGTCCGTCGACCAGCGCGAGGGCTGCCCGGAGTGGACGTTCTACGACGGCCCGCCGTTCGCGAACGGCCTGCCGCACTACGGGCACCTCCTCACCGGTTACGCGAAGGACGTCTTCCCGCGCTACCAGACCATGCGCGGCAAGCAGGTCCACCGCCGCTTCGGCTGGGACACCCACGGGTTGCCCGCCGAGCTCGAGGCGATGCGGCAGCTCGGCATCACCGAGAAGCACGAGATCGACGAGATGGGCGTCGACGTGTTCAACGCCGCCGCCAGGAAGAGCGTCCTGCAGTACACCGACGAGTGGCAGCGGTACGTCACGCGGCAGGCCCGCTGGGTCGACTTCGAGAACGACTACAAGACCCTCGACGTCACGTTCATGGAGAGCGTGCTCTGGGCGTGGAAGCAGCTCTGGGACAAGGGCCTCGCATACGAGGGCTTCCGCGTCCTGCCCTACTGCTGGAACGACCAGACGCCGCTGTCGAACCACGAGCTCCGCATGGACGACGACGTCTACCAGTCCCGGCAGGACCAGTCGGTCACGGTCGCGTTCCCGCTGCGCGGGACCCGCGCTTCCGAGCTGGGGCTCGACGGCGTCCGGGCGCTCGCGTGGACGACCACCCCGTGGACGCTCCCGACGAACGCCGCCCTCGCGGTCGGTCCGGCGATCGCGTACGCGGTCGTCCCGGCAGGGCCTGGAGGCGCGGCTGACGGTGGCGACGCCGGTTCCGCCACCTACCTGCTCGCGTCCGACACCGTGGCAGCCCACGCGAAGGACCTCGGCTACGAGTCGGCCGATGACGCCGCCGCCGCCGTGGTCCGCACGGTCGTCGGCGCCGAGCTCGACGGCGTCGAGTACGAGCGGCTGTTCGACTTCCTCGAGGGGACCGAGGGCTACGAGCACGCGTGGAGGATCCTGGTCGCCGAGTACGTCGAGACGGGCGAGGGCACGGGCGTCGTGCACCAGGCCCCCGCCTACGGCGCCGACGACCAGGAGGTCTGCGCCGCCGCGGGCATCCCCGTGGTGCTCTCCCTCGACGAGGGCGGTGTGTTCACGTCGCAGTTCGGTGAGGTGGCGGGCATGCTCTGGTCGGACGCGAACAAGCCGCTGACCAGGGCCGTGCGCGAGGCGGGCCGGCTGCTCCGCCAGGCCTCCTACGAGCACAGCTACCCGCACTGCTGGCGCTGCCGCAAGCCCCTCATCTACAAGGCCGTCTCGTCGTGGTTCGTCCGCGTCACCGAGTTCCGCGACCGCATGGGCGAGCTCAACCAGGAGATCAACTGGGTGCCGGACAACGTCAAGGACGGCCAGTTCGGCAAGTGGGTCGGCAACGCGATCGACTGGTCGGTCTCCCGCAACCGCTACTTCGGCACGCCGATCCCGGTGTGGCAGTCGGACGACCCGGCGTACCCGCGCACGGACGTCTACGGCTCGCTCGAGGACATCGAGCGCGACTTCGGCCGCCTGCCGCTGAACGCCGACGGCGAGGTCGACCTGCACCGCCCCTTCATCGACGAGCTGACCCGGCCGAACCCCGACGACCCGACCGGGAAGTCGACCATGCGGCGCATCTCGGACGTGTTCGACGTCTGGTTCGACTCCGGGTCGATGCCGTACGCGCAGGTGCACTACCCGTTCGAGAACCGCGAGTGGTTCGAGGCGCACAACCCGGCCGACTTCATCGTCGAGTACATCGGGCAGACCCGCGGTTGGTTCTACGTCATGCACGTGCTCTCGACCGCGCTGTTCGACCGCCCGGCGTTCCGCAACGTCATCAGCCACGGCATCGTGCTCGGCTCGGACGGCCAGAAGATGTCGAAGTCGCTCCGCAACTACCCGGACGTCTCCGAGGTCTTCGACCGCGACGGCGCCGACGCGATGCGCTGGTTCCTCATGTCGTCGTCGGTGATCCGCGGCGGCAACCTCGTCGTCACGGAAGAGGGGATCCGCCAGGGCGTCCGGGAGTTCCTGCTCCCGCTCTGGTCGACGTACTACTTCTTCACCCTCTACGCGAACGCGTCGGGGGAGTCGGGGTACCAGGCGCAGCGTCGCACGGACAGCACCGACGTGCTCGACCGGTACCTCCTCGCGAAGACCCGCGTGCTCGTCGCGGACGTCACGGCACACCTCGACGCCCTCGACACCCCGCTCGCCGCGCAGGCCGTCCGCGACTTCGCCGACGTGCTCACGAACTGGTACGTGCGACGCTCGCGCGACAAGTTCTGGGCTGGGGCGTCGACGAGCCCCGAGGCCCGGGCGGCATTCGACACGCTCTTCACCGTGCTCGAGACGCTCACCCGCGTCGCCGCACCGCTTGCGCCGCTCGTCAGCGAGGAGGTCTGGAAGGGCCTCACCGGCGGCCGGTCGGTACACCTCGAGGACTTCCCGTCGGCCGACGAGTTCCCCGCGGACGACGCCCTCGTCGCCGCGATGGACCGCGTGCGCGACGTCGCCTCGAAGGGCCTCGCGCTCCGCAAGGCCACCGGCAAGCGCGTCCGGCTGCCGCTCGCGACGCTGACGCTCGTGGTGCCGGACCCCGTGGCGGTCGAGCCGTTCGCGGACATCCTCCGCGACGAGCTGAACGTCAAGCGGGTGGTGCTCGAACAGCAGGCCGAGGAGTCCCTGGCGCAGTACGGCATCGAGCGGAAGCTCACCGTCAACGCCCGTGCCGCCGGGCCGCGGATCGGCAAGCAGGTCCAGCAGGTGATCCCGGCGGCGAAGCGCGGCGACTGGGTCGCGACGGAGTCCGGCGTCACGGTCGGTGGCGTCGACCTCGTCGAGGGCGAGTACACGCTCGACCTCACCGTGGCCGACGACTCGGTGGCGGTGGCGTTCCTCGACGGTGGCGGCTTCGTCGTCCTCGACACGGTGACGACCCCCGAGCTCGAGGCCGAGGGGCTGGCGCGCGACGTCGTCCGTGCCGTCCAGCAGGCCCGCCGCGACGCCGACCTCGACGTCAGCGACCGCATCGCCCTGACGCTGGGGGTGTCCGACGACGCCGCCGACGCGGTCCGGACCCACCGCGAGCTCATCGCGGGGGAGACCCTCGCCACGGGCGTCGAGATCGTCGCGCTCGCCGCGGACGCGACGACCACCGACGTGGGCGAGACAGCGAAGGTGTCCGTGGAGGTGGCACGCGCATGAGTGACCAGAACGAGCACGAGCACGAGGACGGGTACGACGCCGAGGGCATCGCGATCCCCGCGGGCCCGGCGAGCCCGGCGCCGGTCGACCCGTCCCCGGCCGACGGGGACGACGACGAGGTCCGCCGCGTCCAGGCGGCCCTGTACGCCCGGATCGGCGAGCAGGCGCCCGAGCACCGACTCAGTGCGACCCGTCGCGCGGTCGAGCTCCTCGGCGACCCGCACCTGTCCTACCCCGTGATCCACGTCACCGGGACGAACGGCAAGACGTCGACCGCCCGGATGACGGAGAGCATCGTGCGCGCCCACGGCCTCCGCACCGGGCTCATGACGAGCCCGCACCTGGTGTCGATCCGGGAACGCATCGTCATCGACGGCGAGCCGATCGCCGCGGACCGCTTCGTCGAGAACTGGGACGACATCGCGCCGATCCTCGAGATGACCGACCAGGAGCTGACCGCCAAGGGCGAGCTGCCGCTGACGTTCTTCGAGGCGCTGACCGTCCTCGCGCTCGCCTGCTTCGCCGAGGCGCCCGTCGACGTCGCGGTGATCGAGGTCGGCATGGGCGGCGAGTGGGACTCCACGAACGTCGTGCAGAGCCAGGTCGCGGTGTTCACCCCGATCGCGATGGACCACGCGAAACAGCTCGGCAACACCGTCGCCGAGATCGCCCGCACGAAGTCCGGCATCATCAAGCCGTCCTCCGCCGTCGTGTCGAGCGCGCAGACCCCGGACGCGCTCGCCGAGCTCGAACGGGCCGCGGAGCTCACCGAGTCGACGCTGTCGGTCGAGGGCACCGGGTTCCGGGTCACGAGCGACACGCCCGCGGTCGGTGGGCAGCTCGTCAGCGTGCAGGGACTCGCCGGCACCTACGACGACCTCTTCGTGCCGCTGTTCGGCGCGCACCAGGCCCACAACGCCGCGGTCGCGATCGCCGCCGTCGAGTCGTTCCTCGGGCGTGGGTCGCAGGCGCTCGACGAGGACGTGCTCTCCGAGGGGCTCGCCGCCGCGACGAGTCCCGGTCGCCTCCAGCCCATCGCGCAGGACCCCGTGGTCGTCGTCGACGCCGCGCACAACCCGCACGGTGCCAGGGCGCTCGCCGACGCGCTGCCGGTGGCCTTCCCCTCCGAGCACGTCGTCGGCGTGGTCGGGATCCTCGGGGACAAGGACGCCCGCGGGTTCGTCCGGGCGCTCAAGGACACCGTGCAGACCTTCGTCGTCACCCAGCCGCCGGGGGAGCGGGCACTCGATGCCGACGCCTTCGCCCGCATCGTGGTCGACGAGGTCGGCGCGGACCGTGTCGTGGTCGAGCCCGCACTCGACCAGGCGCTCCGGGAGGCGCGGGACCTCGCGGACGAGGCGGACGCCGAGGACGCGATGGTCCTCGTGGCCGGCTCCATCGTGATGGTGGGTGCGGTCATGGACCTGGTGCACGCGGAAGGCGGGACGAGGTGACGGAGCCGAACCGTGCCTCCAGGCCGGCCCGTCAGCGGAAGCCGCGGCGCGACCGCGGCGCCCGCGAGAGCCTGCTCGCGATCACCCTCGGACTCGAGGCCGTGATGTTCTTCTTCCCGATGCTCGTGACGTTCGGGAAGCAGACGCTGCCGCCGGCCGTGGCGTTCGGCGGCGGCATCGGCGCGATCGTCGTGCTGGCGCTGGCCTCGCGGCTGACCGGCAACCGAGCCGGTGTATGGTTCGGGTGGCTGCTGCAGGCGGCCATCCTCGCCACCGGCTTCATCGAACCGTTCATGTTCGCGGTCGGCGCGGTGTTCCTGGCGCTGTGGGTGTACTGCTTCGTCAAGGGCGGTCAGCTCGACCGGCAGAACGCCGCACGACGGGCCGCTGCCGGCGAGGACTGACCACCACCCCACGACCCCGTCAAGGAGTTCTGCATGTCCGACTTCGAAGAGACCCTGGTCCTCGTCAAGCCCGACGGCGTCGCCCGCCAGCTCACCGGCGAGATCCTCCGTCGGATCGAGGCCAAGGGCTACGAGATCGTCGACCTGAAGATGCTGACCGCACCGCGCGACCTGCTCGACGCCCACTACGAGGAGCACCAGGGCAAGCCGTTCTTCGAGCCGCTCGTGGAGTTCATGCAGTCCGGCCCGGTCGTCGCGGTCCGCGTCGCGGGCAACGGCGTCATCGCGGGCTTCCGCTCGCTCGCCGGCACCACCGACCCGACCTCGGCGGCGCCCGGCACCATCCGCGGTGACCTCGGTCGCGACTGGGGTCTGAAGGTCCAGCAGAACCTCGTGCACGGCTCGGACTCCTCCGAGTCCGCTGCCCGCGAGCTCGGTCTCTGGTTCGCGTGAGCGCCGACCGACACGCGAGACCGCAGGAGCGAACGGCATGACGAACAACGACCGACCGTCGAAGAACGAGCGGCGCGCGCACGCGCGTGACATCGCACGGCAGCGCGCCGAGGCGGAGCGCCGTCGCAAGCGCCGCAACAAGTGGTTCCTGCAGGGCGGCATCGGCCTGGGCATCATCGCGGTCGCGGCCATCGTGACGCTCGTCATCGTGAACGTGAACAGCGCGAACACCGTCTCCGCGACGGGCCCGAAGAACATGATCACGGGCGCGATCCAGTTCACGGGCAAGGACGGCAAGGTCACCCCCGTGGAGACCGGAGCCGTGGCGGCGAACGCCACCGCTTCACCCGCACCGACGGCGAACGCCGACGGCGCGGCCTCCGTCGTGGAGTACGTCGACTGGGCATGCCCGGTGTGCAAGCAGTTCGAGGCCGCCTACGCCGATCAGATCCTCGACAAGGTGAAGTCCGGCGATGCCACGCTCGCGATCCACCCGGTGTCGATCCTCGACCGCAACTACCAGAACTCGCGGTACGCCAGCCGAGCCGCCAACGCTGCGATGTGCGTCGCGAACTACGACCCGGACAAGTTCCTCGACGTGCAGACGCAGTTCTTCGACAACCAGCCGGAGGAGGGCACGAAGGGCCTCACGAACGCCGAGATCGCCGACCTGGTGAAGCAGGGCGGCGCGACCGGATCGAAGGTCTCGGAGTGCCTGTCGACTGAGCAGTTCAAGGGCTGGGTGACGAAGACCACCGACGCGGTGCTCGCGGACCCTGCGCTGCAGGGCACCCAGGGCTTCGGGACGCCGACCGTCGTGGTGAACGGCGAGAGGCTCGCGAACCTGACGGACGTGATCTCGAAGATCGACGCCGCCGCGAAGTAGCACGGCACCGCACGCAGGACGCCCCCGCTCCGGATCGGAGCGGGGGCGTCGTGCACGTGCCAGCGGCCCTGGACCGAGGTGGTGGCCGCGGTGGACGGCCGTCGGACGGTCACGTTCGGGCGCGAATCGTCGCCTCGCCGCAGCGAGCCGCAGGCCAGCCACAGCCAGCCGCCGCCGGCCGCTGCCAGCCGCCGCCGGCCGCAGCCAGCCTGCGCCGGCCGCAGCCGGCCGCAGCCGGTCGCCGCCAGCTGTCAGCAGCACGGAGCGAGGCAGCCCCTGCGCCGTCCACTCGTGGGGACGGTGCAGGGGCTGCCGCTCTCGGCGCCGGGGGCAGGCGCTACGCCTTGCCGCCGTTCTGCAGCACGAAGGCCGAGAACGCGTCGGTGTCGGTGAGCGAGCCGGTGTACTGCTTGCCGTTCACGATGATCGTCGGGGTGCCGGTCACCTTGTCGAGGGACGAGTTCGGGATCTTCTCGTTGAGTGCCCGGTTCGTGGCGTCGGTGACCCATCCGGCGAACTCCTGGTCGGTGATGCACGAAGCGACGTCCTTGCTCGTCGCGCCGGCCTTGGCCGCGAGTGACGCGAGCTCGTCGTTCGTCAGGCCGCGGGTGTTCTCCGACGGTTGGTTCGCGTACAGCGCGGTGTTGTACGCGAGGAAGTCCTGCGGGTCGTCGTTCGCGACACAAGCGGCAGCGGCAGCGGAGCGCGTGGAGTACTTCGACCCGAGCGAGACCCGGTCGAGCAGGTTGAACGGGTGCAGCTCGAGCGTCGCCGAACCGTCCTTGACCCACTGCTCGATCTGGGACATCTGGGCGGTCTCGAACTGGTTGCAGTACGGGCACATGTAGTCCGAGTACACGGTGATGTTCGCCACCGAGTCGTCCTGTTTCGTCGGCGTGGGCTTGCCGCCCTCGGGGATCGCCTTCGTCGTGACCGGTTCGATCTTCCCGTCGACACCGTGCAGCACGATGCCGTCGCTCGCCATGTTCGCCGGCCCCGGACCCGCCGGCTGCACCGAGTTCGCGATGACCAGCACGACCGCGCTGACGACCGCGAGGCCGCCCACGATGATGCCGCTGATCGTCAGCGTGCGGTTGCGGCGACGGCGCGCCTGCTGCTTCTCGCGGGCGACCCGAGCACGCTCCCGCGCCTCGTCCCGCCGTGCCTTCTTGCCCTGGTTCTCGCTCATCGGTTCGAGCGTAGGTCGCCGACGGGCGCGGCCCGGCCGCCCTGGCTGGGAAGGCACCAAGAATCCGGTGACACGTCACCGAGCTGGGTGGTCCAGCGGGTTCAGAAGCTCTGGAAGATGCGCGGGAAGACGATGATGATCGAGACCGCGATGACGAGGTAGTTCGCGAGCGGGAACGCCCAGCAGAACGGCAGCAGGGTCTTGCCGACGCGCTGGACCCCGGCGCCGAAACGTCCCTGTGCGGCGTTCCAGATCGTGAACACCCAGAACATCGGGATCGTCATCGACCAGACGAGCATGCACCACGGGCAGAGGGCCCCGATGAACCACACGGTCTGCGTGAACAGCCACGTCACGAAGACCCAGGCGAGGAACACCCCGGCGTTGAACACGATCCAGAACCACCGCGAACCGTTCCGGAAGCCGGCGAGCAGCATGACGGCCACGGCGATCGGGGCGACGAAGCCCATGATGCCGAGGAGCGGGTTCGGGAAGCCGAGCAGGTGCCCCTGTGCGCTCGTCATCACGTCGGAGCAGTTCACGAACACGTTGACGTCGCACGACAGCGCGGTCTTCGGGTTCTCGTACTTGGCGAACTCGTCCAACACGAGCCGGAAGGAGGCGTACAGCCCGACGACGCCGGTCACGAGCAGGAACACCCCCATCGCGATCGGACGGCGGTGGAGGGGACGCGGCGTGCTCACGCGGTCATCATCGCACGCGCGATCCGGTCGTTTCCGTGAGCGGCATGCGATGATGGTGGGGTCGCACGACCGGACACGGTCACGCGGCGTGAGCTTTCCGGGCTGGTCCCGGACCGAACAGGCACGGTGAGAGCGTGCCGCGACCGGAACACGCGTCACTCCGACGCTCCGCGAAGCCCGGGCCGGGTGCCCGGGGACGAACGGGCGCGGACGCACCACAAGTTGCCGCGGACCGGTCGCGAACGACAACGAGCACGGGGGCGTGGACGCCACCCGCCACACGAGAATTCCCGCCGCCCGACAGGGCGCGAGCGGGGCCGAGGAGTGCACCAGTTCCATGGTGGAGCAGAACAACAACGACAACACGAAGAACGACGAAGCGCCGAAGCGCCGGAGCCGCCTGTTCGGCGGGCGCCGAGCACGGTCGGCCGACCTGGAGGCACGGGCGGACGTCGAGCAGGCATCTCCCGTCGAGCAGACGGCCGGCCCGCGGGCCTCGGCTGCGTCCGCTGCGGAGGCTCCCGTCGCCGACGCCCCGGTCGAGGTCGGCACCGAGACCGTCGCGCTGACCGACGACGCGGCTCCCGCGGTGACGGTCGCTGTCGAGGCGACGGCGGGCGCGGACGAGCCGCACGACGTCAGCACCCTCACCGGGGACCTGCCGGTGGTCGCCGCGGACGACGCGGCCACGGAGACCGCAGCCGCACCGGAGGCGGACGTGACCGCAGCGGCGGACGCGAGCAGTGCCTCCAGTCCGGCGGAGCCCGCGGACGAGCCGTACGTCCCCCGTGCGACCAGCACGACCAGTCTGATCTTCCACGCACCGGTCCTCCCGGACCTGCCGCCGCGTGCGCCCCGCTCGGCTCCCGAGGACGACGACGACGAGCAGGGCGGTGGCCGTCGTCGGTCCCGCCGGCGCGGTGGCAGCTCCTTCGGGGGAGCCGCCGAGCAGCCCGAGCCGCGCCGTCGTGAGCGTGAGCGGGAGCGTGACCGCGAGCCGGAGCTCATCACCGAGCCGCAGCGCATCAAGGGCTCGACCCGGCTCGAGGCCAAGAAGCAGCGCCGCCGCGACGGCCGGGACGCCGGGCGTCGCCGTCAGGTGATCACCGAGGACGAGTTCCTCGCCCGCCGCGAGAGCGTCGACCGCCAGATGATCGTGCGCTCCAGCTCGCAGAAGATCGAGATCGGCGTCCTCGAGGACGGCGTGCTCGCCGAGCACTACGTGACGAAGTCGCACAACGTGTCGCTGATCGGGAACGTCTACCTCGGCAAGGTGCAGAACGTGCTGCCCTCGATGGAAGCGGCGTTCGTCGACATCGGCCGCGGTCGCAACGCCGTGCTCTACGCGGGCGAGGTCGACTGGAACTCGGTCGACACGAGCCACGGACGTCGCATCGAGTCGGCCCTCAAGCCCGGCGACAAGGTGCTCGTGCAGGTCACGAAGGACCCGGTCGGCCACAAGGGCGCCCGCCTCACCTCGCAGGTCTCGCTGCCCGGTCGCTACCTCGTCTACGTGCCGAACGGCTCGATGAACGGGATCTCCCGCAAGCTGCCCGACACCGAGCGCGCTCGACTGAAGAAGATCCTCAAGGAGGTCCTCCCCGAGCACGCCGGCGTCATCGTGCGCACGGCCGCCGAGGGCGCGACGGAGGAGCAGCTCACCCGCGACGTGCAGCGCCTCACGAACCAGTGGGAGGCGATCCAGAAGAAGGTCGCGAACGGGCACGCCCCGGTCATGCTGCACTCCGAGCCCGACCTGCTCGTCAAGATCGTGCGGGACGTCTTCAACGAGGACTTCACCAAGCTCATCATCGACGGCGACGCCGCCCGCGGGACCATCGAGGACTACCTCGACGCCGTGGCGCCGGACCTCAAGGACCGCGTCGAGATCTACGACGGCCCGGACTCCTTCGAGGAGTACCGCCTCAACGAGCAGATCGAGAAGGCCCTCGACCGCAAGGTCTGGCTGCCCTCCGGCGGCTCGCTCGTCATCGACCGCACCGAGGCCATGACGGTCGTCGACGTCAACACGGGGAAGTTCGTCGGGTCCGGCGGCAACCTCGAGGAGACCGTCACGAAGAACAACCTCGAGGCCGCCGAGGAGATCGTCCGCCAGCTCCGTCTGCGCGACATCGGCGGCATCATCGTCGTCGACTTCATCGACATGGTGCTCGAGTCCAACCGCGACCTCGTGCTGCGTCGACTCGTCGAGTGCCTCAGCCGCGACCGCACGAAGCACCAGGTCGCCGAGGTCACCTCGCTCGGCCTCGTGCAGATGACCCGCAAGAAGATCGGCGTCGGGCTCCGTGAGTCGCTCGAGGAGGTCAACGCGAAGGTCAACGACAACAACGCTGACCCGGGCCCCTCGAAGGGCCGTCGGAAGAGCCGCGGCGGCAACGGCGGCGGGTCGAACGGGAACGGCGGCAACGGCGGATCGAACGGGAACGGTGGTTCCTCGTCGAACGGCCACGGCTCGCAGACCCACCAGATCACCGACGACGTCAAGAACGCGCTGTCCCGCATCGCGGCGTCGACCCTGCCGCACGAGGAACGCGCCGCCGCCGAGGCCGCGGTGACCGGCGTCGCGGTCACCGGTGTCGCGAGCGCCACCGCGCCGGAGTCCGCGCCCGAGGCCTCGACCACGTCGACGTCCTCGACCGCGTCGGCGTCCGAGACGATCGCGTCGTCGTCCGAGGCGCCCGCCGAGTCGTCGGGCGGCTCGAAGCGTCGTCGTCGTCGCGGTAGCCGCAGTGGCGGCGAGCCGCTGGCCACCGGTCAGGCGTCGGCCGACGAGCAGTCCTCGTCGGCCGACGAGTCCGCTGCAGCCGAGGCTGCGCCGGCCGAGGCCGCGCCCGCTGGTGCCGCCCCGGCGAGCGCTGCGCCCGTGACGACGGCATCCGCGGCTCCGGCCACCGCCGAGACCGCCGGCGCTTCGACCGCCCCGGTCCGCCGTCGGGTCAGCTCGAGCGCCCCGGTGACCCCGACCGAGAACACGGTCGCGATCCTCGACATCCCCGTCGCCGTCACGAAGCGCGAGCCCCGTGCCGTGCCCGCTGCGGACGCGGAGTCGCTGCTCGACTCGGTCCTCAACGCGCTCCCGGAGCCGAAGCAGCCCGGGCAGGGCCGCTCGCGCTCCCGGCGTGTGTCGTCGCCGAGCATCAGCGCGCCGGCCTCGACCGAGGGCGACGCGCCCGAGGACGGCACCGTGATCGTGGGGAACTGAGCGTGACGAACGCGGGCGACCCGGGGCAGCAGCACCGCGGGTACTACGGTGCGGGCTGGCAGCAGCCCGCACCGGGGCCCGCGTCCGGTGCGCCGTACGCGCCGCCGGCACCCCCGCAGCGCCGTCGTCCGGCCGGCGACCCGCGTCGGGCGTTCGCCCCGGGCGCGTCCCTCACGAACACGACGGGTGCTCTCATCGCGGTCGTCTCGGTGGTCGTGGTCGAGTTCCTCTCCGGACTCGTCGGGCTCCTCGGCACCTCCCTGGTGGTGAGCCCCTTCGCGCGCTACGGCGCGGGGGACAGCATCATCGCCGGGTTCGTGCACGGGGTGTTCCTCGCGCCGCTGCCGTTCCACGTCGGGGCCTTCCTCGCGCTCGCGTTCCTGGTGCCGGTCGCACGGCGGAGTCCGCTGCCGGTGATCCTCCTCCGTGCCGTGCTCGCCGGCGCCGCTGGGACGATCGCGCTCGCCCTCGTCGGGGTGTTCACCGGTGCGTTCGGGGCGGTCCGCGGGTACGGGGCCGCGCGCCTCGTGACGAGCATCGTGACGGTGCCGCTGCAGAGCGGACTCCCGCTGACGCTCATGCTCGTGGCCACGACGACGGCCGCGTGGCTGTGGCTCGGCCGCCCTCGGGCTGGTGCGCGCAGGGCGCTGGGGGAGCCCGGGACGCTGCGGCGGCCCGATGCCGTCCCCGCCGCCACCGTGCAGGGCGCCGGTGGTCCGCAGCGGCAGGCGGACCCGTACGCTCCTGCCGGGCAGCAGCCGCCGTACGCGCCTGCCGGGCAGCAGCCGCCGTACGCGCCTGCCGGGCAGCAGCCGCCGTACGCGCCTGCCGGGCAGCAGCGCCCGCCGTACGCCCCGCCCACCGGGCAGCAGCAGCCGCCGTACGCGCCTGCCGGGCAGCAGCGCCCGCTGTACGCCCCGTCCACCGGGCAGCAGCAGCCGCCG
>NZ_LDQC01000038.1 GCF_001475545.1 Curtobacterium luteum | reverse complement strand
ATGGTCAGTCCACCTCCGGCTTCAGCGCCTTGATGTAGATGATCGAGAAGACCGCGCCGACGATGAGCAGGATCGTCGCGATCGCCGTCCCGAAGCCGAGCTGCGAGAACTTGAACGCCTCCTGGTACGCCAGGATCGGCAGTGTCGACGAGTTCGTGCCCGGGCCGCCGCCGGTCATCACGAAGATGAGCGTGAACACCGACAGCGTCTGCAGCGTGGTGAGCATGAGGTTCGTCGAGATCGAGCGACGGATCACCGGGATCGTGATGTAGACGAGGCGCTGCCAGCCAGCGGCACCGTCGACCTCGGCCGACTCGGTGATCTCCTCGGGGACCTCCTGCACGGCTGCGGAGTACACGAGCATCGAGAACGCGGTGCCGCGCCAGATGTTCGCGAGGATCACGGAGAGCATCGGCAGCGTGTACAGCCAGTTCGGCCCGGTGATGCCGAAGACCTGCAGGAACTCGTTGAGCGTGCCCTGGTCGTTGAAGAACGCGTACGCGGCGAACGATGCGACGATCTCGGGCAACACCCACGCGGCGACGACGAAGGTGCCGACGATCGACCGGACGACCTTGTTCGCGCTGCGCATGAGGAGCGCGAGCCCGAGGCCGAGCACGTTCTGCCCGACGACGGCGGAGGCGAGGAGGAAGACGACGGTGAGGATGACGGACTTCGGGAAGTCCGGGTCCTGGAACAGCTCGACGTAGTTCTTCAGTCCGACGAACTGCTGGTCCGAGGCGCCGACGCCGGTCAGCGCCGAGTTGGTGAACGACCCGTAGAACGAGGAGATGACGGGGCCGAGCAGGAAGATGACGAGGAGGACGACGGCGGGCAGGAGCGGGACGGCCCGTCCGACGTTCCGCAGCGGCTTCCGCTTGCGCGGCGCCGGCGGGTCGGTGCGCTGCGGCGCACCAGGCGCCGACAGGGTCGGCGCGAGGGGGGTGCTGGACACGGGGTGCCTTCCGGGTGCGGAGGGGGTTTCCGAAGGTGGGGAGGGTCGGACGGGAGGCACGGTGCACGACGCGAGCCGTGCCTCCCGTCCGACAGGTGGTGACGTCCGTCAGGACGTGCCGCGCGTCAGCCGGCGGAGACGGTGTTGTCCTTGCCGACGACCTGCTCGACGGCCTGGTCGTAGGCGGCAGCGGCCTGCTTCGGACTCTGCTGCCCGGTCATGACCGACTCCATCGCGACCTGGATCGCGTTCGAGATCTGCGAGTAGTCACTCGTCGCCGGGCGGAAGTTGGTGTGCTCCACCAGCCCGGAGAAGAACTTGAACGTGGGGTTCGCGTCGGTGTAGGCGCTGTCCTCGGCGACGTCCTTGCGGACGGCGATCTGGCTGTTCTCGGTGTCGTACTTGAGCGAGCCGTCCTTGTCGAGGAACTTCGTGATGAAGTCGAACGCGGCCTGCGGGTTCTTCGAGTTCTTGCCGACCGCGAGCGTCCAGCCACCCGACATCGAGTTGTAGCCGGGCTCCTGGCCGTTCTGCGTCGGGAACGCCGCCGTGCCCATCACGTCGTTCCACTCGGACCACGGGGCGGTGCCGGTCTTCAGCCAGGTGCCGGACTGCCACGAGCCGTCGAGGTCGATCGCGAGCTTGCCCTGCGGCAGCCACGTCTGGGCGATGGTCGTGCCGACGTTGGTGTCGAGCGCCTGCTGGGGGGTCGGGCCGAGGCCGCCCTGGTAGACGTCCTTCACGAACTGCAGCGAGTCCTGGAACTGCTTCGAGCCCGTGACCCACTTCTTGTCCTTGTAGAGCGTGTTGCCGTCACCGTCGGCGCCGTACAGGAGCATCTCGAAGCCCTGCATCGTCGAGGCCTCGCCCTGCGCCTTGCCCGAGTAGATGTTGAACGGGATGACGCCGGAGTCCTTCTCCTTGATCGTCTTCGCCGCCTCGAGGACGTCGTCCCAGGTCTTGGGCTCCCACGGGACGGGGAGGCCGACCTTCTTGAAGATGTCCTTGTTGTACCAGAGGGCTCGGGTGTCGGTGCCCATCGAGACGCCGTAGGTCTTGCCGTCGACGCCCTCACCGGCCTGCTTGGCGTTGTCGTAGAACTGGTCCCAGTCCTTCCACTTCGCCGTGTACTTGTCCAACGGGAGCAGGTAGCCGGCCTGGGCGTCCGCCTTGATGAGGAAGGTGTCCTCGTACATGACGTCGGGCGCGGTCGCCGGCGCCTTGTTCATGAGCGCGAGCTTCGTGTAGTAGTCGTTGCCCTGCGCCTGGATCGGCACGAGGGTGACCTTCTTGCCCGGGTACTCCTTCTCGTACGCCGTCTTGACTTCCTTCATCTGGGCGTCGAGCTGCTGGAAGGCGCCGAACTTCTGGTAGGCGATCTTGATGGTGTCGCTCGAGGCGGACCCAGAGCTGGAACAACCCGCCAGTCCGACCGCGGCGACTGCCACGGCTGCGAGACCGGCGATGATTCGGGTGCGGCGTTTCATCGGTGCTCCTTTGCACGGGATGTCCGCGGGTGTCGTCACCCGCGCGCAGGATTAGTCCAGCGTATTGACTTATCCGTGTCAAGAGGGATTCCGGTTCCGTTCCGGAACGATCTCGTGCCCGCCAGCGGGGTCCGGGCGGGTCTGGTCGCTCGGGGCGACTGGGGCTCGGGCACGGGTGGTGCTTCCGGGCGTACCGGGTGTTTCCGGGCCTACCGGGTGGGTTCCGGGCGTACCGGGTGGTTCCGGGTGGTTCCGGGCGTGCCGGGTGTTTCCGGGCGTACCGGGTCGACCACGACCACCAGGTACGCCCGGAACCGCTTCCCACAGCGGGCGCGATGGGAAGGAACGGGCACAGCTGATCCTTCCGAGCGCCTGGGATCGGGCACACCAGGCCCTACCGGGCGTACCGGGTGGTTCCGGGCGTACCGGGTCGACCACGACCACCATCTACGCCCGGAACCGCTTCCCACTGCAGGCGCGATGGGAAGGAACGGGCACAGCTGATCCTTCCGAGCGCCTGGGATCGGGCACACCAGGCCCTACCGGGCGTACCGGGTGGTTCCGGGCGTACCGGGTCGACCACGACCACCATGTACGCCCGGAACCGCTCACCACAGCAGGCGCGATGGGAAGGAACGGGCGCGCCCGGGCACCCCGGGTTCAGCCGATCCGCGTCGCGCCGCCCGTCACCGTGATGCCTCCGGCCTCCGGTACGTCGACGAGCAGCACACTCGGACGTCCGACGTGCCGCCCCTGCCGGATCACCACGCGGTCTCCTGGCCGCACGGCTCCGACCGCCCGGAGGTACGCCCCGGTCGACGCCGCTGCCGACCCCGTCGCCGGGTCCTCGGTGATGCGGCCGGCGGGGAACAGGTTCCGGGCCTCGTACTCGAGCGGCCCCGTGCGGTGCAGGACCGTCACCGTCCCGGCCCACCCCGCGTCGTCCTTCAGCTCGCCGAGCACGCGCGGGTCGAACCGGAACTGGTGGAAGAGCTCGGCGTCGGCGAGGACGAGCACGGGGTGGCGGTTGCCCGCGAAGGACTCGAGCACCGGGAACCCGTCGGCGATGTCGTCGGCTCCGATCCCGGTCACGTCGAACAGCCGGGCGAGGTGGCCGGGGTCGACCTCGCGCGTCCACGGCTCGACGCTCGTCATCGCGAGGAGCACCGCACCGTCCGCCCCCGTCGACGTGTGCACCGCGATCTCCCCCGCCGGGGTGACGAACACGCGGTCCCCGGTGCCGTGCCGCTCGGCGAGTGCGACCCCGGTGGCGACCGTCGCGTGTCCGCAGAACGGCACCTCGGCCGCGGGCGAGAAGTACCGGACGACCGGGCGGTCGAGGGTCCCGCCGACGACGAAGGCGGTCTCGGCGTACCCGACCTCGCGGGCGGTCGCCAACATCTCGGCGTCGGACATGTCGACCGCGTCCAGCACGATGCCCGCGGGGTTGCCCCCGCCCGGTTCAGCGGCGAATGCGGTGTACCGGAGGATCTCGGAGGTCATCCCCCGACGCTACCGCCCGGTGCGTCGACGCCTGGCTCAGCGGCGGATGAGCAGGGTGCTCGCCCGCGGCGACAACGCGGCGTCGAGCACGAGGCACGCCGCCCCGACCGCCGCGACGTCGGCCCCGCGGTCGCTCTCCTCGACCGCGATCGGGTGCTTCGGCACGAGCAACGGTGACTCCACGATCGCGGCACGCGCAGCCGGCAGCGCGGCCGCAGCGATCCGCGACCAGAACGGACCGCCGAACACCACGCGGTCGAGGTCGAGGAGGTTGACGATGAGCACGGCCGCGTTGCCCATGACCCGACCGGCGTCCGCCGCGAGCGCGTGCGCGCCCTGGTCGCCTGCCGCGATCGCCGCAGCGAGCGCGTCCCACGCCCGGTCGACCGACGCGGCGTCGGACAGCTCGCCGAGTGCCAGCCCGCGGGCTGACGCGATCTGGACGAGGCGGTCGGGAGCAACCGCGGCGCCGACCTCTCCGCGGGTGCCGGAGCCGTCGGGGGTCCCGGCGAGCGGGCCCTGGTCGACCATGATGTGCCCGGCGTCACCCGCGTTCGCACCGACGCCCCGAACGGGTTCGTGGTCGAGGACGAGCCCGACGCCGAACCCGGTGCCGAAGTACACGAAGGCGAAGTTCCGGGCGGCGGACTCCCCCGCCAGGAACATCTCGCCGACCGCGGCCGCCGTGACGTCCTTCTCGAGCAGCACCGGGTAGCCGGTGGCCTGGGCGAGCGCGTCGCGGAGCGGGACGTCGCGCCACCTGGGAAGGAACGGCGGGTCGAGGACGACGCCGGCCTCCGCGTCGATCGGCCCCGGGCTCGCGATGCCGACCCCGAGCACCGTGTCGACGTCGACCTCGGCCCCCACGACGAGCGCGTCCACGGCGTCCGCCATGGTGCGGACCACCTCGGCGGGGTCGTCGGCGGTCGGTGTCGACGTGGTGCTCTGTGCGACGACCGTGCCGGCGAGGTCGAGCAGGACGTAGGTGACGATCGCGGGGTCGACGTGCACGCCGACCGCGTAGCGACTACCGGCCTCGAGCCGGAGGATCGTGCGCGGCTTGCCCCGACCGGAGACGACCGTGCCGGACTCGACGATCATGCCGGCCTCGATGAGGAACCGGGTCACGTTCGACACGGTCTGCGCACTGAGCCCCGTGCGTCCGGCGAGCTCCACCCGGCTGAGGCCCTCGGGCGAGCGTCGGACCGCGTCGAGCACGACGGTCCGGTTGAACCCCCCGATCGACGGGAGGTTCGCTCCTCGTCGGTGCTCTGCCATGTCGCGACCATACCGCGCCGACCCCCGCCGACCGGGCCCCGCGCACGGTCGCAACGGTGCGGTATCGGTCCACGCGGCGCGCTGGCCCCCGGACTGGCGGCACGGATACGCTGACCGCATGGCCGATCTCCGTCTCGAACAGCTCTCCGCAGCGACCGCCGCCGCGGCCAACTCCCTGACCCTGAAGCCGGGGCAGGAACAGTTCGTGCAGCCGACCACCTACGGTCAGGCGGAGTCGGACGTGAAGCCCAGCTCCGCGTGGACCCGCGTCGTGCTCGACGGTGACGAGGTCGTCGGCATGATCATCGGCACGTTCGACGCGGACAACCCCGCGGAAGAGCTGCGCAGCGCGATCTGGCGGGTCAACGTCGCAGCGACCGCGCAGGGGCGGGGCGTCGGACGCTTCGCGGTGCACGGTCTCGCGGACGAGGCACGCAGCCGGGGCTTCGAGCGACTGACCGTCGTGTACGAGCCCGGCGGGAGCGGCAGCCCCGAGGCCTTCTTCCGTGCGCTCGGGTTCGAGTTCGTGCGCGAGACCCAGTACGGCGACCACTTCGCGGTCCTGACCCTCGGGTGACCGCTGAGCCGGAGCCGATCGACTTCGGCGCCGCCGTCGCCGAGGTGGTGCGGAGCATCCCGCCCGGTCGCGTGATGACGTACGGCGACGTCGCGGCGGCCCTCGGGTCGCGGGCGTCGCGCGCGGTCGGGAAGGTGATGGCGCACGAGGGCTCCGACCTGCCCTGGTGGCGCGTGGTGCGGTCCGGCGGGCTGCCGCCGGTCCACCACGAGGCCCGCGCGCTCGAGCACTACCGCGCGGAGGGCACGCCCCTCGTGGACCGCGCCTCGGCCTGGAGGCTCGACATGCGTCGGGCGCGCTGGTCACCCGAGCCGGGTGACCCGTCGGACGACGTGACCGGCGGGGCGGGCGCGCACCGCGCCTCCAGGTCGGACCGCGCCGGCGCCGGGCCGACACGTGCCGCCGTCCGCGCGGACCGCACCGGAGACGGTCCGGACCGCGCTGGCGACAGGCCGGACCGCGCCTACGACCCGACGGATCCCGGGTTCCCGGTCGACCCGTTCTGAACCGCAGTCGCCCGCATGCTCCCGCCCGGGCCCGGCACGGGCTCGCCCGCTCCACTCGCGACCGCCGCGGTCGCCGTGACGTCTGCCACGCCCCCGGCTTCGGCCACCTCCGACGGTCGGAGGTCGCGGATGCGTCGGGCGGGGACGCCCGCGTAGAGGCCGCCGGAACGGAGGTGCCCCGCCACGACCGCGCCGGCGGCGACCACGACGTCGTCCTCGATGACGGCGCCGGGGAGCACCATGGTCCGGGCGCCGATCCAGACCCGCTCGCCGATCACCACGGCGCGGCCCGAAGCCGTGCGGTCCCAGTCCCCGGCGGCGTCGATGCCGTGGTGGCTCGTGACGATCAGCACCTGCATGCCGATCGCGGTGTCGTCTCCGATGGTGACGGGGGCGACCGCCTCGATCGAGACGTGCTTGTTGCAGAAGACGCCGGTGCCGATGGTGAGGTTCCGGGCCGAGCCGGTGAGGGCGAAGCCGACGCCGGGACCGGACCCGACGTGCGCTCCGGCGAGGTTCAGGAGTCCGCGACGGACCACCCGCGGGACGAGGGCCGATCCGAGGAGCGTGCTGAAGAGGACGTGCTCGGTGCCGTACGTGAGGTCTTCACGCAGGCGGGCCGCCGGGCCGCTCGGGGTGTGGGTCACACGCGAACAGTAGGTCGATCGGGCCGCGTCCGTCCCCTGCTCCGGCGACTCTTGCGGGTTCCCGCTGCCGCCCCTGTCAGAGGTCGAAGCGTGCGCCCTCCGGGTTCGTCGGGAGCAGGCACATGACGAGGAACACGATCGAGCCGATGCCCGGGACGACGTTCACGAACAGCCAGAAGCCGGACAGGTTCGCGTCGTGCAGCCGTCGGGCGCCGAGGGCGAGCGAGCCGATCAGGGTGGCCAGGCCCCAGAGCACGAAGAGGTACGAGCCGACGGGGTTCTCGAACAGGGGCGAGTCCGGCGTGAACGCCTGCGGCACGAGCTGCAGCGCCAGACCGACGGCGAGCGAGGTGATCCACCACCACCAGAACTCGGCCCGCGACGCCCGCCCCGTGAAGACGGTGTACTTCCGCCAGAACCGTCGGACGGCCTCGGCGAAGGGTGCGCCGTAGAAGGGGTCGCGCAGGGCGACGCCGCCGGGCTGCACGCTGTCGTTGCTCATGGCCCGAGCCTGTCACGTCGAACCACGAATCCGACGTCGAACCCGCGCGGATGCACGGTTCGACGTCGGATTCGTGGTCCAACGCCCGCGTGGACCTACACGAGCGAGTCGCGCCAGGCCGCGTGGAGCTGGGCGAACCGACCGGTTCCGGCGATGAGGTCGTCCGGCGTGCCGTCCTCCACGATGCGACCGTGCTCCATGACGAGCACGCGGTGCGCGATCGCGACGGTCGACAGGCGGTGCGCGATGATCACGGCCGTGCGGTCGGCGAGGAGGGTCTCGAGGCCCTCCTGCACGAGCCGCTCGGACGGGATGTCGAGCGACGCCGTCGCCTCGTCGAGGATGAGCACCTTCGGGTCGGCGAGGAACGCCCGCGCGAACGAGAGCAGCTGGCGCTGCCCCGCACTCACACGACCGCCGCGCTTGTTCACGTCGGTGTCGTACCCGTCCGGCAGCGCCATGATGAACTCGTGCGCGCCGACCGCCTTGGCCGCACGCTCGATCTCCTCCCGGGAGGCCCCGGGCTTCCCGAGCGCGATGTTGTCCGCGACCGAACCGGAGAACAGGTAGGCCTCCTGCGTGACCATGACGATCGCGCGGCGCATGTCCTTCGTGTCGAGCTCCCGCAGGTCCACGCCGTCGAGCTGCACGGACCCCTGCGACGGGTCGTAGAAGCGCGCCATGAGCTTGGCGAGCGTCGACTTCCCCGCACCGGTCGACCCGACGAGCGCGATGGTCTGCCCCGCCGGGATGTGCAGGTCGAACGCCGGGAGCACGACCTTGTCCGCGTTGTACGCGAACACGACGTCGTCGAAGTCCATCTTCCCGCTGGCGTCGGCGAGGCGGGTGGGCTTCACCGGGTCCGGCACGCTCGGACGCTCCTCGAGCACGCCGGAGATCTTCTCCATCGCGGCCGAGGCCGACTGGTACCCGTTGTAGAACATCGCGAGTTCCTGCGCCGGGTCGAAGAACCGCTTGGCGTAGAGCGCGACCGCGAGCAGCGCACCGACCTCGAGCGACCCGCCGACGATCCGGAAGCCGCCCACGATGACGACCGCGGCGAGCGTGGCGTTGCCGATGAGCACGAGCACCGGGTCGAAGGTCCCGAACAGGTTGAACACCTTCGTGTTCGCCACCCGGTAGTCCTCGACGTAGCCGCCGTACTCGTCTCGGTTGCGGGACTCCTTGCGGAACGCCTGCACCGCCCGGATGCCCGTCATCGTCTCGACGAAGTGCACGATCACCCGGGCCGACGCGACACGGGTGGCCCGGAAGAGCGTCTGCGAGTTCGACTGGAACCAGCGGATCAGGAACCACAGCGGCACGAGCGACACCGCGAGCACCAGCCCGGACGTCGGGTCGAGCGCGACGAGGGCGATCGCCGTGAACACCATGTAGAGCACGCCCTGGATGAGCTGGTTCAGCCCGGAGTCGAGCAGCTCGCGGATGGAGTCGAGGTCGCTCGTCTGCCGGGAGATGATCCGACCCGACGTGTACGTCTCGTGGAACTCGAGCGACAACCGCTGCGTGTGCAGGAACACCCGCTTGCGGAGGTCGAACAGGATCGCCTGACTGATCCGGGCTGCCAGCACCGTGTACCAGGCCGTCAGGACCGCACCGGCGATCGCCACGACGATGTACGTCGCGACGACACCGAACGCCGGTACCCAGTCGTTCCGGTCGAGCACCGCCGGCAGGGCGTTGTCGATGCCCCACGCGATGAGCGCCGGGCCCGCGACCGTGCCCGCCGTGGAGACCACGACGACGACGGCGAGGAGCACGAGCCGCGCCTTGAGCGGAGCCGCGAGCGACCCGAGCAGGGCGAGGGAGCGACGCCGCAGGCGCTTGCTCTCCGCCTTGGTGAAGTCGTCGCGCTCCTCGCCGCGGACGCCGAGCGTGGTGATCGACGCGGTGATCGGAGCCGCCGACTGCGCGGCGGCCTGCTCGTCCACGGCCTCCTGTGGCGCGGACGCCGCGCCGGACGGCTGTGCTGCCGTCTCGACGGGCAGTTGCTGTTCCTGCTGGCTCATGCCATCGCCTCCTCTCGTGCGGTGGCGTCGTCCTCGTCGAGCGAGGAGATGACGTAGCGGTAGTGGTCGTTGGTGGCCATCAGCTCCGAGTGGGTGCCGACGGCGGTGACGACGCCGTTCTCCATGAGGGCGACGCGGTCCGCGAGCGTCACCGTCGACGGACGGTGCGCCACGATGAGCGACGTGGTCTCGGCGAGGACGCGGCGCAGGCCCGCCTCGACCCGGGCCTCGGTGTCGACGTCGAGCGCCGACAGCGGGTCGTCGAGCACGAGGACCGACGGACGGGCGGCGATCGCACGGGCGAGCGCCAGACGCTGCCGCTGCCCGCCGGAGAGCGACAGCCCCTCTTCCCCGACCCGTGTGTCGACGCCGTCGGGCAGGTCGTCCACGAAGGACGCCTGTGCGATGTCGAGCGCCTCGCGCATGACGGCCTCGGCCTCGTCGCCGGAGAGGTCCGGCCGTCCGAGCAGCACGTTGTCGCGCACCGACGTCGAGAACAGCGTGGCGTCCTCGAAGGCGACGCCGACGTGTCGCCGGAGCTCCTCGCGCGTGAGGTCGCGGATGTCGACGCCGTCGATCGTCACCGAGCCCCCGGTGACGTCGTAGAGCCGCGGCACGAGCGAGAGCAGCGTGGTCTTGCCGCAGCCGGTGAGCCCGACGAGCGCCATGGTCTCGCCCGGCCGGAGCTGCAGCTCGACGCCGTTGATGAGGTCGGGGTACTGCGGCGCGGAGTCCTGGTAGCGGAAGTGCACCGCGTTGAAGGACAGCGCGCCGTGTGGCTCCGCGATCGTCTTCGGGTTCGCGGGGTCGGTGATCGTGTTCTCGGAGTCCATGACCTCGAAGAAGCGGTCGACCGCCGTGCGGGTGTCGAACGTCATCGAGAGCAGGAAGCCGATCGACTCGATCGGGAACCGGAGCACCGTCGCGGTCGCGAAGAACGCGAAGAGCTGCCCGACCGTGAGCTGCCCCTGCGACGCCAGGAAGATCCCGGCGAGGAGGCACAGCGCGAACGCCACGTCCGGCACCAGCAGCAGCCAGAGCCAGATGCTCGCGACGGCCTTCGCCTTCTCGATCTCCGTGCCGCGGAGGGCCTCCGCCTGCTCGCTGAACTCGTCGAGCTTGTACCGCCCGCGGCCGAACGCCTTGAGGACGCGGATCCCGTGCACCGACTGCTCGACGCTCGTGGCGAGGTCACCGACCTGGTCCTGGCTGCGACGGGCCACCACCGAGTACTTGCGCTCGAACAGCAGGCCGTTGATCCAGAGCGGGATCGACGCGACGAGGAACACCAGGCCGAGCAGCCACCCGAAGGTGAACAACACGACGAAGCCGACCACGATCGTCACGATGTTGACGACGAGCAGGACGACACCGAACGCGAGCCACCGTCGGATGAGCGACAGGTCGGACACCGACCGGGAGAGCAGCTGGCCGGACTCCCATCGGTCGTGGAATGCGACCGGCAGGTCCTGCAGCTTCGCGTAGAGCGCGTTCCGCATGCTCGTCTCGATCCGGGTGGAGGGACGCATGACGAGCCGACGGCGTGAGGCGATGAAGAAGGCCTCGAGCACGCCGAGCGCGAGGACCCCGAGGCCGGCGGGCCAGATCTGTGCGGCGTCCTTGGAGGACAGCGGCCCGTCGACGAGCCACTGCAGGACGTACGGGATCGCGAGCGCGACCAGCGAGGCGCCCATGGCGGCGAGCATGCCACCGATGAGGCGCCGCTGGTGCGGCTTCACGTAGGGGTAGATGCGCGCGATTGCGCGCAGGGTGGACGGGCGCTGTGTCGAGGGGCGGTGAGTGGACGGGCGCGCCTGGTCTGGCGTCTTGGACATGGGGTCTGCGTCCTCGTGCGTCGTGCCGGTCCCCCGGGTCGGTCGCTGCTGTCGCAGCAGCCGGCCTGGAGGCACGGTGTTGCGTTGCGTGGTGGTCGTCGGCCGAGCGGGCGGTCGCGTCACGGGCCGACCCCGCCTGGTCGGGCGGGTCCGGTGTCGCGTCGTGTCCGCTCGTCGCCGCTGGTCGTGCGGCGGCGGTTCGGTCGGAGTGCACCGGGGACGTGGTCGTCCCCGGGTTCAGGCGTGGGCTCGCGCGGGCCCGTGCTCGTCGTCGCCGGTGGTCGTCCGGCGGCTCGTCGCGTGCTCGTCGTCGCCGGTCGTGACCGGTGGCTCGTCGCTGGCTGTGGGAAGCAGCCCTACGCGGACAGCGGTGCCGTGACGGCGGGCGTACCCGGGAACGGGTACGGCGCGACGGCCGCGGGTGCGACCCGCGGTCGTGCGTCGGGAGCGGTCCCCACGACGCGCACGATGTCCGCACGGGCTGCCATGGCCGTGGTTCCGGTCGTCGTGTGCATCGTCACTCCAGTCGTCGTCTTCGTCACCGTTGTGTCCCGCGGTGCCGCCGACCGCTCTGCAGTGTCCTGCTGGGTCGTCGGCGTGCCTGTCGCGGAGCCTTACAGACTATTCACAGTCGAACGTGGCGCGCAAGCGTTTTCCGTGTTTGCCGAACGCTCCGGGTTGATGGACTCAGTGGAAGAAGTGCCGCTCGCCCGTGAGGTACATCGTGACGCCGGCTGCCTTCGCGGCGGCGATGACCTCGTCGTCGCGGACGCTGCCGCCGGGCTGGGCGACCGCGCGGACCCCGGCGTCGAGCAGCACCTGCAGGCCGTCGGCGAAGGGGAAGAACGCGTCGGACGCCGCGACCGACCCGGCGGCGCGCTCACCGGCACGGCTGACCGCGAGGTGGCACGAGTCGACCCGGTTGACCTGGCCCATGCCGACACCGACGCTCGCGCCGGCGTTCGCCAGCAGGATCGCGTTCGACTTCACCGCACGGCACGCCTTCCACGCGAACGCGAGGTCGGCGAGGGTCTGCTCGTCCGCGGGCTCGCCCGACACGAGGGTCCACGTCGACTGGTCGAAGCCGTCGAAGCGGTCGGCGTCCTGCACGAGGAAGCCGCCGGAGACCTGCTTGACCTCCTGCGGGGCGAGTGCGAAGTCGGCGGGCAGCTGCACGAGGCGGATGTTCTTCTTGCGGGAGAGGACCTCGAGTGCCTCGGGGTCGAACGCCGGGGCGACGACGACCTCGGTGAAGATGTCGGCGACGGTCTCGGCCATCCCGAGCGTCACCGGGCGGTTGGCCGCGATGACGCCGCCGAACGCGGACAGCGGGTCGCAGGCGTGTGCCGCGGCGTGGGCGGACGCGATCGGGTCGGACGCGTCCGTCGGGGCGACCGCGATGCCGCAGGGGTTCGCGTGCTTGATGATCGCGACGGCCGGCTCGGTGAAGTCGTAGGCGGCGCGGACGGCCGCGTCGGCGTCGACGTAGTTGTTGTACGACATCTCCTTGCCGTGCAGCTGCGTCGCCTGGGCGATGCCGGTGCCGTGCTCGGAGCGGTAGAGCGCCGCGCGCTGGTGCGCGTTCTCGCCGTAGCGGAGGGTGCTGGCCAGCCCCGCGTCGACCGTGAGGTGCTCCGGGAAGTCCGCACGGGCCTCCCGGTCGTCGCCGTCGGTCTTCGCGGACGCGATGACGTCCGTCGCGAAGTAGGAGGCCACCGCCGTGTCGTAGGCCGCGGTGTGCGCGAACGCCTGCGCCGCCAGGCGCTTCCGGAGCTCGAGCGTCGTGCCACCGGCACGGACGGCCTCGACGACCTCGGCGTAGGACGACGGCGAGACGACGATCGCGACGTTCGGGTGGTTCTTCGCCGACGCGCGGACCATCGCCGGGCCGCCGATGTCGACGTTCTCGACCACGGTGGCGGTGTCCGCACCGGACGCGACCGTCTCGACGAACGGGTAGAGGTTCACGACCACGAGCTGGAAGGCCTCGATGCCGAGCTCGGCGAGCTGCTGCTCGTGCGACTCCAGGCGGAGGTCGGCGAGGAGCCCAGCGTGCACGGAGGGGTGCAGGGTCTTCACGCGGCCGTCGAGCGACTCCGGGAAGCCCGTCACGCTCGCGACGTCGGTGACGGCGAACCCAGCGTCACGGATCGTCTGCGCGGTCGATCCCGTCGAGACGATCTCGACGCCGGACTCGGCGAGCGCGCCGGCCAGCTCGAGCAGGCCGGACTTGTCGGAGACCGAGATGAGCGCGCGGCGCACGGGCACCACGTCTCGGTCGCGGTACAGGCTGGGGTCGGCGGCGTGCACGCTCATGCGTTCGAGGGGCCCTTCAGGTCGGTCGTGCCGTTGGCGATGTCGAGGACGGTCTGGATGAGCAGGCGACGCTCGACCGGCTTGATGCGGTCGTGCAGCGTCGACTCCGAGTCGCCCGGCAGCACCGGGACGCGCTCCTGCGCGAGGATCGGCCCGGAGTCGACGCCGTCGTCGACCGCGATGACGCTCGCGCCGGTCTCGGTGACACCGGCGGCGAGTGCGTCCCGCACGCCGTGGGCGCCGGGGAACTCAGGCAGGTACGCGGGGTGGGTGTTGATGATCATCGGGGAGAACTCCGCGACGACGGCCGGCGGCAGCAGGCGCATCAGGCCCGAGAGCACGAGCAGATCGGGTGTCCACGGACGGATCTGTTCGGCGAGCGCAGCGCCCCACTCCGCACGGCTCGCGTACCGGGAGTACGGGACCGTGAAGGTCGGGATCGAGAACTCCTCGCCGAGCCCGAGGCCCTCGGCGTCACGGTCGGCCCCGATCGCGACGACGCGGGCGGGGTACTCGGCGTCCGTGGTCGCCTCGAGCAGCGCCCGCAGGTTTGACCCGGTACCGGAGATCAGGACGACCAGTTCGAGCACGGGGTCCAGCCTACCGGGGCGCTCGGGCGTGCTACTCCGTCGACTTCGGCTTGCGCCACCACGGCAGCTCGTCCTCGGGGATCTGGTCGGTGTGGTCCCAGTCCGGGCGGGAGGAGGTGCCGTCGGCGCGCCGGGTGCTGTGCGGAGCGCGTCCGGGTTCGGTGCGGTCGGCCCGGGTGGCGTCGTGCGGAGTGGCGTCGGCCGGGCTGGCGTCGTCGACCGCTTCCGTGTCGTCGTGGTGTCCGGCGACGAACTCCTCCGTGCTCCACGGGAACGCGGGCTGCTGCTCGGTGCCCGGGGCGGTCGGCAGGGGCGTGGGCGCCTCGTCGACGCGCTCGCCGCCGATCCGGTCGCGGACCGCTGCCGCGCGGTCCCGGACACCGCCGCGCACCCCGTCAGCTGCGCTGCGCAGGCGGTCCCGCACACTGCCCAGGGCGGCACGGGTCGGGTGTCCGCGCTCGTCGTCGGAGGTGCGATCGACGCGGTCGGACGCGACGACGTCGGTGCGCGCCCACTCGGGGAGCTCGACGTCCTCGTCGGGTGCGTGGGCGTCCGGCATCGGGGAGCTGTCCGGTTCCTCGGCGGCGCGCCGGGTGATCGGCTCGGTGACCGCGCCGGTGGCGGTCCCGGTGTCCGAGGTCGCGGGCACTGCCGTGCCGGTGGTGGTCCCGGTGTCCGGTCTGTCCGGCACTGCCGCGCCGGTGGTGCGCGTGGCGTGCGGGTCGTGGACCTCCTCGACGACGAAGCGGTGGACACCCGTGGTCCGCCCCGCCCCCGCCCGGTCGAGCGCGTCGAGCAGCGACCCCTCAGCGCCCACTGCGTCGGCGTCGTCCTGGTCGACCTCGGTCCAGCGCTCGCGGCGCTCCGGGAGTCGGACCAGGTCGCTGCCGACGGCGAGCGCGACGACGGCCGGTACCCCGACCTCGAGCGCCGCGAACGCCCCGACGACGAGCGCGTGCGGCCCGACGTCGGCGAGCCGTCCCGGCCCGAGCGACCCCGACGACACCCACGCGACGGCACCGGTGAGCACGCCGGCCACGAGCCCGGTCGCGACACCGCCGAGCGCCCGGTACAGCGCGGAGTCGGCGCTGCCGAGGGCCCGGACGAGCCGGGGGCGCAGGAGTCCGGCGACCGCGAACCCGGCGACGACGGGCACGAGCACCCAGACCAGCCCGAAGGTGTGCCCGGACGCCGGCAGCGCGCCGAACACGGGGATGCCCGGGATGGGGCCGAGGGCCGTCTGGATCGGGGAGACGCTCGACCCCGTACCGATCGCGAACCCGGGTCCGACGAGCCAGGCGGTGGCCCACCCGACGAGGTCCGGCAGGAACGCGAGCTGCCCGACCGTCAGGGCGATGCCGCCCACGACCCCGGCGTGCGACCGTTCGTACAGGGTGATGACCTCGGCGAAGGACGTGAAGAGCAGGACCGTCACCACGAGTCCGGCGACGGCGACGACCGCGGCCGTCGCGGCGGTGCCGGCTCGGAGGCCGAAGCCGGCGATCGCTCGCCAGGTGGCGGGGACCCGCTCCACGAGGTCGATCGCCCGCTGCGACACTGCGTCCGCCGGGAGCATCCGGCGCACGCGGCACACCTCGGAGGCGACGAAGGCCGGGATCCCGAACCAGAGCGCCGGGAACACGACCGCCTGCCAGACACTCGGGTCCGTCGCGGCGGAGGTCGACGACAGCGCGATCGCGAGACCGAGCAGGGCGACGACCGCGGTGCCGACGAGCACGCCCGTGGTCCGGTGGGCGGTCTCGGCGAAGCGGCGACCGGCACGGGCCCCGAGCCAGGCGGTGACGATCGCGAACCCGAGCGCGGCGAGCGTGACGTGCATCGGCGCAGAAGCTCCGCTCACGCCGGACGCCTTCGCGGCCGCTGCGCCGAGCAGGAAGGTGACGTCGACCCCGTGTCCGACGAGCCAGACGCTGCCGCTCGCCTTCCAGAACACGTCCCAGTCGACCTGCAGCCCGTACTCGAACCCCCAGAGCAGGGTGAGCGGCACGAGTGCGATCCCGACGCCGACACCGACCGTCACGATCCCCTCGATCGCGGCGAGCACGGCGGTTCCCAGGCGGTTCATCCGGGCCAGGGTACGTGCCGCGGGGCACGAACGACGGGAGGCGCGGCGCGAACCCGCACCGTGCCTCCCGTCCGTCTGTCCGGACGCGAAGTCCGACGACGCCGCTACGCCTTGGCGGCGGCGACCATCTCGCGCAGGAGCGCGGCCGTCTCGGACGGCGTCTTGCCGACCTTGACGCCGGCCGCCTCGAGCGCCTGCTTCTTCGCCTCGGCCGTCCCCGCGGAGCCGGACACGATCGCACCCGCGTGCCCCATGGTCTTGCCCTCCGGTGCGGTGAAGCCGGCCACGTAGCCGACGACGGGCTTCGTGACGTGCGCCTTGATGTAGTCGGCCGCACGCTCCTCGGCGTCACCACCGATCTCGCCGATCATCACGATCGCCTCGGTCTCGGGGTCGGCCTCGAACGCGGCGAGCGCGTCGATGTGCGTCGTGCCGATGACCGGGTCGCCGCCGATGCCGATGGCGGTCGAGAAGCCGAGGTCACGCAGCTCGTACATCATCTGGTAGGTCAGCGTGCCGGACTTCGAGACGAGGCCGATCGGGCCCTTGCCGGTGATCGTCGCCGGCGTGATGCCGACGAGGGACTCACCCGGAGTGATGATGCCGGGGCAGTTCGGGCCGATGATGCGGGTCTTCCCGCCGAGTGCCTTGGCGTGCGCCCAGAACTCCGCGGAGTCCTGCACGGGGATGCCCTCGGTGATGACGACGACGAGCGGGACCTCGGCGTCGATGGCCTCCATCACGGCGTCCTTCGCGAACGCCGGCGGGACGAAGACGATCGAGACGTCGGCGCCGGTGGTGTCGACGGCTTCGCGGACGGAGCCGAAGACGGGGAGTTCGACGTCGCCGTGCGTGACGGTCGTGCCGGCCTTGCGGGCGTTCACGCCGCCGACGACCTGGGTACCGGCCTTGAGCATGAGCGCGGTGTGCTTGGTGCCCTCACCGCCGGTGATGCCCTGGACGATGACCTTGGAGTCCTTGTTGAGGAAGATCGACATTGTTCTGCAGGCTCCTTACGCCGCGGCCGCGGCGAGCTCGGCGGCCTTCTCGGCCGCATCGTCCATGGTCGCGGCGACGGTGACGAGCGGGTGCGCCGCCTCCGCCAGGATCCGACGACCCTCTTCCACGTTGTTGCCGTCGAGGCGCACGACGAGCGGCTTGGTGGCCGAGTCGCCGAGGATCCCGAGCGCGGCGACGATGCCGTTCGCGACGGCGTCGCACGCGGTGATGCCGCCGAAGACGTTCACGAAGACGCTCTTGACCTGCTCGTCGCCGAGGATGACGTCGAGTCCGTTGGCCATGACCTCGGCCGAGGCGCCGCCGCCGATGTCGAGGAAGTTCGCGGGCTTCACGCCGCCGTGGCGCTCACCGGCGTAGGCGACGACGTCGAGCGTCGACATGACGAGTCCGGCGCCGTTGCCGATGACCCCGACCTCGCCGTCGAGCTTGACGTAGTTGAGGCCGTGCTGCTTCGCCTTGGCCTCGAGCGGGTCCTCGCTGGCGGTGTCCTCGAGCTCCTTGTGCTGCTCGTGGCGGAAGTCGGCGTTCTCGTCGAGCGAGACCTTGCCGTCGAGGGCGAGGATCTGCCCGTCGCCGGTGCGGACGAGCGGGTTGACCTCGACCAGGGTGGCGTCCTCGCCGGCGAAGACGTCGTAGAGCTTCACGAAGACGTCCGCGACCTGGTCCTGGAGCTCGGCGGGGAAGTTCGCCTGCCGCGCGATCGCGAGCGCGGCCTCCTTGTCGATGCCGGTCAGCGGGTTCACCTCGACACGGGCGAGGGCCTCGGGCTTCTCGACCGCGAGCTGCTCGATCTCCATGCCGCCCTCGACGCTGACGAGGCTCAGGTACGAGCGGTTCGCCCGGTCGAGCAGCACCGAGAAGTAGAACTCCTCGGCGATGTCGGCGCCCTGGGCGATCATCACGCGCTGGACGGTGTGGCCCTTGATGTCGAGGCCGAGGATCGCCTTCGCGTGCTCGTGGGCCTCGTCCGGGGTCTTCGCGACCTTGACGCCGCCGGCCTTGCCGCGACCGCCGACCTTCACCTGCGCCTTGACGACGACCACGCCGCCGATCTTCTCGGCCGCTGCCTTCGCCTCCTCGGGGGTGTCGGCGATGATCCCCTGCAGGACGGGGACGCCGTAGGACTCGAAGAGGTCCCTGGCCTGGTACTCGAAAAGATCCACGCTGTTCTTCTTCCCGCACGTTCCGTGCGATCGGCATCGGTCACCTGGTTGCCACACTCCACATCGAGGGTCGCTCGATGTCGAGACAACGGCCGCCGGTCAGCCTAGCGCCGGCAGGTGGACGCGCGGTGCGCGCCGGAGCCGTCGCGCGGGACGCGCGGTGCGCGATCGGCCTGGAGGCACGGGTCGCCTCCGCAGGGCGCCATCCACAGGGCGCACCGCCGGACAGGCGCCCAGGGGCAGCGGACCATGGTGATCGGGTGCACGACGAACTCCGAACCCGCGCCGCCGACGTCTTCGGCTGGGACCTGCGCGACGCGCAGGCCACCGTGATCGACGCGGTGCTCCGAGGTCGCGACGCCCTCGCCCTGATGCCGACCGGCTCGGGGAAGTCCGCGATCTACCAGGTTGCCGGCCTCGCCCTGGACGGCCTGGTGATCGTGGTCTCGCCGCTGGTGTCGCTCCAGCAGGACCAGGTCGTCGGGCTGCGGGCACACCCGGACGCGCCGCCCGGCGTGGCGATCAACGCGACCGCCTCTCCCTCCGACGTCGCCGACGCGTGGGACGCCATCGCCGCCGGGGACGTCCGCTACGTGTTCCTCGCCCCGGAGCAGCTCGCCAAGGACGAGGTCGTCGAACGCCTCGCCGACGCCGGCGTCGCGCTCCTGACCGTCGACGAGGCGCACTGCGTGTCGTCGTGGGGGCACGACTTCCGGCCCGCGTACCTCGCACTCGGCGAGGCTGCCGAGCGCCTCGGGCGTCCTCCGGTGCTCGCCCTCACCGCCACCGGTTCGGCACCGGTCCGCGACGACATCACCGCGCGCCTCGGCATGCGGGACCCGGTCGTCCTCGCGGCGGGGTTCGACCGCCCGGGCATCCGGATCGAGGTCGAGCGGTACGCCGACGCCGACGACAAGCGCGCCGCCGTCGTCGAGCAGGCCGCGGCGGCGACCGGGACCGGCATCGTCTACGTCGCCACCCGGCGCGAGACCGACGAGTACGCCGACGCCCTCCGTGCCCGCGGCAAGGACGCCCGGCCGTACCACGCCGGCATGCGGGTACGGGACCGGGAGGCCGTGCTGCAGGCGTTCCACGACGGGGAGCTCGACGTGGTCGTGGCGACGAGCGCGTTCGGCATGGGCATCGACAAGCCCGACGTCCGCTTCGTCCTGCACGCCGACGTCGCCGAGTCCGTCGACGCCCACTACCAGGAGATCGGTCGCGCCGGGCGCGACGGCCAGCCGGCCACGGCGACGCTGCACTACCGGTCCGAGGACCTCGGGCTCCGCCGGTTCTTCGCCTCGGGTACGCCGAAGCCCGCCTCGCTCCGCGCCGTGTTCGACGCCGTGCCCGCGACCGGGGCGGTCCCCCGCTCGGCCCTCGCGGACGCCTCGGGGCTGTCGTCGCGCACGGCTGCCCGCGCCGCGAACACCCTCGTCGAGGCGGGCGCGCTCGACGACGGACCCGACGGCCTCTCACGGGTCGACGGCGGGCCCACGACCGCGGCAGCGGCGGCGAAGACGGCCTCGGAGCGGGCCGACCAGCGCCAGGAGGTCGAGCAGTCCCGCATCGCGATGATGCGCCGGTTCGCGGAGACCCTCGGCTGCCGACGGCAGTTCCTCCTCGGCTACTTCGGCGACGAGCTCGCCGAGCCGTGCGGCAACTGCGACACCTGCACGTCGGGCACCGCGTACGAGGACGCCGCGCACGGTGTGGACGGGGCACACGACGACACCTGGCCGCCCGAGTCGATCGTCGAGCACGCCGAGTGGGGGCGCGGCACCGTGATGAGCACCGAGGACGACCGCGTGACGGTGTTCTTCGACGCCGCCGGCTACCGGACGCTCTCGCTGGCCGACGTCGAGGGGCGGCACCTGCTCGAGCGCGTCTGACCTCGGCGCTGCACGCCGGGCAGACGGTACGTCGGCGGTCCCACGGGGGAAGGCGCGGTCGCTCGACCACCCGTCGGCGACCGCGCTCCACTCCCCCGAGCACGCCAGAGCATGCACCGACGTCGTGTCGCGGAGGTGGCCATCGGGTGAACGCGACCCGAACCCGGGTCGCTCCCCGTGCCTCCAGGCCGGTCCGGTGCGCGCAGCGGACACCCGTCCCCCGGACCGTCCTGTTCCTCCGACCCCCGACGCGTACGCAGGAAGACTACGACGAGAGGAACACCACATGAGCACCGACGCCAACCAGGCCGCGCAGGAGCGCCTCGGCGGCATCATCCAGGACCGCGCCTTCGACCGCTTCGGCGAGGTCTGGGCCGAGGACGTCGTCGACCACGACCCGGCGCCGGGCCAGGCCCCCGGGCTCGCCGGCATCGTCGACTTCTGGCAGGACTTCACGACGGCCTTCCCGGACCTCGAGCTCACCCCGGACCCGCTGGTCGTCACGGACGACTTCGTCACCGCGGTGTTCACGATCCGCGGCACCCACACCGGGCCGTTCCAGGGACACGAGCCGACCGGGAAGTCGTTCGAGGTCCGCGGCATCCAGGTCGCGAAGTTCCGCGACGGCAAGATCGTCGAGCGCTGGGGTGCGACCGACGAGCAGGGTCTTGCGCAGCAGCTCGGGCTCGACGGCGCGTCGGGCGACGACCACGGCGACGTCCGCTTCGTGTCCGCGTAGGCGTCCGCTTCGTGTCCGCCGAGCCGCGGCGCGTAGACAGGACACCCACGAACGAGAGGAACCCCATGAGCGACCCCGGCACCACCCCGAACGACGGCCCCGACACGGAGGGCTTCCGTGACGACGACGTGGACACCGAGCACACCGGCCCGCACGAGGTCGATGACCGCGAGGAAGCACTCGAGACCGTGACGAACGACGCGGTCGGCGGCGAGACCGTCGAGCCGCAGCCCGGCGACGGGACCGCGTCCGGCCCGACCGGCGGCGCCGAGCGCGAAGAGGCCCCGGACCTGTGGGAGCACGACGGCGACGAGGACCACCCCGACCTCGGGAACGACCTCGGCACCAAGCCGCTCTGACACCGGCGCTGACTAGCATCGGGGCGTGATCTCCCGACTCCAGCAGCGCCTGCGCCGCCAACCCGGCGCAGCACGGCTGGTGTCGGTGGCCGGCCTGCTGTTGATCGCGGCTGCGGCCACACTCGGCGTCCGCTCCGGCGTGACCGCCTGCGGGCCGCAGACGTCCGGGCCCGCCTGCACGGCCGGCAACGCCGGCTGGATCGTGCTGCTCGCCGCCGGCGTCCTCGCCGCGATCGTCGCGGGCTCGGGCGTGCTGTGGCCGCTCCCCGCGATCTGGACGGTCGCGGCACTGCTCTCCGCCGCACGCGGCGACGTCGGCAGCACGGCCTTCGTCGTCGCGGCGACCGCCGTCGGCGTCGTTGCGCTCGGCGCGGCAATCTGGATCGACGTCTCGCCTCGTGCACGGCAGCGGCGGGCACGACGTGACCGCTGAGCGGTCGACGGGCGCCGGGCGCTCGACGGGCGCTGGGCGGTCGACGCGCGCTCCGCGGACGGGAGGCGCAGTGCACGACCCGCACCGTGCCTCCCGTCCGGCGTCTGGTCGCGACCGTGCGTTCCGCCACCTGCTCGCGGACAGCACGCCGGTCGCGGCCGGCGGTCGCGCCATCCTGCTGCAGATCGCGGACCCCGTGGTCGCGGCGGGCGTCCGCCGCCACTCCGACTTCGCGCGGAGGCCGCAGCAGCGGCTCGCGCACACCCTGTCGTTCGTCTTCGCGGTGGTGTCGGGCACCCCGGAGGACGCGGCGATCGCGGCCTCCTTCGTGGACCGCGCGCACGTGCCCGTCGCCGGTGCCGACGATGTGGACCGGCAGCTCTGGGTCGCCGCGACCCTGTTCGATTCGGCGCGGCGGGCACACGCGGCGTTCGGGTCGGACGTGTTCGCCGCACGGGCCGAGGAGGTCCTGCAGGCGTACGCGCCGATCGGGACCGCGCTCCGGGTGCCGCCGTCGCGCTGGCCGGGGTCCGTGGCCGCGTTCGACCGCTACTGGGCGGAGACGCTCGACCAGCTGATCGTCACCGAGGACGCCCGCGGTGTCGTGCGGGACCTCCTGCATCCGCGGTTCGCGCCGTGGTGGGTGCGGGTGGCGATGCCGCTCGTCCGGATCGTGACCGTGGGCATGCTGCCGGATCGCCTGCGTTCGGACTACGGCTTCGCGTGGGGGCCTCGGGAGCAGCGGCGGTACGAGCGGGCCGTGCGGGTCCTCCGCACCGTTCGTGGGCTGGTGCCCGGGTGGCTCCTGCGGCTGCCGGGCCCGCTGCTGGTGCGGGCGATGCGGCGGGCTGCCGAGCGTCACGGGCGCTGAGGGGCTGCGCTGGCGCGGTCCCGCCGCTCGTCGGCCGGCCTCGCCGGTCCGCAGGCCGGCGTCAGCCGGGCCTGCCTCCGCCGGGCCTGCGTCCGCCGGGTCGGCGTCAGCCGGCGAGCACCCGGACCGCGTAGTCGCCGACCATGACCACGTCGCCGGGGCGTGCCACCACCTGAGCGCCGCCGACGCTCGGCTCCTGCGCGCCGGAGGCCCGGACCACCACTGTGCCGTTGGCCGACCCGAGGTCCTCGACCACGAGGCCGCCGTCACCCGTCGGACGGATCGCCGCGTGCTCGCGCGAGACCGAGCGGCCGGGATCGTCGAGCAGCACCGCCCGCCGGCCAGGGGCGGTGGCAACCTTGCGACCGAGGACCATCGGCTGGTCCAGCGGGACGACGTTGCCCGGCGCGACCTCGAGGACCAGCCTCGGCACCACCCCGATCGTCGGCAGCGGCGGCTCGGTGTGCACCACCGCGTCGGGCTCGTGGTCGGACACCGGAGCGGTCGGGAGGACCCACGCGCGGGAGAGGTGTCCGGCCTGCCGGTCGCGTTCGACCTCGGCGTGCGTGACGACCGGTCGTTCCGGCGTCCCTTCGTCCTTCCGGCGTCGTGCCACGGTGTACCCCTCGTTCTGGTTCTTGTCCCCAACTGCTGCGAGATGCAACGGAATCCAGTATCGTCGAGTCGGCCGGGGGGCTCCCGGTACATCAAATACCGCATCGGGAGGGTATGCACATGGCAAACGTCAACGTCACCTACGACGATCTCCGCAACCAGGCTTCGCAGCTCCGCAACGGCCAGAAGGCCATCGAGGACCAGCTGAGCCAGCTCAAGAGCCAGATCGACAACCTCGTGTCCTCGGGCTACGTCACCGACAAGTCGTCGAAGGCGTTCGACGCGACGTACTCGGAGTTCAACTCCGGCGCGACGCAGACGATCCAGGCGATCGACGGCATGGCCGGCTTCCTCGAGAGCGCCGCGAACACGCTCGAGTCCACGGACGAGCAGCTCGCGTCGAGCATCGGCTAGTCAGGCGCTGCACGACGGTGGCCGGCGCTCTCGGGTGCCGGCCACCGCTCTCGCCGCAGGGGCGGCGAAGCATGCAGCACGAGCGTGAACCGGGGGAAGAAGAAAACAGTGGCAGGCGGAACACTGCGCTACCAAGGCGCGAAGATGGAGTCGCTCTGGAGCGACCTCAGTGCGGTGAAGCACGAATTCGACAACGCGGATCAGCATTCGGGAGACGCAGCCGATGCAGTCGGCCATGCCGAGCTCGCCAGGCGGATCCGGTCCTTCTCCTCGGGGTGGGACAGCCACCGCCGTGAACTCAGCGAGTCGATCGAGAAGCTCGCCAAGTTGGCGCTCAACATCGACAACGCGTTCGACGACTCGGAGGCCGAACTCGTGAAGTCCATCGCGGGTGAGAAGTGAGTGCGCTCGTAGCGGGTCCGTCCGGCGACCCGAGCGCGGTTCAGGCCATGGCGCGCCAGTACCACCAGGTGGCCTCGGCGATCAGCGGTGCTGCGAGCACGTTGCGACGACTCGACGGATCCGGCTCGGAGAGCAAGGCGGTCACGGCCTTCCTCAAGAAGGCCGGGGATCTCGCCGACAAGCTCGGCCGTGCCGAAGGTCGTTACTCCGGCACGGGCGACGCGCTGGACGAGTACGCAGGAGCGCTTTCGGCCGCGATCGACGAGGCGTCAGCTGCCAGCCGCTTGCACGATCAGAGCGAGACCGAGGCCCAGTCCTCCACCCGATCGCAGGATCGATACCAGGAACTCGCCAACTCCTCCGCCGACCCGGATCAGCAGCAGGAGTACCAGACGCTTTCGGACACGCAGCGCGGCCGAGCGGAGAGTGCCCGGGCGGATGCTGCGCGCGCGGCGAGCCAGATGCAATCCGCGGTCGAGGGACTCCAGACCGCGGCCCAACGCGCGATCGCGAAGATCGACGACAGCGTTGATGACGGCCTGGACGACAGCGCCTGGGACAACTTCAAGCAGTGGATGAAGGACAACGACGAGTGGATCTCAGTGGTCCTCAAGGTCGTCCAGTTCGCAGGAACGGTCCTCGCGATCGCGGCGCTCCTCTTCCCGCTCACCTCTTGGCTCGGGGCAGCTGCGCTGATCCTCATGGCGGCAGCGACGGTCGGCGACACCGCGAAGGCGGCCGCCGGAACCGGCTCCTGGGCGGATGTCGGACTCGACCTCGTGGGTCTCGCAACGTTCGGCGCGGGGAAGCTCGCCGTGTCCGCTGGACGAGCCGCGACAGCCGAGGTCGGTATGTCGCGGGTGGGGGGTCTGGTTCGCGGCGGTGACGACGTCGCCAACGCAGTCGTCCGGGTGAACCGCAGTTTCGACCGCGTCGCAGCTGAGGGGATCCGGCCCTGGTACCGCTTCGCGGCAGCGGGCGATGAGGACATCGCCCAGATGGCGCAGTGGATTGCCCGCTCGCGCGTCGGTGCAGCCGGACAGAGTGTCGAGGCAGTCGAGCGGTTGCAGTTCTGGATCCGCACCGGCACGGGTCTCGGATGGACCGGCATGGGTCTCGACGGCGCAGGCTGGCTCAAGGACTACGTACCGGCATGGAACTCGCTGGCACGGAGGACCACCTTGCCGATCGGCGCCTCGTGGTAATCGCCGCACAGGACATATCGTCGTACGCGATGGCCGTACCTGCGGGCTGGGTCCACATCCCGATCGGCGACCGGGCAAGCATGCTCGGCGTCATCAGTTCGGTCGTCGAGGACACTGCCGACAACTCCTGGAGAGCGTCGATCGGCTCCCTCTTCGACACCGCCCTCGCGAGTGATCCGAACGGCCGCTTACTCGACACGTTCATGACACAGGGCCCCCTGCCAGGGACTGCGATCGCCGCCAGCATCACGGTCGCGCGCGTCGAGGTCGTGCCGTCCGACGACCACGGCGTGGAGGAACTGCTCCTCGCGCGACTCACGAGGGACGGAGCCCGAGTTCGGTCGATCGGCGGCTCTGTCGGCGTCGTGAGCACGACGCTCGGGGAGTCGGAACGAGCGGTCGAGGACAGCGCCGAGGTGCTGGCGCGGGAGACAGCACTTCTGCAGGTGCCGGGGCAGGATGCATTCGTGCTCGCCCTGGTCTTAAACGTCGTGGCCGACACCAGTGGTGATCGTCCGGGAGCCGAGTCCGAGCGCAACGTCGTCCATGCTTTGTCGGATCTGTTCGACGCGATGCTCGGCACGTTCCGATGGGTCGATCACACCGGAGCCGTTGTCCCTCCCGCGGAGGCACGCGAAGCATGGTGAGCCAGGTCGCCAGCGGCGTGATGATCGGGGACGTCGGCAGCGAATGGATCATTCCTCCTGGTAAAGCATCGTTCGGCACCGCCCACGAGCTCCACGAGTGGGCTGCCTCGACAGCGCGAGAGCGTACCGCCGGGCGACCACAGGCAGCGGAGTGGCTGGCCATGTCCCTCGCAGTCATCGCAGCGTCGACACCGGACTCGGAGCTTCGCGCCCTTTACCTCCCCTCCCTGACAGCCGATCTCGCCATCGTCCGGGTCCTGGCTGTCGAACGAGACCGTGCCCCCGCTGATCTTGCCGAAGTCGTCGGCGCAACCGACCCGGCCGCCGTCGAACCACCAGTGCTCGAGGATTTCGAGACCGCGGCGCTCGGTTCGGGCGTCCGTTCGGTCCGGTTCCTCGTCGCAGCGGAAGACCGGACACTCACCGGGGTCGTGACGTACGCCTTCGACGTCGCCGGGATCGTGGTCCGAGTGTCGTACGCGGACACCGATCTGACCCGACTCACCGAACTCGCCGATCCCGTCGACCGTTTCGTGTCCGCGCTCAGGCTGCAATACGGTGGTCCAGCGGCCGTCGTACCGAAATGAAGGAGCCCGATGCACATTTCAGCCCCGGGAACGGCGGAAGCATGGCTGCCGATCCCCAATGATCTGGGCGGTCTGACGACGAAGAAGATCATGAAGTGGGCGCAGCCGACGGTTCGTGACCTCCTTCCAGGACGCCTCTTCAGCCCACACCCGAAGCAGATGTTCTTGCAGACGCTGCTCGGATCTGTCGCTCAGATCTCGTCGCCCGTCGAGCAGTACTTCGTGCATCTCGCCGAACTCCCGGATGAAGTCCTCATGGTCCGAGTGCGATGGGCCGAGGCAGGTCCAAGCCTCGACGAACGACTCGAGGAGTTCGTCGGCCCAGGAGACAGCCAGGATGTGACGGTCGGGGCTCCGGAGCCATCGACCATCGCACCTGGGGTCGAAGGGCTCCGAGCGCCACTCGAACGGCGCGGCAGCTCGGCAGGGTGGGTCGCGTCCTTCCCCGTGGGAGACCTCGCAGTGCAGCTCCGAGTCGAAGTCCCGCCCGAGTACCTCGAAGACCTGCAGCCCGACATCGAGAACCTGGCCCAGGCGCTTCGCGCAGCATGACCCGAGCAGGGCGATGGAAGGCGTTCTTCCGAGACGCGATGATCATTGCGGTGATCGGAGTCGGTGTGTCGTTGCTCCCCGGCAAGTACGATCTCGGCCCATGGGCCGGCGCAACCGCTTGGACAGTCCGGTACGTCGAGTGGGCGGTGACGTTGTGCATCGCGATTCTCGTCGGCAGCCGTCATCTCAGACGACGGTCTCGGCAGCCCGGTCGGCGGATGCGCTGAGGGAGGGGAAGGTATAACGCGATGGAACCGCGGATCCGCTCTTCCCTCGACCGCCTCATGTCTTCCTCGACGATCGCGGAATCGCCCGGGCAACCGAGAACGGAGCGCGCGTGACGGGACTCGAACTCGATCACGTCGATGGTCAGACAAGGTCGCAGATCCACTCGCAGACAGTCGTGCTCGAGATGATCCGGATCGATCACGATGGCCACGACTTGGCGGTCGTGCCGTCGTCATTCGGGCTCGCGTAGGACATCTCCATGCGTTGGGTCAGACCGCTCGCCGCGGCGTTGCTCGGGCAACGACGCTGGCCGGGAGCCACCGAAAGGTCGGACGCGGATCAGTTCGCGCTCGGGCTGGTGCTCACTCCGGACTCCCAATGACGACAATGACGACAATGACGACAACCGCACCACCAAGGAAGCCGTGACACGACGACGTCCCCTCACACCCGTACGCCGCTGGGCCGCATTCGCCCGCGACACGGTGATCGTGCTCGCGATCGGTGTCGGCGTCTCACTCCTCCCAGGAGGCAAGTACGACACGGGCAACTGGGACGGACCGACCGCGTGGCTCATCCGATACCTCGTGTGGGCATTCGCACTGGTCGTCGGCGTCAACGTCGGGAGCCGCCACCTGCGGTCATCCCGTCGATCGCTTGGCGGACGATGAGGACCCGTCGGGACAGATGTCCAGACGCTGCGCGGTGCGGTGTCACCCCATCGGGAAGATGACCCCGAACACGATGACGACCGCGATGATCGCCAACAAACACCCCGCGAAGATGAGCGCGAAGAGCTTCACGATGGACCGCTCCCAGTAACGGGTGGCACCCGGTACGAGTTGCTCGATCTTCTTCCCCTTGCTCGGTAACCGCGTCCGAGCACGAAGCACGCCGCTGATCTCGCGGATCCTCGGCGTGGTCCAGTTCCAGGAGTCGATCCTGATCCGACGACGCCTGCGGCCACCATGGACGATGAAGAGGATCTCGTTGGCGGGCCAGTTGTCGAACGCCGAGCGAAGGCAGCGAAGGTCCTCGTCCCGCGGGAGGAGTCGGCGCCGGACGATTCCTCGGAACTCGACCGAATCGTCGGTGATCCGGATCGTCGCGACCCTGCGGTGCCACATGACGAGCACGATCGACGGCCAGACCATGACCGTGTAGAGCGCCGCGAAAGCAGCCCAGACGAACGCTGTCTCACGAGCGCCGGGAAAGAGCACGACGATCCCGCCGATCACCGAGCAGAGCGCTGTCGGCCCCAGACCTCCGAAGATGATCCGCCACCTGGACAGTTGCACCGGACTGAACTCGAGGATCTCGGGTGGGGCGTCGTGCACAGCACGAAGGATAGTGACCTGGCTCCTCCAGACCGCCACCGCGCGAGTGGGTGAGCCGACCATCTCCCCTGCACCGCGCCTCCAGTCCGCCCGCCCGTCCACAAGCCGAACGCAACCCGGCCTGCACGACGCGGGAACCTGCGAGAATCGACCCATGAGCGGCAGCACGACGCTGCGGGGGGCCTCGACGGGGTGCTCCGCGACGACCAGGACCCACCACGTGGCAGGTGCCGCGTGCGCCTGACGTTCACCGCGACCCACCTGCCGACCGACGCCACCGCCGACTTCGTGGTGGAGTGCGACGAGGACACCGTCCTCGGCGAGGTCGTCGAGATCGTCGCGCGCCGGTTCGGGCTGAGCGCCGAGTCCATCGTCGAGGTGGCGGTCGACGCGGTACCGACGACGCCGCACGCCCGCCTCGGCGACGGTGTCCTGCTCGAAGGTGCCCGGCTGACGTTCGGCGCGCCCGCACCGGTCCTGCCCCTCCCGGCCGACCTGCCCAGCGTCCGCATCGTCGGCGGCCCGGGTGCCGGCACCGTCGTGGTGCTCGACGCGGGGATCGCGCACGTCGGGTCGGCGCCGGACGCGACGGTGCACCTGCCGGACCGGACGGCACCGGAGTACGCGGCGGTCCTGCGGCTCGACCTCAACCGCCGCTTCACGATCATCCCGACGAAGGGCTCGCGCGTCCTCGTCGACGGCGCGGAGGTCGACGTCGAGACCCCGGTCGAACCGGGTGTCGTCGTCGCGATCGGCGACACGCTCCTGGCCGTCGCGGTTCCCGATGCCGACCGCGCTGCGATCACGCTGACGCCGGGCGGCGGGACCCTCGACTACACGCGACCGCCGCGCCTGCTGCCGGAGGAGACCCCGACGGTCTTCAAGCTGCCGGCGGCACCGGGGCAGCAGTCGCGTCGATCGATCCCGATCATCGCGGCGCTGGCGCCGCTCGGCATGGCGGCCGTGATGATCTCGATCTTCCACAACGTCGCCTACCTGGCCTTCGGCCTCATGTCGCCGATCATCATGTTCGGCAACGCCTGGTGGGACCGCCGGAACGGCAAGAAGACGCACCGGCAGCGGGTGGCCGAGTACGAGGAGACGAAGAGGGCGGTCGAGGCGGACGCCCTGGAGGCAGTGGCTCGGTACCAACGCGAGTCCCGTACCAGCGCGCCCGACCCGGCGACGGTGCTCGACATCGCCCTGCGGCGTCGCGCCCGGCTGTGGGAGCGTCGGCGGACCGACCCCGACTACCTGACGCTGCGCGTCGGGACCGCGGACGTACCGTCCGGTGTGGTGCTCGAGGACCCCGCGGCGCTCGAGCACCGTCGGGCGGTGGACAAGCTGGCCGAGGACGTCCCCGTGGTCGTCGACCTCGCCGAGAGCGGTGTCGTCGGTGTCGCCGGGCGCGAGGAGCACACGAAGCACCTCACGTCGTGGCTCGTCGCGCAGCTCGCCGTGCTGCAGAGCCCCCGGGACACACAGTTCGTCGTGTTGACCGACGCGCAGTCTTCGGCCGAATGGGCGTGGCTCCGCTGGGTTCCGCAGGCCCGCCCGGGCTTCGGGCAGGACGCCGTCATCGCGATCGGCAACGACGCCGAGACGCTCGGCGCTCGCGTGGCGGAACTGGGGCAGGTGATCGACTCGCGGCAGCGCACGCTGCGGGAGTCCGGCGCGCGGGTCGTCGCCGGTCCCGACGTGGTCGTGGTGCTGGACGGTGCCCGACGACTCCGCGCCCTGCCTGGGCTCATCCGGATCCTCAAGGAAGGTCCGGCGGTCGGTGTGCGGGCGATCTGCATCGAGGAAGAGGCCCGGCTGCTGCCCGAGGAGTGCTCGGTCGTCGTGACGGTGGGTCCCGAGCGCATTCGGGTGGCCGCCCAGCGGCAGGCGACGATCACCGACGTCCGTCCCGACCGGGTGCCGGACGGCTGGCTCGAGTCGGTCGCCCGGGCGATCGCGCCGATGGTCGACGCCGACGACGAGAGCGATGCCGGCGGGCTCCCGACGTCCTCGCGCCTGCTCGACGTCATGCTGCTCGAACCCCCGACGGCGAGAGCGATCACCGGCAAGTGGGGCGTCCGGCCCCGCACGACCGAGGTCGTCATCGGCGAGAGCCTGGACGGGCCGTTCGCGTTCGACCTGCGCAGGGACGGCCCGCACGGGCTCGTCGCCGGCACGACCGGCTCGGGCAAGTCCGAGCTCCTGCAGACGATCGTCGCCTCGCTCGCGGCCACGAACACGCCGGAGGGGATGAACTTCGTCCTCATCGACTACAAGGGTGGTGCTGCCTTCCGTGACTTCGCACCGCTCCCGCACACGGTCGGGATGGTCACCGACCTCGACACGCACCTCGTCGAGCGCGCGCTCGAGTCGCTCGGGGCCGAGCTGCGCCGCCGCGAGCACCTGCTCGCCGAAGCCGCCGCGAAGGACATCGAGGACTACGTCGAGCGCCTCGGCCGGGGCGAGCCGTTGCCCCCGATGCCGAGGCTGCTCATCGTCATCGACGAGTTCGCCAGCCTGGTGCGGGAGCTCCCGGACTTCGTCACCGGTCTCGTGAACATCGCCCAGCGCGGGCGCTCGCTCGGCATCCACCTCATCCTCGCCACGCAGCGCCCGACGGGCGTGGTGTCGAACGACATCCGAGCGAACACGAACCTGCGGATCGCGCTGCGCGTGACGGACTCGAGCGAGAGCACCGACGTCATCGACGCCGGTGACGCCGCGCAGATCCAGAAGAGCACACCCGGCCGTGGGTACATCCGTCTCGGTGCTGGAGCCCTGCTGCCGTTCCAGTCCGGGCGGGTCGGCGGCCGCCGTCCCGGCACGACGTCGAACCGGCGACGCGCGGTGTGGGCAGGCTCGGTGTCCTGGTCCTCGCTCGGCACCCCGCCGCCCGCTCCGCCGAAGTCCGAGGACCGTTCCGACGACGACCGGACGGACCTCCAAGACCTCGTCGCCGCGGTGGCGGGGGCTGCGGAGACCCTCGGCGGCCCGGAGCCGTACCGTCCGTGGCTCGACGCGCTGCCGGAGTCCCTGCTCTTCACCGACGTGAACGACTCCGCGTGGGAGCTCGACGACCCCTCGACGACCTCGGCGCGCGTGAACCCGCTGCCGTTCGCCCTCCAGGACTTCCCGGGCGAACAAGCACAGCGTGTCCGGAGCCTCGACCTCGACGCCGACGGTCACCTCTACGTCGTCGGTGCACCGCGCAGCGGACGGTCCCAGGTGCTCCGGACGATCGCTGCGGCCGTCGCCCGCAACACCTCGGCGGCGGACGTGCACGTGTACGCCCTCGACTGCGGCAACGGTGCGCTCCTGCCGATCCAGGCGTTGCCGCACGCCGGCGCGGTCGTCCAGCGCGTGCAGACCGAGCGGGCGCAACGCCTCCTCGCCAAGCTGACGCAGGAGCTCGCGCGCCGCCAGCAGGTCCTCGCCGACGGCGGGTTCGCGAGCATCGTCGAGCAGCGCGCCGCGGCGGTCGCTCCGGCCGACCGTCTGCCGCACATCGTGTTCATGCTCGACCGGTGGGAGGGGTTCGTCGGGTCGCTCGGCGAACTCGACCACGGCGCACCGACCGACCAGGTCATGACGATGCTCCGCGAGGGCGCCAGCGTCGGCATCCACCTGGTCGTGACCGGCGACCGGCAACTCCTGTCGAGCCGGATGGCCACCCTGGTGGAGGACAAGCTCGTGCTGCGTCTGTCCGACCGGGGCGACTACGGCCTCGCGGCACTGAACCCGCGGAAGCTGCCGGAGCAGATCCCGGACGGTCGGGGCTTCACCTCGGAGACCGCCGTCGAGACGCAGATCGCCCTGCTCGCCGCCGCCGGGACGGGTCAGGCGCAGGCCGCCGCCATCACGGCACTGGCGACCTTCGCGACCGGGCGGGACGCAAGCGTCGAGCGCTCCCGTCGACCGTTCCGGGTCGACCAGCTCAGCGGCCCCGTGCCGTTCGACCGTGCGTGGGAGATGCGGACCGACGACGCCGACCTCTTCGGGCTCGTGGGCATCGGTGGCGACGACCTCGCCGCGATCGGCCCGGACCTCGCGCGGGCCGGTTCGTTCGCGATCGGCGGTCCGGCGAAGTCGGGCCGCAGCTCGGTGCTCCTGTCGATCACCCGGTCGGTCCTGCGCTCCGGCGGCCAGGTCGTCCTCGTCACGCCGAGGCAGTCGCCGCTGCGCTCGCTCGCGTCCGAGCCGGGCGTGCTCGCCGCACACGAGGGCGCCGACCTCACGGACGACCTCCTCGCGCCGTGGTTCGACGACCAGCCCGGCCGACGCGTGCTCGTCATCGACGACGCCGAACTCGTCAAGGACGCACCGGCGAAGACGTGGCTGCAGGGTTTCGTGAAGCGCGCGGCGGACAGCGGTCAGGCGATCGTCGCAGCGGGGCTGACCGCCGAGTTCGGCGTCGGGTTCACGGGCTGGCAGGTCGACATGAAGCGAGCACGTTCGGGCGCGCTCCTCAGCCCGCAGGCGATCACCGAGGGCGACCTGCTCGGCATGCGCCTGCCACGGAGCTCCGTGGTCGACCGGGTCCAGCCGGGGTCGGCGATCGTGCACCTCGGAGACGGTGAACTCGTCTCGGTGCAGGTCCCCGTGCCGTGACCGAGCCGTTCTCGTGGCGATGAGACGCCACGGAACCAGGTACTTGTCGTATTGACAAATACCGTGGTACGGTCGTGTCATGGCAGTCGAACTCAGCACCTGGGATGCCCAGGGCACACCGACGACACCGACGTTCTCCACCATGCGGTTCCCCGCGGGTGAGGCGCACGTCAAGGTCGTGGACGACGCCGACGCGGGGGCGACCACCGAGATCGCGACCCTGCGCGGCACGAGCGGTGACGACCTCCTCATGCTCGGCATGTGGGCGGACGCCGTCCGGCAGCGGGGTGCGCGGTCCGTCGCGCTCGTCCCGTACCTCCCCGGCGCTCGGCAGGACCGCGGCCTCCCGTTCGGCGCGAAGGTCTACGCCGACGTCCTCAACGGCTTCCACATCGACCAGGTGATCGCGTTCGACCCGCACTCGCCGGTCATCGTCGGACTGGTCGAGCGGCTCACGGTGGTCACGAGCGAGCGGGTCGTGCGCGACGCCGTGCTCGCCGGATCCGACTACAGCGGTGTCATCGCGCCCGACAAGGGTGCGGTCGCCCGCGCCTCCGCGGTCGCCACCACCGCCGGCCTGCCGCTCTTCCGCGCCGAGAAGCACCGCAACCCGGACACCGGGAAGCTCGACGGCTTCTCCTGCGAGCCGCTCCCGGAGACCGGTCGCCTGCTCGTCGTCGACGACATCTGCGACGGCGGCGGGACCTTCATGGGCCTCGCCGGGTCGACCGGCCTGCCGAAGGAACGGCTCGGCCTCTGGGTCTCGCACGGCGTCTTCTCCGGCCGCGCCCCACAGCTCGCCGAGCACTTCGGCGAGATCGTCACGACCGACAGCTACCCGGCGCAGAACGCCGTCCCCGGTCTCCGGACCGTCCCGCTCAGCCCGTACCTCACGAAGGAGATCCGATGACCACCACCACGACGGGCATCGAGCCCCGCATCACCACCGCGAGCCCGATCGCGCCGCTCCTCGCCGTCGACGGCTACAAGCACTCGCACCGCCAGGTCTACCCGGCCGGCACGACCCGGATCCTCATCAACTGGACGAACCGGTCGAACAGCCACATGCCGGAGTCGACGCACGCCGTGGTGTTCGGTCTGCAGGCGTTCATCCAGCGCCACCTCGTCGAGGCGTGGGCGCCGTTCTTCGCCGCCGACGAGGACGAGGTCGCCGACCTGTTCGAGCAGGCGCTGCAGGGCTACTTCGGCCCGAACCACATCGGGACCGACCACGTCCGAGCGCTGCACCGACTCGGGTACCTGCCGCTCGACGTCAAGGCCCTGCCCGAGGGCACCCTCGCCCCGATCGGCGTCGCGACGCTGACCATCGAGAACACGATCGACGAGTTCTTCTGGCTCCCGAACTACATCGAGACCGCCCTGTCGGCGTCGATCTGGCACCCGTCCACCGTCGCGACGAAGGCACTCGAGTACCGCGACCTCATGGAGGACTGGGCAGCGCGCACCGGCGCCGACCCGGCGAGCATCGACTTCGCCGCCCACGACTTCTCCTTCCGGGGGCAGTCGAGCATCGAGTCAGCGGCCGCTGGCGGCGCCGGACACCTGCTCTCGTTCCTCGGCACCGACTCGATGCCGTCGCTCGACTTCATCGACCGCTACTACCCCGGCGACAACGGCTGGGTCGGCGCGAGCGTCCCGGCGACCGAGCACAGTGTCATGTGCGTGCGCGGAGCCGACGGCGAGCTCGAGACCTTCGAGCAGATCCTCGACGTCTACCCGACCGGCATCGTCTCCGCGGTGAGCGACGGCTTCGACCTGTTCAAGGTGATCACCGAGACGTTGCCGCAGCTCAAGGACCGCATCACGGCCCGTGACGGCAAGCTCGTCATCCGCCCCGACTCGGGCGACCCGGTCGACATCGTCACGGGCACCGTCCACGGCGTCCCCGAGGACGAACTGTTCCGCCCCGGTCGGAGCCACGAGGAGAAGGGCGTCGTCGAGCTCCTCGACGACCTGTTCGGCCACACCGTGAACGAGCAGGGCTTCAAGGTCCTCGACCAGCACATCGGCGTGATCTACGGCGACAGCATCACCCTCGACCGCGCCCGGCGCATCTACGAGCGGCTCGCCGCCAAGGGCTACGCGAGCGACAACATCGTCCTCGGGATCGGGTCGTACACGTACCAGTACATGACCCGTGACAACCTCGGGAGCGCGGTGAAGGCGACCTGGGCGCTCGTCGACGGCGAGCCGGTCGACATCCAGAAGGACCCGAAGACCGGGAGCGGCAAGAAGAGCGCGAAGGGACGGATCGCCCTGCACCGCGACGCGGACGGCGAGATCCGGCAGACCGACGAGGCGAGCGCGGAGGACGAAGCCACGAGCCTCCTCCAGACCGTCTGGGTCGACGGCCGGTTCACCGTCGTGCAGTCCTTCGCCGACGTCCGGGCCACGCTCCGCGCGGAACGGGCCGCCCGCGCCGCCCGCCGGTCGGACGCGTGACCGACGCCGCATCCGCGGCCCGCGACCAGCCGCTCATCGCGATCGACGTCGTCCCGATGTCGTTCACGTCGACGGACGGTCTGCGGGTCGCGACCGCGCGTCGGCCGTACGCGCCGTTCGCCGGCCGGGAGGCACTGCCCGGCGTGCTCCTGGACGCTGCGGAACGCCTCGTGGACGGCGCAGGGCGCGCACTGCGGACCAAGACCGGGATCGAGGCGGCTGCGGTCCGGCACCTCGCGCAGGTCGGCGCCTTCGACGGACCGTCGCGTGACCCGCGGGACGCCGCGATCAGCATCGCGTTCCTGGCGGTCGTGGCGCCGGCGGTGGACGGACCGCTCGCGCTGTGGCGGCCGGTCGACGGAGCCGAGCCGGGCCTCCCGTTCGACCACGACACGATCGTCGCCGCCGCCGTCGACCAGGTGCGTACGCGACTGTGGCGCGACGTCCCGTTGACGCGCGCGCTGCTCGGCGAGGTCTTCCCGACCTCGGCGGCGGCGCAGCTGCACGCGACGCTGCACGGCAGCGCCCCGGACGCGGGCAACCTGAACCGTTCCCTCCGCACGAACCCGGCGCTCGTCCGGGCCACCGTCCCGGCGACGGCGAGCACGCGGGGCGGGCGTCCCCCGGCGACCTGGACGTGGGCGGACTGAGCGCGGTTGGCTGGGGGCATGTCCGCTTCGCTGTCCGGTGACGACTCCCTGCACCTGCCCGAGTTCGACGCGCCGCCGCCGTCCCCGATCGACCTCGCCCGGCAGTGGCTCCACGACGCCGACGAGCGCGACGTGTCCGAGCCGATGTCGATGACCCTCGCCACAGCGGGCGCCGACGGCCGGGTGTCCGCGCGGACGGTCGACGTGAAGCGTCTCGAGGACGACGGACTCGTGTTCGGCACCTCAACGTTGAGCCCCAAGGGTCGGCAGCTCGCCGAGAACCCGCACGCGGCGCTCCAGGTGTACTGGCGCGAGACCATGCAACAGCTCCGGTTCGAGGGCCGGGCCGTGCAGCTCTCCGACGAGGCGTCCGACGCCCTCTTCGCCGACCGGTCGCCGAAGTCCCGCGCCGCGACCGCGATCGCCGACCAGTCGGACGTGCTCGAACCGCGCACGCTGCAGGACCTCATCGATGACGCGAACGTGCTGCTGTCGGACACGGACGACGACGTGCCCCGCCCGGAGGGCTGGGTGGCCTGGCGTCTCGAGCCGGAGGTCGTTGAGTTCTGGCAGGGCAGCCGGGACCGCATGCACCGGCGGCTGCAGTACGTGCGGACGCCCGACGGGTGGGACGCCGCGCGCTTGCAGCCGTAGCCGAGACCGCGCCGACCTGGCGCAGCGCGTCGATACGCTAGAGCTTCTCGATCGGGGCGATCTTGATGAGCAGCTTCTTGCGCCCCGCCGAGTCGAACGCGATCTCCGCGATGCGCTTCGCCCCCTGGCCCGTGACCGCCGACACCGTGCCCTCACCGAAGTCGACGTGCTTGATCCGATCGCCGGCCGCCAGCTCGAGGTCCCCGTTGTCACGGACCTGCCCGGACACCCGGTTCGCCCACTCGGTCTTCGGGCGCGTCTTCGCCGCGGCAGCGGCACGGTCGTAGGAACCACCACCCCAACCGCCGCCGCCCCGGTAGCCACCGCCCGCGCCACCGGCACCGCCCGAGCCAGCGCCGCCGAAGCCACCTCGTCGAGCGTTCAACGCGCGGGGCTCGGTACCACCGCGGCTGTTCGCCATGCCCGGCGACTGCTTCCACTCGATGAGCCCCTCGGGGATCTCCTGGAGGAAGCGGGAGGGCATCGCCACGTTGACGTCACCGAACTGCGCGCGGGTCATCGCGAGCGAGAGGAAGAGCGACTTCTTCGCGCGGGTGATGCCCACGTAGAAGAGCCGGCGTTCCTCGGCCGGGCCACCTGGTTCGTTCGCGGACATCCGGTGCGGGAGCAGGTCTTCCTCGACACCGGTCAGGAACACCGCGTCGTACTCGAGGCCCTTCGCCGTGTGCAGCGTCATCAGGGACACCGTTCCGGAGGAGTCGTCGAGCTCGTCCGCCGCCGCGACGAGGGACACCTCGGTGAGGAAGTCGGACAGCGTGCCGTCCGGGTTGTTCTTCTGGAACTCTCGCGTCACGGCGACGAGCTCGTCGATGTTGTCCGCGCGTGCGGCGTCCTGCGCATCCGGCGACTTCCGGAGGTTCTCGAGCAACCCGGAGCCGTCGAGCAGCTGCGTGAGGGTGTCGACGACCGGCTGGTCCTGTGCCTTGGCGGAGACCTCGTCGAGGAGCGCCGCGAACGCCGTGATCGCGTTCCGGACCTTCGGGCCGAAGCCGAGTTCGTCCGCGTGGCGGAGGGCCTCGCGCATGGTCGTCTCGTGCTCGTCGGCGTAGCGCTGCAGGGTCGTCTCGGTGACCGCGCCGATGCCGCGCTTCGGGACGTTGAGGATGCGGCGGAGCGCCATCGGGTCGGCCGGGTTCGCGATCGTGATCAGGTACGCCATCGCGTCCTTGATCTCCGCGCGCTCGTAGAACTTCGTGCCGCCGAGCACCCGGTACGGGATCGCCGCCCGGATGAAGATCTCCTCGAGCGCACGCGTCTGCGAGTTCGTCCGGTAGAAGACCGCCATGTCGCGGTAGGCCGTGCCGCCCTCGTGCAGCCGCTGGACCTCGTCCGCAACGAACTGGGCCTCGTCGTGGCCGGTGTACCCGGTGAAGCCGACGATCTTGTCGCCGGCACCGACGTCGGTGAACAGGTTCTTCGCCTGCCGGTCGAAGTTGTTCGCGATCACGGCGTTCGCGGCGTCGAGGATGTTCTGCGTCGAGCGGTAGTTCTGCTCGAGCAGGATCACCTTCGAGTTCGGGAAGTCCCGCTCGAACTCGACGATGTTGCGGATGTCGGCCCCGCGGAACGCGTAGATCGACTGGTCGGAGTCACCGACGACCGTCAACGACGCCGGCGCGATCGACCCGTCGCGCTCCCGCATGCGTTCGACGTGCTGGCCGGCGTCCTCGAGCGCGTCGACCTGCTCGACCGGCACCGGGCGCGTGAGCTCGCGGATCAGGGCGTACTGCGCGTGGTTGGTGTCCTGGTACTCGTCGACGAGGATGAACCGGAACCGCCGCTGGTAGAGCGCCGCGACGTCGGGGAACGCCCGGAACAGGAACACCGTCTGCCCGATGAGGTCGTCGAAGTCGAACGCGTTCGCGCGACGGAGCTCGTCGGTGTAGCGACGGAAGACCTGGGCGAACATGACCTCTTGCGGGTCGTTCGCGTTGATGTTCCGGACGTAGGTGTCGACGTCCTGGAGCTCGTTCTTGAGCTTCGAGATCTTCGACGCCGCTGCCCCGACGGTGAGCCCGAGCTGGTCGGCCTCGTACTCCTTGATGATCCGCTTGAGGAGCGCGCGCGAGTCCGCCGAGTCGTAGATCGTGAACGACTGCGAGAACCCGAACCGCTCGGCTTCGCGCCGGAGGATGCGCACGCACGCGGAGTGGAACGTCGAGATCCACATGCCCTCGGCTTCGTTGCCGACGAGGGCCCGCACCCGCTCGCGCATCTCGGCGGCGGCCTTGTTCGTGAACGTGATCGCGAGGATCTGGGACGGCCAGGCTTCGCGGTTGGCGAGCAGCAGTGCGATGCGACGCGTCAGCACGCTCGTCTTGCCCGAGCCGGCGCCGGCCACGATCAGGAGCGACTCGCCGCGGTACTCGACGGCTTCCTTCTGCTGGGGGTTCAGACCCGCGGTGAACGGGTCCTCGTAGGCAGCGGCCCCGCCACCCTGCTCAGGGGACGAGTCGAATGGGTCCAGCACGATCGTCATGTCCGGGACAGTCTAGGCGGCACCCCCGACAGCCGAACGGGCCGCGACCGCGAGGTCCGTGTGGTCCGCGAACACCCCGTCGACGCCCGTCCGGATGACCGACGTGAACCACCGCTCCCAGTCACCGTGCGCCGCGACGTCCCCGCCACGTCGGAGCGGCGCCGGCAGGAAGCGGTTCTCCGGCCGCAGGGTCCACGTGAACACGTCGAGACCGGCGTCGTGGGCCCGGTCGACGATCGAGCTGCGGACCGGTCCGCGGTCGTCCAGCGCGCGGGTGTCGACCCCCGCCATCAGGGTCTTCAGGTCGACGCTGATCCCGTGGAACTCGGTCGCGAGCTCTGCGAGCGCCTCGTCGGACCGCTCGGACGCGTACGACGGAGCCAGCGATCCGTGGGACGCGACCTCGTCGGCGGCGCTGCCCCGCGCCTCCTGGAGGTACACGAGCCGACCACCCGTGCGACGCGCGCGGAGGTCACGGAGCACGCCCTTCTCGAAGCTCTCGACCGTGAGCCGCTCGTCCTGCCGCCACCCGGAGTCACCGAGCACCGCGTCGAGCATCGCGCCCATCGGGAAGCCGGCGTGCTCGAAGTACGTCGCGTGCTTGACCTCGGCGACGAGGCCCACCGGCCGCGGCGCGTCGTCGAGGATCGCGAGGAGGTCCTCCAGCCGCAGGATCGGGTCCTCGCCGTCGTGCCCCGCCGACAGCGGTCGCAGGGCGGGGAGGCGCTCCCAGGTCCGAAGCGTTCGCAGCTCCGCCCACGTGAAGTCCTCGGTGAACCACCCGGTCAAGGTCTGCCCGTCGACCGTCTTCGTGGTCCGGCGGTCGGCGAACCCGGGGTGGTCTGCGACGTCGGTCGTGCCGGATATCTCGTTCTCGTGCCGCAGCACCAGGACACCGTCGCGTGTCGGGACGAGGTCCGGTTCGATCGCGTCACACCCCATCGCGATCGCGAGGTCGTAGGCGCTGCGCGAGTGTTCGGGACGGTGTCCGGACGCGCCGCGGTGGGCGATGACGAGGGTCATGCGTGCACGGTACCGGCCTGGAGGCACGGCTCGCCGCCGCCTGTCAGCCCACCTCCGTCAGGTGCTCAGGCCCGGCACGGCGAACTCCGAGCCGGGGCTGCGACGATCGCCGCAGGCGACCACGGGACAGCCGTTCCGCTCGCCGCGAATCCACAGCCTTCCGGGCCGCCCGGTCCGTAGGCTGAGAGGACTCGAACATTCAGGAGAGGACACCATGGCCTTCAAGCCCGGTTTCGACCAGTCCCCCGCCTTCAACGACGCGGGGCGGAACGCCTGGGGCGCGGGCGCCGGACAGCAGCAGGCTGGCTGGGGTCAGACGCCGCAGGCCGGCATGACGCCCGACCAGCTGCAGTACATGTACGACCGCCCGTCGGCATCCACCGTCGACACCGATCGCATGTCGTACGAGGACACCATCGTCAAGACGCTCCTCGCCTTCGGCGTGCTCGTCGTCGGTGCGGTGGCCGGCTGGAACCTCCCGCCGATCGTGTGGATCGTCGGTGCGATCGTCGGCTTCGTCCTCGCGATGGTGAACACCTTCAAGAAGAAGCCGTCTCCCGCGCTGGTCCTGGCCTACGCGGCGTTCGAGGGTCTCTTCGTCGGCGGTATCTCGAAGTTCTTCGAGTACAACTTCGCGGCGCAGACCGGCGGGATCGTCGCCCAGGCAGTGTTCGGCACGCTCGGCGTCTTCGCCGTGACGCTCCTGCTCTTCACGTCGGGCAAGGTCCGCGCGACACCGAAGCTCACGCGCTTCTTCCTCGTCGCGATGGTCGGGTACCTGGCGTTCCAGCTCGTCAACCTCGTCCTGATGTGGACCGGCGTGACGCAGGGTTCGTTCGGCCTGATGAGTGCGACGCTCTTCGGTATCCCGATCGGTGTCCTCATCGGCATCTTCGTCGTGCTCATGGCGGCGTACTCGCTGATCCTCGACTTCGACCAGATCAAGACCGGCGTCCAGCGCGGCGCTCCCCGGATCTACGCGTGGACGGCGGCGTTCGGCCTCATCGTCACCCTGGTCTGGCTGTACCTCGAGATCCTGCGCATCCTCGCCATCATCGCGAGCAGCCAGCGCAACTAGCACCACTCGACCCGCGCGACACGAAGGGCCCCGGCGAGCACGCCGGGGCCCTTCGTGGTGCGCGGCTGAGAGTGGCGGACGCAGGGCGGCGATGCTGAGACCCGCCGTGAGGTTCCGCGACTCGCCGCGCACGATCGTCGAGGTTCCAGGGACCTCCCGCGAGGGAGCAGAAGGTGCCAGCATTCCGGAACCTCAGGAACCACACACGCACCCCGGACGCACGAGGGCCCGGCACGCAGTCCGCGTGCCGGGCCCTCGGGTGTCAGGGAGTGGCTACTCCCACTCGATCGTCCCCGGCGGCTTCGACGTGACGTCGAGCACGACGCGGTTCACGTCCGGGACCTCGTTCGTGATGCGGTTCGAGATCTTCGCGAGGGTGTCGTAGGGCAGGCGCGTCCAGTCGGCGGTCATGGCGTCCTCCGACGAGACCGGACGCAGCACGATCGGGTGGCCGTAGGTGCGGCCGTCACCCTGGACACCCACGGAGCGGACGTCGGCGAGCAGGACGACCGGGCACTGCCAGATCTCCTCGTCGAGGCCGGCCGCGGTGAGTTCCTCGCGGGCGATCTTGTCGGCGGCACGGAGCAGCTCGAGGCGGTCCTTCGTGACCTCGCCGACGATGCGGATGCCGAGCCCCGGGCCGGGGAACGGCTGGCGTCCGACGATGACCTCGGGCAGCCCGAGCTCACGGCCGACCGCACGGACCTCGTCCTTGAACAGGGTGCGGAGCGGCTCGACGAGCTCGAACGTCATGTCCTCGGGAAGGCCGCCGACGTTGTGGTGCGACTTGATGTTCGCCGTGCCGGAACCGCCGCCGGACTCGACGACGTCGGGGTAGAGCGTGCCCTGGACGAGGAACTTGACCTCGCCGGAGTCGGAGTCCGACGCCGCAGCATCGGCGCGGGCCTCGAGCACGAGGGCCTCGGCCGCCGCCTCGAACGTGCGGATGAACTCGCGGCCGATGATCTTGCGCTTCTGCTCGGGGTCGCTCACGCCGGCCAGGGCGTCGAGGAACTGCTGCTCGGCGTCGACCGTGACGAGCCGCACACCGGTCGAGGCGACGTAGTCCTCCTCCACCTGCTTGCGCTCGTCGGCGCGGAGGAGCCCGTGGTCGACGAAGACGCACGTGAGCTGTTCACCGACGGCCTTGTGCACGAGGGCAGCGGCCACGGCCGAGTCGACGCCACCGGAGAGCCCGGCGATGACCCGCGCGGAGCCGACCTGCTCCTTGATGCGGGCGACCTGCTCCTCGATGACGTTCGCGGAGTTCCAGTCACCCGGGAGTCCGGCGGCACGGTGCAGGAAGTTCTCGAGCACGGCCTGGCCGTAGACCGAGTGCTTGACCTCCGGGTGCCACTGCACGCCGTAGAGCTTGCGCTCGTCGGACGCGAACGCGGCGACCGGGGTCGAGGCGCTCGACGCGAGGACCTCGAAGCCCTCGGGCGCCTTCGCCACGGAGTCGCCGTGCGACATCCACGTGACCTGGGACGCCGGCTGGTCACCGAGCAGCACGCTGTCGGTGCCGGTCACGGTGACGTCGGTCGCGCCGTACTCCCGCTGGCCGGTCTGGGCGACCTCGCCGCCGAGGGCCGTCGCCATGGCCTGGAAGCCGTAGCAGATGCCGAGCACCGGGACGCCGAGGTCGAGGATGTCGCCGTCGAGGGACGGGGCGCCTTCCTCGTAGACGGACGACGGACCGCCGGACAGCACGATGGCCGAGGGGTCCTTCGCCTTCACCTCGTCCGCGGTGATCGAGTGGGGGACGATCTCGCTGTAGACGTTGGCCTCACGCACGCGGCGAGCGATGAGCTGCGCGTACTGGGCTCCGAAGTCGACGACGAGGACGGGACGCTGGTCGGTCTCGCTCACCGAGCGGCCTCCTTCTCACGCTGCTGGGCAGCGGTCAGCTCGTTGTAGGTGTCCATGGCCTTCTGCTGCATGCGGTGCTCGACCACGAAGGACATGAACGGGATGATGCCGCCGAGGGCGATGAGCAGGAAGCGCGAGGGCCTCCAGCGCATGATGCTCCACAGACGGAAGTCCGTGAAGAGGTAGAGGACGTACAGCCAGCCGTGCGCGATGAGGATCGCGATCGACAGGTTGAACGTGCCGGGGGCTTCGCCGGCCGTGCCGTTCGGGACGAAGAACGGGCCGTTGCCGAGCTGCATCTCGAGCTGCAGCGGCGTGTACTTGATGATGACCTCGACCACGAGGGCCAGGAGCAGCACACCGGTGATGTACGCGGAGACGCGGTACCACTTCACCGCGCCCGGGATCTTCGGGACGTCGCGCGGTCGGACGGTCAGAGCCATATCGGCCATCCTACCGTCGGTCGACGAGCGCCCCGTCGGCGCTGTGGAGGCGCTCACGACGCTCCTCTTCCTCGCGCTCGAAGGCGTCCTTCACGAAGCGGTACCAGAGGAAGACGGCGAACCCGGCGAAGACGACCCACTCGATCGCGTAGAAGAGGTTCAGCCAGTCGAACTGGACCTCGCGCGTCGGGGCGCGGTCGGCGATGGTGCCGAGGTCAGCGGCCTTCGCGGTGGATGCGTCGGCGACCACGTACCCGAGGTACATGCGGTCGTCGAACTGCTTCCACGTGTTCACGAACCGGGACGGCGCCACCGCCGAGTACTCGCCCTCGTCGTAGGTGTCCTGGTCGGGGGACTCCTCCGGGTAGAGCCGCCCCTCGATCGTCATCGTCTGCCCGTCGGCCAGTCGGTCTCCGCCGGCGACCGCGGCCGCACGCTGGTCGGACCACCCGATCACGACCGGGAGGCTCGCGCCCGTGCCGGAGTCGACGAGGTGTCCGACGGTCTGGTACGTCCCGCCGCCGCTGCGACCGGTCAGGACGGTGGTGTCACCCGCGACGAACGTGCCGGTGACGGTGATCTTCTGCCCGGCGAGCGCCTCCGTCACGGGCTCCATGGGTGCGAGGGCGTCGTCGAGCGTCCGCTGGGTCTCGGTGGTCGCGGGGAGGGGCTTGCCGTTCTGGATGCTCCGCTCGAGCTGCCACTTGCCCAGGAACGCGAACACCGCCGCGAGCACGAGCGCGAGCAGCAGCAGTGCGATCCACTTCGGTCGTCGGGCAACGGCCCACATTCGTATCAGTACTCCGGATCGCGCTGTCGCACCGGGCGTTCGGGACGCTCGGCGGGGATCTCCACCGACGAGGTCACGGGTTCGTCGCGGGGCTCCGGTGCACCATTGTCGCGCTCTTCCCTCCCAGCGGCCTCCACGAGGGCGAACTCCTCCGCGAACTGCCGATCGCGTTCCGCGCGACGAGCCGCGCGCGCGGCGTCCTCGTCGGCGACCCCGGCGGTGGCGGCGGCGTCGATGGCCTCGTCGAGGGCCGGCCCGGACGCCCCCACGGGCACGCCGCGACCACCGCGGGACCCGAGTCGCGCGCGGAGGCGCTGGCGCAGCCGCGCGACGCGCGCCGGACGCACCACGAGGCGGCCGATCCGGTCCGAGTTCACCGCGAGCAGCGGACCGAGGACGGCCATCACGAGGACGTAGAGGCCCGCGAACGCGGTGATCCGGGCCTCCAGGCCGGCGGCAGCCGAGAGCGTCGCGAGGATCAGCGCGAACTCGCCACGGTTCACGAGGATGACCGCGGTGTTGATGCCCTGCTGCACGTTGAAGCCGTTCATGCGGGCGACGATCTGCCCGGCGACGGCGTTGAGCACCACGGTCATGCCGATCGCGCCGAGGACCGGCCAGAGCACCTCGCCGAAGGTCGACAGGTCGAGCCCGAGGCCGAAGTTCACGAAGAAGAACGCCGCGAAGACGTCACGCATCGGCAGGGCGAGCTGCTCGATCCGGTCGCGGTAGCGGGTGGCACCGCAGAGCAGGCCGATCACGAACGCGCCGATCGCGTCGGTCACGCCGAGGATCTCGCCGATGCCGCCGAACATGACCGCGAGGCCGAAGAACAGCACGGTGAAGAGCTCGTCGTCGCGCGTGGCGAAGATCCGGGAGACCCACTTGCCGGCGAACCGGGCGAGCGTGAACATCACGATGAGGAAGCCGAACGCCAGCGCGAGCTTGCCGACGACGCCCCAGATGTTCGTGTCGCCGGAGAGCACGACGGACACGATCGCCAGGTAGATGGCGATGAAGACGTCCTCGATGACGGTGACGCCGAGGATCATCGGCGTCTCGTCGTTCGCGAGGCGCCGCAGCTCGATGAGGAGCTTCGTCACGATCGCACTCGACGACGTCGCGGTCATGCCCGCGATGATGAGGGCTTCGCGGGTGCCCCAGCCGAGCGAGAACCCGAAGGCGAAGCCGATGCCCATGTTGATCGCGACGTAGGTGCCGCCCGACACGAGGAGCTTGCCGGCGTTGCCGTAGAACTCCTCTTGGTCGAACTCGAGTCCGAGGTTAAACAGGAGGAGCACGAGCCCGAAGGTCGCGATGAGCTCGATCGTGTCGGACTCGACGCTCAGGCCGAACCAGGGCGTGTGCGGGCTCGCGACGAGGCCGACGACCATGTAGATCGGGATGGCCGGCAGGCCGATGGTCTTGCCGAGGCGTCCGAGGACGTAGGCGATGACGAAGAGCACACCGATGGTGAGCAGCTCACCACCCAGGTGCACGCGTCAGCTCCGGCGCGGGGCCTCGGCCGAGGCGGCCGCAAGCTCTCCGCTGCGGTAGAACGAGAACGCCTTCGCGACCTTCTCGGGCGCTCCGGCCACGACGATGGTGTCGCCGGGGAACACGACGAAGTCCGGGGAGGGGGCGGGGTTGGCGCTGTCACCACGGACCACCGCGACGACGGTCAGTCCGATGAACCCCGAGTCGTGCAGATCACCGAGGGGCTTGCCCGCGATGGCGTCCTCGTAGTCGACGGAGAACCAGTCGATGCTGAGGCCGGGGATCTCGTCGAGCTTGTCGAGGCCCTCGGTGATGCGGGTGCCGCCGAGCAGCTCCGCGAGGGTGTGCGCTTCGTCCTCACTGAGGCGCAGCGACACCTTCTCCGACTTGTCCGCGCCGTCCGAGACGTCCGCGAAGGAGATGAGGTCGGAGTGTCCCGACCGGTGCGTGATGACACCGCACTTGCCACCGTCGTCGGTGTAGAAGCTGTGCAGCACGCCGACTCCGGGGAGCTTGACGCGATGGACGTCGACCATGAGATGGCCTCCCTTTCCGAGTACCACGATGATAACCACCGGCGGGGTCGGGGCATTCCGGCGGTCGGCATCGTCCTCCGGGCCGATGCGGGTGGCCGCGCGGCGAGGCTACGGTCGCCGCATGACCTCCAGGACCGTCCCGACCGCGGGCGCCGCCGTCGTCGTCGCCTACGCAGCACTGCTCGCGGTGAACGCGCTCGTGGCCGAGCCGCTCTCGGTCGCCCCGGACCGCCCGCTCGCGTCGGTGTACGCGCACGTGGACGCGATGGGGAACTCCTCCGCACAGGACGCCGTCGGCGTGCTCGTCGTCGCCGGGATCGGCGCGCTGCTCGGCATCGGCGTCGCGGTGCTCGGCGTCCGGCAGCACCTGCCCGCCACCGTCGTCGTGATCATGCACCTCGGCCTGGTGGTCCTCGGCGCGGGCGCGGTCTTCCAGTCGTCGTGGTTCCTCGGGATGGACCTCGCGGACTCCTACCCGGGCTCCGACGGCCCGCACACCGTCTGGCCGACGGTGCTCGGCTGCACGAGCGCACTCGCGGTCGTCGCGATCCTGGCGGTCCTGACGGCCGCCGCCGACCGCACGCGACGCCGGGCGGGCGCATCCGACGGGGGCGCGGGCGTGTGACGGGCGCGCACCGCGCCTCCAGGCCGGTCTGGAGGCACGGTGCGGGTCGGCGACGTGCGTCGCCTAGCGGGGTTCGCTCGTCTTCTCCCCGACCACCTGCTCGTCGGACGCCTTCGCGCCGTCCGCACCGTCCGACCGGCCGCCGCCGACGACGACGTCGTCCTCGTCGAAGCCGAACGCGATGTCGGGCGCCTCGAGCCGGACGCGGTCAGCCGACTCGTCGTCGGGCTGGAGCTGCGACGCGCGCTCGGCGGCGACGCGCTTGAGGTAGTTCGAGACCTCGTTCTCGGTCGTCTCCTGGTCCCACCCGAGGACGTCGGCCATGAGCTTCGCGGCGACCGGGGCTGCCGACTCACCGCGGTCCCAGGCCTCGATCGAGATGCGGGTGCGGCGGGCGAGGACGTCCTCGAGGTGCAGGGCCCCCTCGTGCGAGGCCGCGTAGACGACCTCGGCACCGATGTAGTCGTCCGCCTGGGGCAGGGGTTCGGCCAGCGACGGGTCCTGCTCGACGAGCTGGAGGACCTCGGTCGCGAGGGTGCCGTAGCGGTTGAGCAGGTGCTCGATCCGGACCTTGTGCACGCCGACCTGCCGGGCCGTCCGACCGCGGCGGTTCCACGCGGCCGGGTAGCCCTCGGCGCCGAGCAGGGGGATGTCCTCGGTGGTGGACTCCGGGATCCTGCCGTCCATCGCGGCGACGGCCTCGTCGATGGCGTCCTTCCCCATCACGCGGTAGGTCGTCCACTTGCCGCCCGCGACCACCACCAGGCCCGGGGCGGTGTGCGCGACGACGTGCTCGCGGCTGAGCTGCGAGGTCTGGTCCGACTCCCCCGCGAGCAGCGGTCGGAGGCCGGCGTAGACACCCTCGACGTCCTCGCGGGTGAGCGGGACCGCGAGCACCTTGTTGACGTGCTCGAGGATGTAGTCGATGTCCGCCGCGGTCGCCGCCGGGTGCGCCTTGTCGAGGTTCCAGTCGGTGTCGGTGGTGCCGACGAGCCAGTGCCGACCCCACGGGATCACGAAGAGGACGCTCTTCTCGGTGCGGAGGATCATCCCCGTGTTCGACTGGAAGCGGTCACGGGGGATGACGAGGTGCACGCCCTTCGACGCGCGGACCTTGAACTGGCCGCGGGTGCCGACCATCGCCTGGGTGTCGTCGGTCCAGACGCCCGTCGCGTTGACGACCTGCTTCGCCCGGATGTCGAACTTCTTGCCGGTCTGGATGTCGTGCGCGTGTGCCCCGACGACCCGCTCCCCGACCTTGATGAAGCCCTCGATGCGGACACGGCTGGCGGCGTGTGCCCCGTAGGACGCCGCCGTCCGGACGAGTGAGGCGACGTACCGGGCGTCGTCGACCTGGGCGTCGTAGTAGGTCATGCCGCCGACGAAGGCGTCCTTCTTCAGGCCCGGCATGTTCTTGAGCACCTGCTTGCGACTGAGGTGCCGGTGGTGCGGGACCCCGGGCGGACGCCCGCCGGACCAGCTGAACACGTCGTACATCGCCATGCCGATGCCGATGTAGAAGCGCTCCCACACCCGGTGGTTGAGCGGGTAGAGGAAGCGGACGGGCTTCACCAGGTGCGGGGCGATGCGCTGGAGGAGCAGGCCGCGTTCGATGAGTGCCTCGCGGACGAGGGCGAAGTTGAGCTGCTCGAGGTAGCGGATGCCGCCGTGCACGAGCTTCGACGACCGGCTCGACGTGCCCGATCCCCAGTCGCGTGCCTCGACGATGCCGACGCTCAGACCGCGGGTGGCGGCGTCGAGCGCACTGCCGGCACCGACGATGCCGCCGCCGACGACGAGGACGTCGACCTCGTGCTCCTTGAGCGCCGCGATCGCCGCCGCGCGTTCGTCGGGGCCGAGCTTCACGGTCGGGTCGAACCCGACACCGCCGGGCAGCCCGTCGGTCGTGGTGCTGGTGGTCGTTGCCTTCGCCATGGTCGCCTCCGGTTCACGGTCGGCGCCGGAGCGTCACTGCTGGTGGTACGGCGCCACGACCACTTCTACTCGCTGGAACTCCTTGACGTCGGAGTATCCGGTCGTCGCCATCGACCGCCGCAGGGCGCCGACGATGTTCGCGCGGCCGTCCCACGTGGGCGTCGGACCGTGCAGGACGTTCTCGAGCGGGGCGATCGTGCCGACCTCGACCCGGCGCCCGCGGGGCAGCTCGGGGTGGTGCGCCTCGGCACCCCAGTGGAAGCCACCACCGGGGGCCTCGGTCGCGCGGGCCAGGGCAGTGCCGAGCATGACGGCGTCGGCGCCCGTGGCGATGGCCTTGACGACGTCGCCCGCGGTGTCGAGGCCGCCGTCGGCGATGACGTGCACGTACCGGCCGCCGGACTCGTCCATGTAGTCGCGGCGTGCACCGGCGACGTCCGCCACCGCGGTCGCCATCGGCGCGTGGATGCCGAGCGCGGCCCGGGTGGTCGACGCGGCGCCGCCACCGAAGCCGACGAGGACACCGGCCGCACCGGTGCGCATGAGGTGGAGTGCCGACGTGTACGTCGAGGCGCCGCCGACGATCACGGGGACGTCGAGCTCGTAGATGAACTTCTTGAGGTTGAGCGGTTCCTCGTCCTGCGAGACGTGCTCGGCCGAGACGGTCGTGCCGCGGATGACGAACAGGTCCACACCGGCGTCGACGACGGTCTGCGAGAACTCCTGCGTGCGCTGGGGGCTGAGCGAGCCGGCGACGGGGACGCCCGCGGCGCGGATCTCGGCCAGGCGCGCGGTGATCAGCTCGGCCTTGATCGGCTCCGAGTAGATCTCCTGCATGCGCTTGGTGACGTTGCCGTCGGCGAGGGCCTTGATCTCCTCGTAGTACGGCGCCGGGTCCTCGTAGCGGGTCCACAGGCCCTCGAGGTCGAGCACTCCGAGGATGCCGAGCTTGCCCATCTGGATGACCGTGGCCGGGGAGGCGACGGAGTCCATCGGGGCGGAGAGGATCGGCGACTCGAAGGTGAACGCGTCGATCGTCCACTGGACGTTGACGTCGCGCGGGTCACGCGTGCGTCGCGAGGGGACCACCGCGATGTCGTCGAACGCGTACGCCCGCCGTCCGCGCTTGCCTGCACCGATCTCGACTTCACTCACGCACACAGCCTAGCGGGCGGCCTCCGCGGGGGTCCCGGACCGGGTGGACGGTGCCGGACCGCCCGTGCGGGCCGTCGTGCGGGTCGTCGTCCGGAGTGCGGTCTCGACCAGGCCGGACAGCAGGTCGGGGTAGTCGATGCCGACCGACGCGAACATCTTCGGCAGCTGGGACTGCGCGGTCAGGCCGGGCATCGTGTTCACCTCGTTGAGCACGACCTGACCCTCGGGGGTGACGAAGCAGTCCACCCGCGCGAGGCCGGCGCAGCCGAGACGGGTGAACAGGGCGCGGGCGACGACCTCGATCCGAGCGGCAACCGCGGCATCGAGCCGGGCTGGGAGCACGAACCGTGCGGAGCCGTCGTACTTGGTGTCCGCGTCGAAGAAGCCGTCTGCGTCGTTCAGCACCTCGAGCGGCGGCCCCACCACGACCTCGCCGTCCGGCCGTTCGAGCACGGCGACGTCGACCTCCCGGCCGGAGACCATCCGCTCGACGAGCACGCGGTCGTCGTGGGCGAAGGCCTCGGCGAGCGCCGCGTCGAGCTGCTCGGGGGCGTCGACCCGGCTCACGCCGAAGCTCGATCCGCCCGCCACGGGCTTGACGATCCAGGGCATCGGACCGACCGACGCCTCGAGTGACGAAGCGTCCGCGTCCCGACCTTCGTCGCGCGTCAGCATCGCACCCGGTGCGACGGCGACGCCGGAGGCCTGGGCGACGAGCTTCGTCACCCACTTGTCCATCGCGATCGCCCCGGCACCGACGGGCGACCCGACGACCGGGACCCCGGCGAGGCGGGCGAGGGCGGCGAGCGACCCGTCCTCGCCGTCCGGTCCGTGGACCGCGGGGAAGACGACGTCGGCGGAGGCGAGCACGGCGGCGGCCTCGGGGTACGAGCACGGCAGGTCGGCCGAGCGCCACCGGCCGTCACGGTCGATCGTCAGGCGGACGACCTCGTACCGGCTCGGGTCGAGGGCGGCCGCGACCGAGGCGGCACTCGCGAGCCCCACCTCGTGCTCGCTGTTGGCGCCCCCGCCGATGACGACGACTCGGACGGGCTCGGTGGTGCTCATGCGGTGCTCCTGCTGTTCGTGGTGTCGACGGTGCGCGCGATGCGGCCGCCGAGTCCGGTGACGATCTCGTGGGCGTTGGTACCGGCCCAGGCGGCCCAGTCCGCGGCCGTGGGCGCGCCCGCGCTGGCGGGCACGGCCGTGACGGCGGGCACGGCCACGGCAGCCCCGGCGCCGGGCTGCCCGGCACTTCCGGCGGCGTCGGCGGGACCGATCAGCGTGGCGACCTCGCCCGGCACCACCGGCGGCCCGGGCACCCCGGTCACGTCGAGCACGACCTGGTCCATGTTGATCCGCCCGACCACCGGCACGAGGCCCTCGCGGAGGCGCACCCGCGCCGACCCCGACGCGGCACGGGGGACCCCGTCGGCGTACCCGACCGGCAGCACGGCGAGCGCGGCGTCCCGCGGCGTGGTCCACGTCCCGTCGTACCCGACCGGGGTGCCGGCACGGACCGAGCGCACCGCGACGACCGGGGCGGTGACCGTCATCGCCGGCACGAGGTCGGCGTCGGAGGGCCCGATGCCGACGAGTGCAGCGCCGACCCGCACGGCGATGCCGGTCAGGTCGGCTCCGGCGAACGCCGCCGGGGTGCCGCCGAGGTGCAGGTCGACCGGGTGTCCGAGCGTGAGGTCTGCGGCGAGTCCGGCGAGCCGCAGCAGGGTCGCTGCACGCGCCGCGGAGGGGCGGTCGGCGTTCGGGACGTGACCCATCACCGCTCGGACGACGACCTCCCCGGCGCGTTCGGCGGCGGCCGCGGCGTCGAGGAGTCCTTGCCAGCGGTGCGGCTCGGCACCTTCGCGCGCCATGCCGGTGTCGATGTGGAGGTGCACGACGACGGCGGTGCGGGTGCGCCGCCCGGCGGCCGAGACGGCGGCCAGCGTGTCCTCGTCCCCGACCGCGACCTCGATCCGGTCCCGCGCGGCGGCGGCGAAGTCGGCTCCGGGGAGGTGCAGCCAGCAGAGCACGCGGGCGTCGATGCCGGCGGCCCGGAGCGTGAGCGCCTCGGCCAGGGTGGCGGTGCCGAGCGCGACGGCACCCGCGGCGAGCGCCGTGCGACCGACGACCGCGGCGCCGTGTCCGTACCCGTCGGCCTTCACCACGGCGACGAGGTCGTGCCCGCGGGCGGTGACCCGGCGGACGTTCGCGGCGATCGCGGCGGGGTGCACCGTGCGGAGCGGACCGACCGTCCGGGGGGTCGTCACCGGAGCGGGCCCGGCTGCCGACGTCGCCACCCGCTCGGGCCCAGCCGCCGGCGCCAGCACCGCGCCGACGGCCGCACCGCGACCCCGGACGGTCACGCCGCCGCTCCCGACGCGGCAGCGGGGACCGCCTCGTACCGGGCGGCGGCGGCACCCGTCCGGTGCGCCCAGTACCGGTCGCCGTGGCTCCAGTGCCACCACTCGGTCTCGTAGTTCACCATGCCGACCGGTTCGAGGGCCGAGGCCATCACCGCTCGGTTCGCCCGGGCCTCGTCGTCGATGTCCGGGGAGCCGGTGAAGCACCGGCCGCCGCTCTGCTCCGGGGTGTCGTCGATCGCCGTCCCCAGCCAGAGCTCGACGCCGTCGTCGTCCACGAGGGTGCAGTCGACCGCGGCCCCGGCGACGTGCGGCGCGGCCTGCGCGGGTGCGACGAAGCGGGAGACGAGGTCGTCGAGGTCGCCGGCGGTGGCGTCGGGGTGCAGGGCGGCCAGGGTCGCCCGGTAGTCGGCGATGATCGCGCACTGGGCCTCGAGCGTGCGGTACCCCTCTACCACGAGCAGGTGCACGCCGGCGGGGAGCGATCGGTCGGCACGCACGAGCCGGTCGGCCACGCCGGGCCGGACGAGCCCACCGGGACCGGACGACGCGCTGCGGACACCGAGGTCGGCCAGGCGAACGAGCGGCTCGTGCGTCGGGCGGACGGGGACCGCGAGGACGCGCGGATCGTTGATGAGCGTGGTCACACCCTCAGGGTGGCGGCAGGGTGCACGTGGCGGATCGGGGCGGCGGGTGAGCGCGGTCGTCCCGGAGGATGAAGTGCGATCAGCCGCGCGACCGACGCTTCCGCAGGACCCGGAGGGTGAGGCCGAGCAGCACCGCGAGCACCACGAGGACGACGAGGAGCACCGCGGCGACCTTCACGAGCAGTGCGGCCCCGACGAACAGCGCCACGAAGAGCAGCCAGACGACGGCGTCGAGCGCGAGGGGCCCGAGCGGGCGGGAGCCGCGCGGACGGGGACCGGGGGTGCGCACCTGCGCAACGGTAGCCGACCGTCGGGGCAGACCCGTGCCTCCAGGCCGGTGCACGGCGCGACCCGGCGGCCGACCCGCCGGGACCACCGGGAGCCGCACCCGGGACACCGGGACCGGGCGCACACGGGAATGGGGCCGTGCGGCGCGGAGCGTCCACGCACGGCCCCACCCGGTGCGGATCCCACCCCCACAGCGGGACCCGCGGCCGACCGGCGCTACCGCGCCGAGTCGACGTCCTTGGCGAGCGTCCCCAGGTACAGCTCGATGACCTTCGGGTCGTCGGCGAGCTCGCGCCCGGTGCCCGAGTACGCGTTCCTCCCCTGGTCGAGCACGTACCCACGATCGCAGATCTGCAGACAGCGTCGCGCGTTCTGCTCCACCATGATGATCGACACACCGGCCTTGTTGATCCGGCGCGTGCGGATGAACGTCTCGTCCTGCCGCACCGGCGACAGGCCTGCGCTCGGCTCGTCGAGGAGCAGCACCTTGGGGTCCATCATGAGCGCCCTGGCCATCGCGACCGACTGCCGCTCACCGCCGGAGAGCGATCCGGCCCGCTGGTTGCGGCGCTGCGCGAGCACCGGGAAGAGGTCGTAGATGACCTCCAGGCGCTCGGCGAACTTCCGGGGACGGAGGTACAGCCCCATCTGCAGGTTCTCCTCGATGGAGAGCGACGGGAAGACGTTGTTCGTCTGCGGGACGAAGCCGACACCCGCCTGGACGAGCTTGTTCGCCTTGAGGTTCGTGATGTCCTCACCCTGCAGGCTCACCGACCCCTCGCGGATGGACACGAGACCGAAGAGCGCCTTGAGGAGCGTCGACTTGCCGGCACCGTTCGGGCCGATGATGCCGATGAGCTCGCCGGGGTAGCAGTCGAGGTCGCACCCGTTGAGGATGTTGACCCCGGGCAGGTAGCCGGCGACGAGGTTCTTCGCGCTCAGGACCGGCTCGCGGTCCAGGGTGGCGGTGGCGGTCGGCGCTGCGGTCGCGCCGGTCTCGGCAGCCGCCGACGTCGGACTGGAGGCGCGGCTCGCGTCGGCAGCGTTCGGTGCGTCGGTCATCGGGTCGCCTCCTGCTCGTCTTCTTCCTTGACTTCCTCGGCGAGCTCCTCGTAGGTCTCCTCGGTGAGGAGCGAGTCGTCGCCCAGGTCGGTGTCGTGGTGGGCACCGAGGTACGCGTCGATGACGGCCTGGTCGTCCATCACGGTGTCGGCCGGCCCCTCGGCCACGACCTTGCCCTCGGCCATCACGACCACCCAGTCCGAGATGTGCCGGACCATGTGCATGTCGTGCTCGACGAACAGCACGGTCATGCCGTCGTCGCGGAGGGACTGGATGTGCCCGAGGAGCGACTGGGTCAGCGCGGGGTTCACGCCGGCCATCGGCTCGTCGAGCATGATCATCGTCGGGTCGGACATGAGCGCGCGGGCCATCTCGAGGAGCTTCCGCTGACCGCCGGACAGCGAGCCGGCGTAGTCGTCGGCCTTCGTGTCGAGCTTGAAGCGGGCGAGGATCTCCTCGGCCTTCGCGGTGATCGCCCGCTCACGGGGTCGCCAGAGAGCGGGGACGAGTGCGGCGAAGAAGTTCTCGCCCGGCTGGTCGCGTGCTCCGAGCAGCATGTTCTGCATCACTGTGAGCCGCGAGAGCGCCTTGGTGAGCTGGAACGTGCGGACCATGCCCTTGTTCGCGATGTGCGTCGCGCTCGTCTTCTGCAGCGTGTCGCCGTTGAAGCGGGTCGTCGCGCCGGGGCTCGGCTTGTCGAACCCGGTGAGCAGGTTGAAGAAGGTCGTCTTGCCCGCGCCGTTCGGGCCGATGAGGGCGGTGATCGAGCCCCGCTGGACCTCGAGGTGGTCGACGTCGACCGCGGTCATGCCGCCGAAGCGCCGGGTGACGGTGTCGACCGTCAGGATCGGGTCGGCCTTGGGGTGGCTGTACTCAGACACTGAACGTCAGCTCCTTCTTGTTGCCGAGGAGTCCCTGTGGACGGAACACGATGAGGAGCATGAGCGCGACGCCGACGAGCACGTAGGAGAACTGCTCCGCCTGCTGCTGGTTCATGATCGAGTCGGGGATGAAGTCGCTCGCGACCGTGCGGATGAAGAGCCGGACGACGAAGAACAGCACCGCGCCGAGCACCGGCCCGAACACCGTCGCCGCACCGCCGAGGATGAGCGCCGTCCAGATGAAGAACGTCATCGAGCGGCCCATGGCGTCCGGTTGCACGGAACTCGGCAGGACGTAGATGACGCCGGCCAGGGCTCCGAGTGCGCCACCGAAGACGAGCGCCTGCATCTTGTACGAGTAGACGTTCTTGCCGAGGGAGCGGACGGCGTCCTCGTCCTCGCGGATCGCCTTCACGACGCGGCCCCACGGGCTGCGCATGAGGAGGAAGAGCACGAGGGTGAAGAGGGCGACGAGTCCCCACGCCGCGAGTCGGATCCACCAGCCGTTGACGCCGTTGTTCGAGTACGTGAACCACAGGATGGTCGTGGTGCCGTCCGGCAGCGGGCTGATCGCGTTGAACGGGTCGCGGTAGGTCGATCCGGCGATGCCGTTCGAGCCGCCGGTGGTGTCCGTGAGCAGGCTCGACCGGCCGACCATGCGGATGATCTCGGCGCCGGAGATCGTCACGATCGCCAGGTAGTCACCGCGGAGCCGCAGGGTCGGGATGCCGAGGATGATCGCGAAGACGATGGCGATGGCGAGGGCGATGAGCACCGCCACCACGAAGGGCAGACCGTTCGTGATCGAGATCGCGAAGCCGTAGGCGCCGAGCAGCAGGAACGCCGCCTGGCCCATGTTGACGAGTCCGGTGAGGCCGAAGTGCACGTTCAGGCCGATCGCGGCGAGGGCGAACGCGGCCGTGGTGGGTGCCAGGGCCTCCTGGCTGAGGCTGCTGAGCAGGTTGACGAAGTAGTCCATGACGCGCTCCCTTAGCCGATCCGCTCGGCGCGACCGAAGATGCCCTGCGGCCGGAACAGCAGGATGAGGATGAGGATCACGAGGGCCGTCGCGTACTTGAAGTCACCCGGCAGCACGAGGTTCGTGAGCTCCACGACGATGCCGATGATCATCGAGCCGGCGAGCGCCCCGTACGCGGTGCCCAGACCACCGAGGGTCACCGACGCGAACATGAGCAGGAGCAGTTGGAGGCCGGTCTGCCAGTTCACGCCGTTCAGCACGAGGCCGAGCATCACGCCGGACAGTCCGGCGAGGCCGGCGGCCAGCGTCCACACGAACCGGATCACCCGGTCGACGTCGATGCCGGACGCCGCGGCGAGCGCCGGGTTGTCCGAGACCGCACGGGTCGCCCGACCGAAGCGGGTCTTCGCGAGGAAGAGCCCGGTGGCGACGAGCACGACCAGCGCGATCGCCATCGCGACGTAGGACTGCACCGTCAGCGTGATGCCCGCGAACGACACCGTCTCCGGGTTGCCCTGCTGGATGCGGACGGTCGAGGCGCCGAAGAAGTACTGGAAGGCGTACTGCGCAGCGATCGACAGGCCGATCGTCACGATCATGAGCTGCGTCAGGCTGATCCGCTTCCGGCGGAGTGGCCGCCAGATCCCGGCGTCCTGCAGGTACCCGGTCGCGGCGCACAGCAGGGTGACGACGATGCCCGTGACCCAGATGTTCCATCCGAGCTGGTTCGCGAACACGTATGCGAGGAGGCCGCCGAGGGTGACCTGCTCGCCGTGCGAGAAGCTCGAGAGCCCGGTCGTGCCGTAGATCAGCGAGAGGCCGATCGAGGCGAGTGCGATGAGGAGTCCGAGCCGGATGCCGGAGGCGAACTGCTGCCAGGCACGCGTGAAGCTGAAGCTGCTCGTGTCCGCCTGCGTGGTGGCGCCCTGCTGGTCGGAGAGCTGGAAGATCTGTCCGACGTTGGCGTTCAGCGTCGCGGTCACCTTCCGCTCGGCGTCCGCGGCGTTCGTCAGGTACTGGCCCTTCGGCAGGGAGTCCTGGTCGACGCTGACGGTGTACTGCCCCGGCGTCGTGATCGTCACGGACCAGCGACCGGAGTCGTCGGTCGTCGCGGTCTGGGCGAACCCGCCCGCTCCGGCGACGTCGACGGCGACGCCCGAGGCGGGGTCCCGCTCGGAGTCGAGGATCGTGCCGCGGATGCACCCGTTCGTCGGGCTGACCACGCACGGGCCGGTCGGCGCCGAGGTGCTGGCGCTGGCGGAGGGACTGCTCGTCGCCGCGTGGGCCGCGGGCGACACTGCCCAGTCGACCGCGAAGGTGGCGAGGAAAGCGAGGAAGAGTACTGCGGCGAGGAGCAGGCGGCTGCGGCCTGGTGCCCCTCGGCGGAACCGGCGTAGGAGCGCCGGCCCCGGCGGAGTGATGGAACCCACGGATGAGCCTCTCGTTCGGATAGTCGAGGACCCTAGGGAGTTTTTGTGTCCCCCGTGTTTCCACCACGTTCCCTGGAGAAATCGTGCCCTGACCGTGATCCTGCACAGGTTCGGCGGTGCTTCCCGGTCCGGAATGCGCGCCCACCCGCGCGCGTTACCATTGCTCATCCGGAACCCGTCGCAGCGTTCCCGGTGTCTCGACCACTTCAGGTGCCGCCCCACGGCACGTGCCGCCCACACGACACCCAGCCCACGGAGGGGACTCATGGACCAGCCGGATCCGTTCGGATTCATCGGACTCACGTACGACGACGTCATGCTCCTGCCCGGGCACACCGACGTCATCCCGAGCGAGGCGTCCACGACGTCCCGGCTCACCAAGCGCATCCAGGTGCACGTCCCGCTGCTCTCCGCCGCGATGGACACCGTCACCGAGGCCCGCATGGCGATCGCGATGGCGCGCCAGGGCGGCATCGGCATCCTGCACCGCAACATGTCCATCGCGGACCAGGCCGCCGCGGTCGACAAGGTGAAGCGCTCCGAGTCGGGCATGATCACGAACCCGGTGACGACCACCCCGGACGCCACCGTGGCCGAGGTCGACGCGATCTGCGGACAGTTCCGGGTCTCCGGCCTGCCGGTCGTCGAGGGTGACGGCAAGCTCGTCGGCATCATCACGAACCGCGACATGCGCTTCGTCGCCCCGTTCGAGCACCAGACCACGCTCGTGCGCGACGTCATGACGAAGGCGCCGCTCATCACGGCCCCGGTCGGGATCGACCCGGACGACGCCGTCGCGATCTTCGCCGAGCACAAGATCGAGAAGCTCCCCCTCGTGGACGAGTCCGGCCGTCTCAAGGGCCTCATCACGGTGAAGGACTTCGACAAGAGCGAGAAGTACCCGGACGCCACGAAGGACGACGCGGGGCGCCTCCGCGTCGGCGCGGCGATCGGCTTCTTCGGCGACGCCTGGCAGCGCGCGACCGCCCTGCTCGAGGCCGGCGTGGACGTGCTCGTCGTCGACACCGCCAACGGCGAGAGCGAGGGCGTCCTCGACATGGTCCGTCGCATCAAGGCCGACCCCGCGTTCGCCGGCGTCGACGTGATCGGCGGCAACGTCGCGACGCGTTCCGGCGCACAGGCCCTCATCGACGCCGGTGTCGACGCCGTCAAGGTCGGTGTCGGCCCGGGGTCGATCTGCACCACACGCGTGGTCGCGGGCGTCGGCGTCCCCCAGGTCACCGCCGTGTACGAGGCCTCCCTCGCCGCGCGTGAGGCCGGCGTCCCGGTCATCGCCGACGGCGGCCTGCAGTACTCGGGCGACATCGCGAAGGCCCTCGTCGCCGGCGCCGACACGGTGATGCTCGGCTCGCTCCTCGCGGGCACCGACGAGTCCCCCGGTGACCTCGTCTTCGTCAACGGCAAGCAGTTCAAGGCGTACCGCGGGATGGGCTCCCTCGGCGCGCTGCAGACCCGCGGCAAGAAGACCTCGTACTCGAAGGACCGCTACTTCCAGGCGGACGTGCCCTCGGACGACAAGCTCATCCCGGAGGGCATCGAGGGCCAGGTGCCGTACCGCGGCTCGGTCGCGAACGCCGTCTACCAGCTCGTCGGCGGCCTGCGGCAGTCGATGTTCTACGTCGGCGGCCGGACCGTCCCCGAGCTCAAGGCCCGCGGGAAGTTCGTCCGGATCACCCCGGCCGGGCTCAAGGAGTCGCACCCGCACGACGTGCAGATGGTCGTCGAGGCGCCGAACTACAGCCGCTGACCCGACCCTCCGAGCGCCCCGTTCCTCCACGAGGAGCGGGGCGCTCGCGCGTCCGGGGGACAGGGCGGTTGTGCGGCTGCTCAGCTTGCATCACGGCTCTGTAACGAAACATCCAGGGGTGGATGATCGTCACACGGGCGAAACAGATCCGCTCTAGCTTTCTCGACATCCCACGCGGAGGACACCGCGCTCGACCCGATGCGGTCCGGTCCCCCGCGCAGAGAAAGGGCTCCACGGATGATCAGAACCACCCGTGCCACCTCGGCACTGGCAGTGGCGGGAGTTGCAGCACTCCTGCTCGCCGCGTGTTCCACCACCTCGGGCGGCAGCTCGCCTTCGGAGTCCGCCTCCGGCGGCGCGAAGAAGGACCCGGCCGCGAGCTGCAAGGCTCCGGACTCCCGCAGCACCGACGCGCTGAAGATCGGCACGATCCTGCCGCTCACCGGTTCGCTCGCGTACCTCAACCCGCCCGCCGAGTCCGGTGTGGGTCTCGCGGTCGAGGACATCAACGCCGCCGGCGGCGTGCTGGGCAAGGACGTCTCGATCAGCCCGGCGACGGACTCCGGCGACAGCAACGACATGACCGTGTCGAGCGCCGCTGCGAACAAGCTGGTCAACGCGAAGGTCCCGGTCGCGATCGGCGCCGAGTCCTCGTCCGTCACGCTCAACGTGATCGACCAGCTCACGAGCAACTGCATCGTGGAGATCTCCCCCGCGAACACTGCGACCGACCTCTCCGGCTACTCGTCGTACTACTTCCGGACGGCACCGCCGGACTCGGTGCAGGGTTCGGCGCTCGGCCAGCTCATCACGGGTGACGGCAACGCCAAGGTCGCGTTCCTCGTCTTCAACGACACCTACGGCACGGGCTTGCGCAACTCGGTCCAGGCCGCGGTCGAGGCGTCCGGTGGCCAGGTCGTCTACGGCGGCAAGGGCAAGGGTCAGGAGTTCCCGCCCGGACAGACCACGTTCTCGTCCGAGGTGACCGCAGCGCTCGACTCGAAGCCGGACGCGATCGTCGTCCTGGCCTTCGACGAGACGAAGTCGATCATCCCGGAGCTCAAGGCGCAGAACGCGAAGATGTCGAGCATCTACATGTCCGACGGCAACACCGCTGACTACTCGAAGGACTTCGACAAGGGCACCCTCGAGGGCGCGCAGGGCACCATCCCCGGCGCCTCGCCGAAGGACGACCTGAAGAAGAAGCTCGCCGCGTTCTACAAGCAGTCCTCGGGCAAGGAGCTCGCCGACTACTCGTACGCGGCCGAGTCCTACGACGCCACGATGCTCGCCGCCCTCGCCGCGGTGAAGGGCAAGGGCACCGATTCCGGCACGATCCAGGCCAACATGGCTGCGGTCTCCGGCGCGGACGGCGGCACCGAGTGCTCGACGTTCAAGGAGTGCTCGACGCTCCTCGGTGACGGCAAGGACATTCACTACACCGGTCCCTCCGGCATCGGGCCGTTCGACGAGAACAACGACCCGTCGAGCGCCTACATCGGCATCTACAAGTTCGACGCGGACAACAAGCCTGTGTACCAGAGCGCCATCCAGGGCTCGGTCTCGAAGTAGGTCCGGCTCACGACGACCGGCCCCGAGTCTCGGCTGCACGCAGCCGAGACTCGGGGCCGGCGTCATGTCTCGTGGCTCCTCGGCGCACGGTCGGTCGCCGACCCCGAGACTCGCCTCCGCGGACGGTTTCGCGGCCGCGAGGGCGGGAAACTGTCCGCGGGGCCGAGACTCGGCCCGCTGCGCGCGCCAGGCCAGGACCTCCGGCCCACCGCGGGACGGCCTGGAGGCACGGCGCACGGCCGACAGGTCAGGCCGGGTCAGCAACCGGTGCTGCCCGGGCACGACGCCGCGAGGACCGTGCCGCAGCGAAGCTGTCCACCGTGAGCACGACGAGCGCCAGCCACACGATCGCGAAGCCGATCCACCGTTCGGGCGGCATCGGCTCGTGCTGCACGACCACACCGACGAGCAGCTGCACCACCGGCGCGAGGTACTGCGTCAACCCGAGCGTCGACAGGCTCACCCGCCGCGCCGACGACGCGAAGAGCAGCAGCGGCACCGCGGTCGCCGGTCCGGTCAGCACCGTGACGAGGACGTGCGCCCACCCTTCGCTCGTGAACGTCACGCCGCCGCCGAGGCCCGTCACCCCCATCACCACGAGCGCGACGACCGCGATCGGCAGCAGCCACACGGTCTCGATCGTCAGACCACTCAGTGCGTCGACCGTCCCGCCGACCCGCTTCTTCACGAGCCCGTACAGTCCGAACGAGAACGCCAGCGCGAGGGAGATCCACGGCATCTGCCCGTACCCGACCGCGATCACGACCACCGCGACGACACTGATGCCGACCGCGGCCCACTGCGCCGGACGAAGCCGCTCACGGAGCACGACGACGCCGAGCGCGATCGTGACGAGCGGGTTGATGAAGTAGCCGAGGGCCGCCTCGACCGTGTGCCCGGTGGTCGTCGCCGCGACGTACACCGTCCAGTTCACCAGGATGAGCACCGCCGCGAGCCCCATCACGAGCATCACCCGGCGCTGGGCGACCAGGGAACGGGTGCGCAGCCACGAGCGGGTGACGGCGATGGCGACCGCGCAGAACACCAGCCCGAAGACGATCCGCCAGGCGACGATCTCGAACGCTCCGGCCGGGGACATCGCCGCGAAGAGCAGCGGCATGAGTCCCCACAGCCCGTAGGCCACGATCGCCTGGAGGACCCCGACGGATGCCTCGCTGCGGACGGGTCGCGTGGTCGTCGGTTCACTCACGGAACCATCCTAGGAAGCCACGCCGACGCTGCGGACCGGCACCGTGCCTCCCGGACGGAAGGCGCGGAGCGCACCGCCGGACCGAGCGCGGACGGACAAACGCCCCGCCGACCAGGTGGCCGACGGGGCGTTCGCAGTGTGGGCTGGATCAGCGCACGACGACCGCGAGGACGTCGCGGGCCGAGAGGACCAGCAGGTCCTCGCCCGAGTACTTGACCTCGGTGCCGCCGTACTTGGAGTAGATGACCTTGTCGCCGACGGCGATGTCCAGCGGGATGCGGTTGCCGTTGTCGTCGACGCGGCCCGGACCCACGGCCACGACCTCGCCCTCCTGGGGCTTCTCCTTGGCGGTGTCCGGGATGACCAGACCGGAAGCGGTGGTCTGCTCCGCCTCGACCTGGCGGATGACGATGCGATCCTCGAGCGGCTTGATGCTGACGGCCACGGTGACCTCTTCTTTCTCGGTACTGACTCGGTACAGATGGGAACCGGTTGGCACTACGCACAGGAGAGTGCCAACGCCAACTCTAGGGACAGTCTGGCACTCGGTCAATCCGAGTGCCAGCACGTGTCGGGCTCGCCGGCGACCTGGGAGGATCGTCGGGTGGACGCCGCCGAACTCGCCCAGCTGCTCACCCCCGAGGGGATGGCCCTGCTCGACCGTACTCCGAGCGTCTCCGACGGTGGCGAGATCGTCCGGGTCGTCTCGCGCCTCCGTGGCGAGGGGCACGACCCCGGGCTCGTCGCCGCCGTCCTGACCCAGGCGAAGCTCCGGCAGAGGGCGGCCGCGAAGTTCGGCCCGTTCGCCGCGCGCATGCTGTTCACCGAGGCCGGGCTCGAGCAGGCGACCCGGCTGCAGGTCGCCGCGCAGCACGCCGGCCGGTTCGCCGCCGCCGGGCTGACACGGGTGGCCGACCTCGGGTGCGGGATCGGCGGTGACGCGATGGCGATGGCAGCGCTCGACCTCGACGTCACCGCGGTGGACCGCGACGAGGTCACCGCGGCGGTCGCGACGCACAACCTCGCGCCGTGGCCCGATGCCCGCGTGGAACTCGGCGACGCCGCAGCGTTCGACCTCTCGCGCGTCGACGGCGTGTGGATGGACCCCGCGCGTCGCACCGCCGGACACGGGAACACCCGACGCCTGGCCGACCCGGACGACTGGTCGCCGTCGCTCGACACCGTGTTCGCCGCCGCGACGACGCCCCCCACCGGCGTGAAGCTCGGCCCGGGCATCGACCGCGACCTCGTCCCCGACACGGCCGAGGCGCAGTGGGTGTCCGTCGACCGCGAGGTCGTCGAGCTCGCCCTCTGGTTCGGCCCGCTCGCCCGCGACGGGGTCCGGCGCGCTGCCACCGTGATCGGGGCGCACGGAGTGGCCGAACTGACCGCGGCGGCCGATGCACCCGACGTGCCCGTCGGTGCACTGGGGACGTACCTCTACGAGCCCGACGGCGCCGTGATCCGCGCACGCCTCATCGGGGACCTCGCGCGGTCGATCGACGGTCGCATGCTCTCGGACGGCATCGCCTACGTCACGTCGGACCGCGCCGTCTCGACGCCGTTCGCCCAGGGGTTCCGGGTCGTCGACACGATGCCCCTCGACGTGAAGCAGCTCGCGGCACGACTGGCCGCGGACGACGTCGGCACCGTGGAGATCAAGAAGCGCGGGGTCGACGTCGACCCGGCGCAGTTCCGGAAGCGGCTGCGGCTCCGGGGGCGGCGTGCGGTCACGCTCGTGCTCACCCGCGTGGATGGACGGCACACCGCGATCCTGTGCGAGCGGCTCTCGGACGTGGCGAGCTGATCACGACGACGGCGGGGACCCGACCGGGAACCCGCCGTCGCGCAGTCCGTTCGGAGACGGGCTAGCCGATGAAGGCCCCCGAGGTCCCGGGGTCGCCGTACACGCTGGTCCCGTGGGAGTTCGCGACACCGATGAGCGCGAAGAACGCGAGCGCGCCCAGGACGTACAGACCGGTCAGCGCCCAGCCGCCGATGATGCCGGCGAGCGCGAGTCCGCGGCCGCCCTCCCCGGTCTCCCTGATCTTGCCGAGGGCGACGTGGCCCATGATCGCGCCCGCCGGGCTCGTGAGGATGACGATCGGCCAGATCAGGATGCCGCCGAACGCGAACACGATCGAGAGGATCGCGAGGGTGTTCGTCTTCGGGCGCTGCGCGTACGGCTGGTAGCCCGCCGCGGCGTACGGACCGCCGTACGGCTGCTGGCCGCCGTACTGCGGCTGCCCGTACTGCGACTGCCCGTACTGCTGCTGCCCGTACTGCGACTGCCTGTACTGCGGCTGTCCGTACTGCTGCTGCCCGTACTGCTGCTGGTTCGGCGCAGCGTACGGGTTGCTCGGCGCGGCGTAGGGGTTCTGCTGCGAGCCGGTCTGCTGCGAGCCGGTCTGCTGCGAGCCGTACGGGTTCTGGCCGTACGGGTTCTCGGGCGGCTGCGGCGCGCTCGGGGGTTGCGGGGCGCTCGGTGCCTCACCGGGCGCCGGGGTCGACGCCGGCTCGGACGCACGGGTGCCGTCGGGCTGCGCGGCGCCGGGGTACCCGCTGCTCGGCTGCTCGTCGGGCTGCCCCGGCCTCGGCCACTGGTTCTGATCGGACACCGTGTCCACCCCTCCCGGCACCGTTGGTCGGGTACCGGCCCCCATCGTTCCACACGGAGCCCGAGCCCGTGCAGGACGCCGAGCGGTGCCGTCGGACGTCAGACCTGGACGGTCGTGACCGGCAGCGTCGAGTCTGCGGCGATCCCGAGGTCGCTCGGCGCGTGTCCGTCGGCGACGAGCCGTGCGGCGACCGCAGCGATCATCGCGCCGTTGTCGGTGCAGAGGTCGAACGGCGGGATCCTGAGCGCGATGCCGGAGGCCGCGCACCGTTCGGTCGCGACGGCACGCAGACGGGCGTTCGCCACGACACCGCCGCCGAGCAGGAGTCGGTCGACCCCGGTGTCGCGGCAGGCGTTCAGGGCCTTCGTGAGGAGCACGTCGACCACGGCCTCGCGGAAGGACGCGGCGACGTCGGCGACGGGTACCTCGCGGCCCTCGTCGCGGCACTTCTCGACCCATCGGGCGACCGCGGTCTTCAGGCCGGAGAACGAGAAGTCGTAGCGGTGCGCCGCCATGTCCTTCGGCAGCGTCAGGCCGCGGGGGAACCGGATCGCCGTCGTGTCCCCTTCGGCTGCCGCCTCGTCGATCTGCGGGCCGCCCGGGTACGGCAGGCCGAGGAGCCGCGCGACCTTGTCGAACGCCTCACCCGCGGCGTCGTCGATCGTCTCGCCGAGGAGTTCCACGTCACCGACGAGGTCCCGCACGAGCAACAGCGACGTGTGACCACCGGAGACGAGCAGCGCGACGGTCGGCAGTTCGATCTCGGAGCCGTCCGCCCGCAGGACGTCAGCACCGACGTGCCCGACGAGGTGGTTCACCCCGTACAGCGGCTTGCCCGTCGCGACCGCCAGGGCCTTCGCCGCGCCGACCCCGACCATGAGCGCCCCGGCGAGGCCGGGCCCCGCGGTGACCGCGACGGCGTCGAGCTCGTCGAGGGTGACACCGGCGCGGTCGAGCGCTTCGTGCAACGTCGGCGTCATGGCCTCGAGGTGCGCCCGTGCGGCGACCTCGGGCACGACGCCGCCGTACCGGGCGTGCTCGTCCATGCTCGACGCGATGACGTTCGCGAGCAGGGTGTTCCCCCGGACGATGCCCACGCCGGTCTCGTCACAGCTCGTCTCGATGCCGAGCACGAGTGGTTCAGCGGTGCTCATCGAGCGCCTCCTGTCCGATCGGCCCGACGGAACCGCTGCCGGCTCCGGCGGGCAGCTCCGCGCGCATCACCCACGCGTCGACGCCGTCCGGCTGGTAGTAGCGAGGCCGCGTGGCGATGTGCTCGAAGCCGAACGCGGTGTACATCGCCTGCGCCACCGGGTTGTCCGCCCGCACCTCGAGGAAGACCTCGTGCACGCCGCGACGACGCGCTTCGTCGAGCAGCTCCGCGAAGAGCACCCTGCCGATGCCGCGCCCGCGATGGTCGGCGGCGACGGCGATCGTCTGCACGTCGGCGACCGGGTTGCCCGCGAGCGAGGACAGCCCGGCGTACCCGACGACCGTCGGCGCCGTGCCCTCGGCCACGGTCTCGACGACCACGTAGTACCCGTGCGGCGAGTACAGCTCGCCGGACATCTGCGACGCCGACCAGGCGTCCGTGGGGAACGACACGTGCTCGAGCCACATGATGTCGTCGAGGTCCTGTGGGTGGGCCGGTCGGAGCCGCAGCCCGTCGGGGAGGCCCGTCACCGGACGACCCGCTTCGGGGCTCCCGGCATCGTCACGTCGGGATCGCGCAGGTAGAGCGGGGTGTCGTCGGCGAGGGGAGCGCCGGAGGCGAGACGATCCGCGGCGAGCGCGCCGAGCCTCCCGGCCGGGATCTCGACGGCGGTGACGCGCTCCCAGGTGGCCGCTTCCGGACGGGAGGCGCGGATCACCTCGTCGAGGTCCGCCGGCTTGGCGAGTCCCGGGCCGGCGACGCGGACGCCGTCGACGTCGTACGCCGACCAGTAGACCTCGCGGCGGCGGGCGTCCGTGATGACGATGAACGGGCCGGTGTGGGGCTGGTCGGCCGCGACGGCGTCGTGGCTGACGAGCGGGAGGAAGGCGACGCCGCGTGCGGCGGCGAAGGTACGGGCGGCGGCGATGCCGACGCGGAGGCCCGTGAACGGCCCCGGGCCCATGCCGGCCACCACTCCGGTGACCTCTGCTGGTGTGACCCCGGCCTCCGTCAGGACCTCGGTGAGGAACGGGCCGATCACCTCGGCGTGACGACGGGAGTCGTCAGTGCTCCGGTTCGCGAGCTCGCGTCCGGTGGCCGGGTCGACGAGGGCGACGGACGTCCCGGCGGAGGTGTCGATCGCGAGCAGCACCCGTCCATCGTAGGCGTCCTGCCAGGGGCCTCGTGGCGGAGCAGGAGCCCGCGCTGCGGTGACCGGCCTCAGAGCCGGACGTCGGCCCAGCGGCTGCCGGTACCCGTGACGATGACCCGCCGGGGCTCGTCGGGCACGTCGTCCGGGTCGAGGTCGTCGGCTGCGCTGTCACCGGCGCTTCCCGTCGCCCGGACGATCTCGACGTCGAGCACGTCGTCGGAGATCCCGTCGACGAACCCCCGCCCCCACTCGACCACGACGATGGAGCCGTCCCAGTCGAGGTCGAGGTCGTCGAGCTCCACCGGGTCGGACAGGCGGTAGGCGTCGACGTGCACGAGGTCCGGGCCGCTCGTCGTCGGGTGGGTCCGGGCGAGCACGAACGTCGGGCTGGACACCTGCCCGCGGGCTCCGAGCGCTGCCCCGAGGCCGCGGGTGAGCGTCGTCTTGCCCGCTCCGAGGGGACCGGTCAGCACGACGAGGTCCCCGGCGCGCAGGACGCCCGCGAGACGAGCACCGAGCTCGCCCATCCCCTCCGTCGTGGCGACGGTGGTGTCGACGAGGACGCGCGGCTCGGTCACCGCTCACCCCGGAGGTACTCGGCCACGTGCCCCTCGGCCTCGTGGCCCTCGTACACGCGGGGCACGCGCTCACCGATGCGGCAGACGATCTCCTCGCCGATCGTGTCGAGGGCGGCACCCCACTCGAGCACCGTCATCTCGCCGTGCTCCCCGGTGCCGAACAGCGTCACGACGTCGCCGACCCGCACCTCGTCGTCGCCGACGTCCACGAGGAACTGGTCCATCGCTACCCGACCCGCGATCGGGTAGCGCTTCCCGTTGATCGCCACCTGCACCCGTCCCTGCGCGAGCCGCGGGACACCGTCCGCGTACCCGACCGGGACGAGTGCGAGCGTCGTCTCGGCGGCGGTGCGGTAGGTGTAGTCGTACGAGACACCGGTGTCGACGGGCACCCGCTTCGTCTTCGCGACGGAGGCGCGCAGCGTCATCACGGCCTCGAGCCCGAGGTCGGCGGCCGAGACGCCGTCAGCGCCGGGGATGCCGAACAGGTTCGCGCCCATCCGGACCATGTCCTTGCGGAACTCCTTGCGCTCCAGTCCCGCGAGCGACGCGGCGACGTGCCGCACGGGGATGTCGAGCCCGACGTCCTCGGCCTGCTCGACGGCGGCGTCGAACGCGGCGACGGCGGCGGTGTCCTCGTCGTCCGACGACTCCGCGAGGTGCGTGTAGGCGGCCACGACCTCGATCCGACCGGCGCGCTGGGCGGCGAGCGCGGCGGCGACGAGGGCCGGCCAGTCCTCCGGCGTCGCACCGTCGCGGTGGAGGCCGGAGTCGAAGCCGAGGTGCACGCGCGCTGGACGGTGGTCCACGGCGTCGACGACCCGCTGCAGCTCGGGCACGTTCGAGACCCCGAGGTCGATCGCGGAGTCGATCGCGTCGCGGAAGTCGAGGTCCGCAGCGTGCTGCCACGTGAACACGCGGACGTCCTCGTCGACGCCGATGGCGCGGAGCCGGAGGGCGGCCGGGACGGTCAGCACGCCGATCCACCGCACCCCGGCGTCGACCGCGGCGAGCGCGATCGGTTCGAGCCCGTGGCCGTACGCGTCGGCCTTCATGATCGCCATGAGCTCGACCGGTTCCATCCACTCGCGGACGAGGTCGAGGTTCGCCCGGTACGCGTCCAGGTCGACCGATGCCTGTCGCAGTGACGCGCTCACGTGGTCCTCCGCTCGACGCTGCGCCCGATGCGGGCGACGACCTCGTAGTTGATCGTGCCGATCGCGTCGGCCCACTCCTCGACCGCCGGATCGCCGTCGGCCGGGTCGCCCCAGAGGACGACCTCGTCGCCGACCTGCACCGCGGCGTCGCCGATGTCGATGTGCATGGCGTTCATGGCGACACGGCCCACCACCGGGAAGCGGCGGTCGCCGATGCGGACCGAGACGTGGTTGCCGAGTGCCCGGTCGAAGCCGTCGGCGTAGCCGAGCCCGATGACCGCGAGACGGGTGTCCTGCTCGGCGCGCCAGGTGAACCCGTAGCTGGCGCCCTCGCCGGCGTGGACGGGGACGGTCCGGAGCACCGCCGCGGTCACTCGCATCGCGGGTCGGAGCCCGAGGTCGGCCGAGGTGCGGTCCGCGAACGGGCTCAGCCCGTACAGCGCGACGCCGACACGCGCGATGTCCCGCCGGGTCTCCGGCACGGCGATGCTCGCCGCGCTGGCCGCGAGGTGCACCATGTCCGGCACGACGCCGTTCGCCGCGAGGCCGTCGAGCGCCCGCTGGAGCGCGGCGTCCTGGTCGAGGTCGTCGTCCCGTGAGGCGTTCGCCAGGTGCGACATGAGCCCCTCGACCCGGGTGCGCGAGCCGCCGCGGGCGAGCCGACCGGCGGTCTCGAAGAGCTCGGGCCACTCGGACTCGACGGCGCCGTTGCGGCTCAGCCCGGTGTCGACGCACACGTGCACGGCGGGCACCTCGGAGTCGGCCGCCGCCGACAGCTGCGAGACGCTCGAGACCGCCGGGGTGATGCCGTACTGCGCGGCGCGACGGAAGTCCTCGTCGGGTGCGTGCAACCACGCCAGGATGCGGGTGCCCTCGTCGATGCCGGCCTCGCGCAGGGCGATGCCCTCGTCGATGTCCGCCACGCCGAGCCACTCCGCACCGGCGTCCACGAACGCCCTCGCGGCGTCGGCCGCGCCGTGGCCGTACGCGTTGGCCTTGACGACCGCGATGACGCCGGACGGTGCCACCTGCTCGGCGACGGTCGCGTAGTTGGCGATCAACGCCTCCCGATCGACCGTGATGCCGGTGAACGCGCTCACGTGTTGTTCCCTTCGATGACCACGAACGCCGTCGCGATCCCTCCATCGTGTGACAGCGACAGGTGCACGCTCGTCACGCCGCGCTGCTCCGCGACCCGGCGCGCGCCCTCGTGGAGCGTCAGCGACGGGTTCCGCTGGTCGTCCGCGACGACCTCGAGCTCCTGCCAGCTGAGCCCCGCACTCGACCCGAAGGCCTTGATGAGGGCTTCCTTCGCGGCGAACCGGGCGGCGAGCGACGCGGCCGGACGCGGTTCACCGTCGCGGACGAGCTCGGCCGGGGTGAAGAGCCGCGTCCGGAGCGCCGGGGTGCGCTCGAGCACACCCCGGAACCGTTCCAGGTCGACGACGTCCACCCCGATGCCGATGATCACGAGCGACTACTCGACGGTGACCGACTTCGCGAGGTTGCGCGGCTGGTCGACGTCGAGGCCCTTGGCCGCGGCGAGCTCCATGCCGAACATGTGCAGCGGCGCGACCGCGAGCAGCGGCTCGAACAGCGGCGTCGCGAGCGGGATCCGCAGGACCTCGTCGGCGAAGGGCAGCACGGCGGCGTCGCCCTCTTCCGCGATGGCGATCACCCGGGCGCCGCGGGCGCGGATCTCCTGGATGTTCGACACCACCTTCGGGTGGAGCGAACGGCTGTCGCGCGGCGACGGCACGATCACGAAGACGATCTGCCCGGGCTCGATCAGCGCGATCGGTCCGTGCTTGAGCTCACCGGCGGCGAAGCCCTCGGCGTGGATGTACGCGAGCTCCTTGAGCTTCAGCGCACCCTCGAGCGCGATCGGGTACCCGACGTGACGGCCCAGGAACAGGACGCTCCTGGTGTCGGCCATCCAACGGGCGAGGTCCTTGATGCCGGATGCGTCGTCGATGGTCTGCTGCAGCTTCGGGGCGAGGCCCTCGAGCTCGGCGACCTGCTCCGCGATCTGTTCGGCCGTCAGCGTCCCACGCAGGGTCGCGAGGTGCAGTCCGAGCAGGTACAGCGCGACGCCCTGCGCGATGAACGCCTTCGTCGAGGCCACGGCGACCTCGGGCCCGGCGTGCGTGTAGATGACGGCGTCGGACTCGCGCGGGATCGTCGCGCCCTGGGTGTTGCAGATCGAGAGGACCTGCGCGCCCTGCTCGCGGGCGTACTTCACGGCCATGAGCGTGTCCATGGTCTCGCCCGACTGGCTGATCGAGACCACGAGGGTGCGCTCGTCGAGCACGGGGTCGCGGTACCGGAACTCGTGCGCGAGCTCGACCTCGACGGGGACGCGGGCCCACTGCTCGATGGCGTACTTGCCGAGGATGCCGGCGTACGCGGCGGTCCCGCAGGCGATGACGATGACACGCTCGACGGTCGCGAGGCGCTCGGCGATCGGGTCGAGGTCCGTCAGGGTCACCGCGCCGTCGTGCACGCGACCGAGGATCGTCTTCGCGACGGCTTCGGGCTCCTCGCTGATCTCCTTCGCCATGAAGGACGACCAGCCGCCCTTGTCGGCAGCGGAGGCGTCCCAGTTGACCTCGAACTCGCTCGGCGACGCCGGGCTGCCGTCGAAGTGGATGACGTCCACGCCGTCGGGGCGGATCGTCGCGATCTCGTCCTGCCCGATGGCGAGGGCCCGCTGCGTGTACGCGACGAACGCCGCGACGTCCGAGCCCATGAAGTTCTCGCCCTCGCCGAGGCCGACCACGAGCGGGGAGTTGCGACGGGCGCCGACGACGACACCGGGCTGGTCGGCGTGCACGACGAGGAGCGTGAACGCGCCCTCGAGCCGCTGCACGGCCTGCTGCATGGCGTCCGTCAGGTCACCGGTGGCCCGGAACGACTTCGCGACGAGGTGCGCCGCGACCTCGGAGTCCGTCTCGCTGGTGAACTCGACGCCCTCGGCCTGCAGCTCGGCGCGGAGCTCGGCGAAGTTCTCGATGATGCCGTTGTGGATGAGGGCGAGCTTGCCGCCGTCAGCGAGGTGCGGGTGCGCGTTGCCGTCGGTCGGACCGCCGTGCGTCGCCCACCGGGTGTGGCCGATGCCGGTGCCGCCGTCGGCGATGGGGTGCGACTCGAGCTCGTCGACGAGTGCCTGGAGCTTGCCGGCCTTCTTCGCCGAGGCGAGGTCCGATGTAGCGTCCACGACGGCGATGCCCGCCGAGTCGTACCCGCGGTACTCGAGCCGACGGAGTCCTCCCAGGAGCACGTCCTGGCTGCTGTTGCTGCCGACGTAGCCGACGATTCCACACATGGCATCGATCCTACGGTCTGCCTGGGACCCCACCCTGCGAAGCCCCGGGGTCGCGGATAACGTTTGGGCCATGGGACGGTTCGACGACATCGAGATCACGACACTGCACGGTGAGCACACCACGTTCGGGCAGTTCTCCGACAAGGCCGTGCTCGTGGTGAACGTCGCGTCGCGCTGCGGGCTGGCGCCGCAGTACGAGCAACTCGAGGCACTCCAGAAGGAGTACGGCCCGCGGGGCTTCACGGTCCTCGGCTTCCCGAGCAACCAGTTCCTGCAGGAGCTCGGCTCTTCCGAGGCGATCGAGGAGTACTGCTCGACGACCTGGGGCGTGACGTTCCCGATGTCCGAGAAGGTCAAGGTCAACGGCAAGGGCGCCCACCCGCTCTACCAGGCGCTCAAGGAGACCCCGGACAGCGCGGGCAAGGCCGGTCGGGTGAGCTGGAACTTCGAGAAGTTCCTCGTCGCCCCGGACGGCACCGTCACGCGGTTCCGCCCGACCACGAAGCCGGACGCCCCCGAGGTCATCGCTGCGATCGAGGCGGCCCTGCCCGCCTGATCGCCTCCCGAGCAGGCCGGCCAGCGTCGCGCGGTCGCGCACCGCGGACCGGACGGGAGGCCCGGATCAGGTGAGCGCGCCCGCTCACGTGATCCGGGCCTCCCGTCGGTACGCTCGTCCCCATGCCGATCACGGACACCGCCGTCGCGCACCCGACCCCCTTCGTGGAGATCCCCCGCGACGAGTGGGCGCAGCTCGCACCGAGGGAGCACCTGTCCCTCACCGAGACCGAGATCGTGCAGCTGCGCGGGCTCGGCGACCGGTTGGACATGCAGGAGGTGCAAGAGGTCTACCTGCCGCTGTCGCGCCTCCTGACGCTGTACGCCGCCGGCGCCCGCAACCTGCACGCGTCGACCTCCGCCTTCCTCGGGGAGCGCGCGAGCCGGACGCCGTTCGTCATCGGCGTCGCAGGCTCGGTCGCGGTCGGCAAGTCCACCGTCGCGCGACTGCTGCGCGAACTGACGAAACGGTGGCCGGACACGCCACGGGTCGAACTCGTGACGACCGACGGGTTCCTGTACCCGAACGCCGAGCTCGAGCGCCGCGGGATCATGGACCGGAAGGGCTTCCCGGAGTCGTACGACCGCCGGTCGCTGCTCCGCTTCGTGAGCCAGGTCAAGAGCGGGGCAGCCGAGGTCCGGGCGCCGTTCTACTCGCACCTCGTGTACGACATCGTGCCCGACGCCGAGGTGGTCGTCCGACAGCCGGACATCCTCATCGTCGAGGGGCTGAACGTGCTCGCGGCGCCGACGAACGGGCGGCTCGCGCTGTCCGACCTGTTCGACTTCACCATCTACGTCGACGCGAAGACGAAGGACATCGAGTCCTGGTACGTCGACCGGTTCCTCGCCCTGCAGGAGGAAGCGTTCTCCAGTCCGGACTCGTTCTTCCACCGTTTCGCCTCGCTCTCACGCGAGGACGCGGTGCGCACGGCGACCGAGGTGTGGCGGGCGATCAACGAGCCGAACCTCGTCGAGAACGTGCTGCCGACGCGCTCCCGGGCGACCCTCGTGCTCAAGAAGGGTGCGAACCACACGGTCAACTCGGTGCTGCTCCGCAAGATCTAGCAGGCGCGGGCGCAGCTTCCCTGGCGTCGAACCAGGAAACCGACGTCGAACCAGCTGCTGAGCCTGGTTCGACGTCGGTTTCGTGGTTCGACGCGGAAGTGCCGTCCGTACCCTACGCGGCGTCCTCGATCGCGAGCCGCGCGCGCACGACGTCCGCGAGGTCCTCCGCGATCCGCTCGGCGTCGGCCTGCGACGCAGCCTCCACCATGACCCGCACGACGGGCTCGGTGCCGGACGGCCGCAGCAGCACGCGCCCGGAATCACCGAGGGCAGCGGTGTGCGCCGCGACGGCGTCCTGCACGCCCTGGTCGGCGAGCCCGGTGCGGTCGACGCCCCGGACGTTGAGCAGCACCTGCGGGAAGACGGTCATGCACTCCGCGAGCTGCGCGAGCGACTTGCCCGTACGTGCCATCTCCGCGACCAGGTGCAGCCCGGTGAGGATGCCGTCGCCCGTGGTGGCGTACTCGTTGAAGATGACGTGGCCGGACTGCTCGCCGCCGAGGGAGAACCCACCCTCGTTCATGCGCTCGAGCACGTAGCGGTCCCCTACCGCGGTCTGCTCGACCGCGATGCCGTTGTCCGCCATCGCCCGGATGAGCCCGAGGTTCGACATGATCGTCGCGACGAGGGTGTCGTTCGCCAGACGCCCGCGCTCCTTGAGGGACAGCGCGAGGATCGCCATGATCTGGTCACCGTCGACGGCGTTGCCCGCGGCGTCCACCGCGAGGCAGCGGTCGGCGTCACCGTCGTGCGCGATGCCCACGTCGGCTCCGGCCTCGAGCACCGCGCGCGCGAGGTTGTCGATGTGCGTCGAGCCCACGCCGTCGTTGATGTTCACGCCGTCCGGGTCCGCACCGATCAGGGTGACACGGGCGCCGGCGTTGACGAAGACCTCGGGGGAGACGGCGGAGGCCGCACCGTTGGCGCAGTCGAGCACCACGTGGATGCCGTCGAGCCGCGCCGGGAGCGTGCCGAGCAGGTGCACCACGTAGCGGTCCTCGGCATCGGCGAACCGGGTGATCCGTCCGACGTCGCCGCCGGTCGGGGTGGGCGCCGAGTGGTCGTGCATGGCCGCCTCGATGCGGTCCTCGACCTCGTCCGGCAGCTTGCGACCGCCGGCGGCGAAGAACTTGATCCCGTTGTCGGGGGCCGGGTTGTGGGACGCGGAGATCATCACACCGAAGTCGGCGTCGATGTCCGCGACGAGGAACGCGGCGGCGGGGGTGGGGATGACCCCGGCGTCGAGCACGTCGACGCCGGCGGAGGCGAGCCCGGCGGCGACGGCCGCACCGAGGAACTCACCGGAGACGCGCGGGTCGCGCGCCAGGACCGCACGGGGGCGCGGTCGACCGGACGCCCGACGGGCGTCCGCATGGTGTCCGTGTGTGAGCACGGCCGCGCTGGCCTGGGCGAGACCCAGCGCCAGCGCGGCCGTCAGCTCGCCATTGGCGAGACCACGAACACCGTCGGTACCGAACAGACGCGGCATTGCGATCGGGTTCGGTGAGCGACTAGCGCTTCGAGAACTGCGACGCCTTGCGGGCCTTCTTGAGACCGGCCTTCTTGCGCTCGATGACGCGGGCGTCACGGGTGAGGAAGCCGGCCTTCTTGAGCGCCGGGCGGTTGTTCTCGCGGTCGATCTCGTTCAGCGCACGCGCGATGGCGAGGCGGAGCGCACCGGCCTGACCCGAGGGGCCACCACCGGTGATGCGGGCGGTGACGTCGTAGGCGCCGAGGAGCTCGAGCACCTTGAACGGGTCGTTGATCAGCTGCTGGTGCAGCTTGTTCGGGAAGTAGTCCTCGAGCGTGCGGCCGTTGACCGTGAACGCGCCGCCACCGGGGACGAGGCGGACGCGGGCGATGGCCTCCTTGCGGCGCCCGACGGCACCGCCCGAGACGTTGAGGATCTGGCGGGGAGCGGCCTCGGCAGCGACGGGTGCGCTCTCCGTGGTGAAGCTCTCCGGGGTCTGGTCGAGGGAGTCAGCGATCTGTGCCATGAGTTGTATCAGTCCTTGAAGTCGTCGTGGCCGTCGTTACTGCGCGACCTGGTCGAAGGTGTACGCCTTGGGCTGCTGCGCGGCGTGCGGGTGCTCCGCGCCGGCGTAGACCTTCAGCTTCTTGAGCTGCTCACGGCCGAGGGTGTTCTTCGGCAGCATGCCGCGGATCGCCTTCTCGACGGCGCGGGTGGGGTGCTTCTCGAGCATCTCCGGGTAGGAGGTCGCCGTGAGGCCGCCCGGGTAGCCCGAGTGACGGTAGTAGACCTTCTTGGCGAGCTTGGAGCCGGTGAGGGCGACCTTGTCCGCGTTGATGATGATGACGTAGTCACCCATGTCCATGTGCTGGGCGAAGGTGGCCTTGTGCTTGCCGCGCAGGAGCGCAGCCGCGTGGGTGGCGAGGCGGCCGAGGACGACGTCGGTCGCGTCGATGACGATCCAGTCGTGCTGGACGTCTGCCGGCTTCGGGGAGAACGTACGAGTCACAGGTGTGCTGCTTTCGTGTCGAGGTGAGGAGTCCGTGAATCCCGCTCCGGTGGGTGTTCCCCGCGCGATGCACGTGGAACTGCCCGGTGGAGGGCTCATCTGACTGTCCGGCGCACGGGGCGCACAGACCAAGGAGAGAGCCTACCCGACGCGACTCGCGTTGTCGAACGCACCCAGCAACGGACTGGAGGCACGGTGCCCGCTGGCACCGCGCCTCCAGTCCGTCAGGTGGTTCCGGCCGTCAGGACGGCCGTCAGCCGAAGAGGCCGCGCAACCACGCGATCAGCGCTGCGATCGCAGCGGCGACGGGGCCGCTGCCCGCGTGGCCGTGGCCGGGCTTGCCGGGTCCGTCACCGGGCTTCCCGGGTCCGTCGCCGGGCTTGCCGGGCTGGCCCACGCCAGGCAGGTCGATGCCGACCAGGATCGGGTCGTGGTCGCTCGCGCGGTAGACGTCGTCGCGGTACAGGTCCGTGACGTTGTAGTCGTAGCGCGAGTACTCGAGACCGACCGACTCGACCGAGTTGATGTTCCAGATGTCCACGCCCGTCACGGTCTTCAGGGCAGCCTTCGACGCGAACACGTGGTCGAGCGAGCCACTCAGCCCGCTGAAGACGTACGACCACTCGGTCGGGTCCTCGGACGGGCCGAGGTCCGTGTAGCCGGCGTCGTCGAGCACCGTGACCGGGTCCTCCTGGCTGTAGGCGTTGAAGTCGCCGAGCATGAACACCTTGTCGGTGCCGGCGGTCTTCTGCATCGTCGTCGAGAACGCCACCAGCGCCTTCGACTGCGCGACACGGGAGGCGTTGGAGGCACCCTGACCGTCGCCCTGGTCGGCGTCCGCGCCCGTCCCGGACCCCTTGGACTTGAAGTGGTTCGCGATCACGAGGAACGTGTCCGCCTGCTTCGGCTTCTCGACGCCCTTGCCCTTGCCGGGCTTGGCCACCACCGGCGCGAAGGCCTGGGCGAGCGGCTGCCGGGCGTTGGCGAACGCCTCCGAGTCGGTGAGGATCGTCGAACCGCCGACCGGCTGCACACGGTCCTTCTTGTAGATCAGCGCGAGGCGGATGACGTCCTCGCTGGCAGGGAGCTTCGCCGGCGACTTCGCGTAGGCCCAGGTGTCCTTGCCGGTCGCAGCGTTCAGGGCTGCGACGAGGGTGGCCACGGCCGCGTCGCGGTCCTGACCGAACCGGGCCGAGTTCTCGATCTCCTCGAGCGAGACGACGTCGGCACCGAGACCGTTGATCGCCTTGACGATCTTCACCTGCTGCCGCGCGAGGTCGTCCGCGTTCGCGGCACCACGGGCGTCGCAGCCACCGCGCACCGTCACGGGGTCGCCGTCACGGTCGGTGTAGTACGTGCACCCGGTGAGCTGGTCGCCGGTCGTCGGGAAGTAGTTGAGGACGTTGAAGCCGGCGAGGCGGATGTCGCCGCCGACGTTCTCCGGCGCCGCGGTGCGGACGTTCGAGAACGACACGGGCAGGTCGGCCGCCGGGGTGGCACCGGTGATGGGCGTCGTCGGCTGGAACTTCCACGAGTCGTTCCGGAAGTCGAGGACGACCGGCTCGTCGAAGGTCGCGGCGGCACCGACCGTGACCGGGCCCTGGGTCAGCCAGGACACGGGGATCGACTGGTTCGCGGCGCTGAGGAAGTTCGTGCTCGCACCGTCGTCGAGGGTGACCTGGCGGGCGGCGTTGTCGGCGGCGACCGCAGCGGCCTCGGCACTGCCGGGGCGGGCGACCTCGGTCGGCTGGAGCAGGCGCTGCTTCCCGCTGGCGAGCACGATCTCGCCGTACTGGTTGGTCGTGTAGTTGTCCGCGACCGTGTAGTCGCCCTGCGGCGCGACGAGCATGCTCTCGAGCGACTCCCGCTGCGCGTCGGTGCGCGGGAGGGTGAGCGTGGCCGGGACCGGCTTCGCGACGCCGTCCTTCGGCAGCTGCTCGAGGCCCGCGGTGCTCGGGACGGTGAGCTCGGTCAGCCCGTTGAACTCGGAGACCGTGCCCGTGAGGCGCACGACGTCGCCGACCGCGACCTTCCCGACGGTGGCCGCGGAGTACACGAACACCGCGTCCGACGCCGTGTGCGTCGCGAGGTCGAGGGCGCCGCCGGTGCCTGCGGTCTGGATCGTGTAGCCGTTGAAGCCGCCCGTGGCGTAGACCGCGGTGACGACGCCGTCGGTGCGGACGGTCGTGCCGACGTACGGCGACGTGTCCGTCGTGCCCTGCAGCTGCGCGATGGTGACCTGCTGGGCCGGTGTCGCAGGCGTGCCCGGATCGGTCGGCTCCGTCGGGTCGGTGGGCTCGGTCGGCTGGGTCGTCTCGCCAGCGGCGTTCTCCGGCGTGACCGTGCTCGTGAGCGAGAAGTCCGCCGCGTTCGAGTCGGTGTCGGTCGTCCCCGTGCGGGTCAGCGCGTCGGGCACCGAGTTGGCGGTGCCGGTCGTCGCGACCGCCGTCTCGAAGGTGTTCGACGTCCCGTAGCCGAGCAGGTCGACGACGCCGGGCGTGCCGGTCGTCACCGCACCGGCGGGCAGGGTCAGCGCGGTCGCCTGGTCGGCGAGGACGAGCGTGCCCGTCGACCCCGACGGGTTGAGGCCCGTGACCGCGTCGGGCTCGGGCAGCGCCTGGCCGGTCGACCCGTTCGACCCCATCTGCACGAGGTACGTGCCGTGCGCGGGTACGGAGCCGGCGAGCTTGCCGACCGACGGCGCCCCCGTGCTCGTCGCGGCGCGGTACTGGAGCGACCACCCGTCCACGCTGACGGGGGCGTCGGTGGGGTTGCCGAGTTCGACGAACTTGTTCGTGAACGGCTGGTTCGCGCTGCCGCCCTTGAGGTAGGCCTCCTCGATGACGAGGCCGGTGCCGTCCGGGTTCGCGGACGCCGGGGCGGTGGCGACGAGCGGGGCGGCGAGGAGGGCTGCGGCGGTGACGGCGCACACCAGCGTGCGGCTCGTCACCCCCGCCGAGCGTTCGGTTCGGAGCATGAGGACCTTCGCGTTCGTGGGTTGGTTCCCCCCGGTCGGGGGGCAACGACCCTCGGAACCTACCCGCCTGACCGGTCGCTCAGGTTGCGGTCAGGTAAATGATTGCGTCCCGGTACGAAGTCACGGGGGGCTCAGTGCGCGACCGGCAACCACTCGGCGCCGACGCGGTGGACCGCCGGACCGTGGCCGGGGAGCAGGATGCCCGGCATCGGCAACGCGCGCGCTGACTCCAGGGCACGCTCCTGGTCGGCCGTGAAGAACGGCGTGATCATGCGCGGCCGCGGCGCCCAGGACGCCGGCTGGGTGTCGTGCCGCGAGACCACCGCGTCACCGGTCACGATGGCGTCGGCAGCGGGGAGCAGGTACGCCGTCGACCCGGCGGTGTGGCCGTCGGCGGGGAACGGCGTGATCGCGCGGCCGTCGAAGTCCGCGGCGGTGAACGCCCGGACCGTCGGCACCTCGGTCGGACGCAGCGCGTCGGAGCCGAGCGCCCGCAGGAGCCACCGCAGTGTCCGCGGTGCAGCGAGCCGACCGCCGATCTCCGCGGGCGTGACCTGCTGGCGCGACGGTCCGCGCACGTTGTCGACCTCGTCCGCGTGCGCGAGGACCTCGACGTGCGGGAAGCGTTCGAGGATCCCCGGGACGCCACCGACGTGGTCGACGTGCCCGTGGGTGACGTACACCCGACGGAGGTCGTCGAGGTCGTGTCCCGCCCACCGGACCGTGTCGAGCACGAGGTCCGTGTCCGCGGGGTACCCGGCGTCGATGAGGGCGACGCCGTCCTCCTCGGCGAGGACGACCCAGTTCGACACCGGACCCTCGACGAACACCACGCCGGGGGCGACGGAGACGACGGACCGGGCGGCGCGGGGACTCATCCCCCGACCGTACCGGCGTCCGCCGCGTCCTCGGTCCGGCGCGCTCGTGTCTGGTCGGCCCGGGCTGCGAGCTCGTCGTCGGCGGGGTACCCGACCTCGGTCAGGGTGAGGCCGCGGGCTGGCGCAACCTTGAACTCGCTCGTCCGCCGCTGCGCGGTCCGCAGCTCCTCGAGACGGTCCGGGCCGAAACGGCCCTCACCGACGGCGATGGTCGCCCCGACCATCGCGCGCACCATGGAGTGGCAGAAGGCATCGGCCTGGAGGCTCGCCACCAGCGTGCCGTCCGGCTCGCGGTCCCAGCGGAACTCCTGGAGCGTCCGGATCGTGGTCGCGCCCTCCCGCGGCTTGCAGAAGGTCGCGAAGTCGTGCAGCCCGAGCAGCACCAGCGCACCGCGCTCCATCGCCGCGGGGTCGAGGCGCGTCGGGTGCCAGGTGGTGTGCCCACGACGACGTGGGTCGCGGGGCGCCCCGGCGTCGGCGACCCGGTACTGGTAGCGACGCCAGAGCGGGGAGAACCGGGCGTCGAAACCCTCGGGGGCGACCGATGCCCGCGTGACGACGACGTCACCCTCCGGTGCCGCGATGCCGTTCACACGCTTCACGAGGCCGTCCAGCGGCGAGCGCCCGGTGCTGCCGCGCTTCGACCGCAGTGCTGCCCACTGCTCGCCGGAGAGGTCGAGGTGGGCGACCTGACCGGTGGCGTGCACCCCGGCGTCGGTCCGGCCGGCGACGGTCAGCACGGGCGGCTCACCCCACCGCGTGAACACCGTGGCGAGCGCCGACTCGAGCGCACCCTGCACCGTGCGGAGCCCCGGTTGACGGGCCCACCCGGAGAAGGCTGCTCCGTCGTACGCGATGTCGAGCCGGAGCCGCACGCCGTCGGGGGTCTCGGTGTCGCTCACGCCCCCACGGTAGCGGTGTCAGCGACGCGTCAGTGGCGTGTGAGCGGGTGGCTGCACGATCGACCCCGACATCGACGAAAGGAACCTGCGATGACCACGACCCCCCTCGCGGTGGAGGCATCCGGCCTCGTGAAGACCTTCGGGACGAACCGCGCCGTGGACGGTGTCGACCTCCGCGTGGAGGCCGGCACGGTGTACGGCGTGCTCGGCCCGAACGGCGCCGGGAAGACCACCACGATCTCGATGCTGGCGACCCTGCTCGCGGCGGACGCCGGCGAGGCCCGCGTGTTCGGGCACGACGTCCGGCGCGAAGCCCAGACGGTCCGGTCGCTCATCGGCGTGACCGGCCAGTACGCGAGCGTCGACGAGACCCTCAGCGCGACCGAGAACCTCGTGATCTTCTCGCGGCTGCTCGGGCTCTCCCGTCGCGAGGCCAAGGCCAAGTCGTCCGAGCTGCTCGACCGCTTCGGCCTGACCGAGGCGGCGTCCCGACCGCTCAAGGCGTTCTCCGGCGGCATGCGTCGTCGCCTCGACCTCGCGGCGAGCCTCATCGCCCAGCCGCCGCTGATCTTCCTCGACGAGCCCACGACCGGGCTCGACCCACGGACCCGGGCGCAGATGTGGGACACCATCCGGGAGCTCGTCGCGACCGGTTCGACCGTCCTGCTGACCACGCAGTACCTCGACGAGGCCGACCAGCTCGCCGACCGCATCGCCGTCATCGACCACGGTCGCGTCGTCGCCGAGGGCACGGGCGACGAGCTCAAGGCGTCGATCGGCACCTCGTCCCTGCAGCTCCGGCTGACCGACGGACTCCGGTCGGACGCCGCACGGACGATCGTGCGCACCACGCTCGGCGTCGACGCGGTCGCCAGCCCCGAGGGCTCCCGCCTGACCGCTCCGATGACCGACCCCGACCGCGTGACCGACCTGCTCGTCTCGTTCCGCGAGGCCGGCATCTCCCTCGCCGAGATGAGCGTGCAGAAGCCGACACTCGACGAGGTCTTCCTGACCATCACCGGCAGGCCGACGGACGCCGACGCGTCCGACGGCGCCGACCGCGAGCTCGAAGGGAGCATCGCATGACCACCATCGCCCCCACCCCGACCTCGACGCCGCGTGTCACGCCCCGCGCCGGCGTCGGCAGCACCGGACTCGGCGCGACGGTCCGGCAGTCGTTCACGATGGCCTACCGCGGCCTCGTGAAGATCCGCCGCACGCCCGAGCAGCTCTTCGACGTGACGCTCATGCCGATCGTCTTCACCGTGATGTTCACGTACATCTTCGGTGGCGCGATCTCCGGCGACATCGGCAGCTACCTGCCCGTGATCATCCCCGGCATCCTCGTGCAGACGAACATCACGTCGTCGATCGTGACCGGCGTGCAGCTCCGCGAGGACATGGACAAGGGCGTCTTCGACCGCTTCAAGTCGCTCCCGATCGCGCGGATCGCCCCGCTCGCCGGGGCCCTGCTCGCCGACACCGTCCGGTACGCCATCGCGACCACGATCACCTTCACCGTCGGGATCATCATGGGCCTGCGCCCCGAGGGCGGCCCCGCGGCCGTCGTGCTCGCCGGACTCCTCGTGATCGTCGTCGCGTGGGCGATCAGCTGGATCTTCGCCTACTTCGGCGTGGTGGCCCGCACCGCGTCGAGCGTCTCCGGCATCGCGAACCTCGTGCTGTTCCCGCTGACGTTCCTCTCGAACGCGTTCGTCCCCGTCGACACCCTCCCGAGCTGGCTGCGGTGGTTCACCGAGGTCAACCCGATCTCGCACCTCATCACCGCGGTGCGCGAGCTGGTCAACCACGGTGCGGTGACCGGCGACCTCTGGATCAGTCTCCTCGGAGCAGCGATCGTCGTCGCCGTGTTCGCCCCGCTGACGGTGCGGACCTACATGCGGAAGGCCTGAGGTCCCGACCTGAGGTCTCCGAGCACGCCCCGCGTGGCCGCCTCGGCCTCGTCCCGGTCCCACCGGGACGAGGCCGTCTCGGCGTCCCGGAGCACCTCGGCGCCGACCGCGGCCGCCAGCAGTGGCCGGAGCCGCTCGTGCGCGAGCACGGCGAAGTCCTGCCGGGTGCCGAAGCGCACGGCGAGCGCCCAGCACCGCGCGGCCGCGTCGAGGGCACCCTCACGAGCGGCAGCGAGCGCCAGGCCGGCGAGGGTCGTCCCGACCACGGGGAGGTCGGTCCACCACGGGCGGACCCGGAGCAGGGCGAGTGTCGCGTTCCGCATGCGTCGCGCGACCGCTCGCTCGGCCGGGCGGAGTCCGTCGAGACCACCCGCGGTCTCGTCGACCGCGGCGATGCGGGCCGCACCGGCCATGAGCCGCCAGTTCGGGGCGGGGCCGCGCCGCTCCGATGCCGCCTCCCACGCCGCCGTGTACCGCTCGGCGGCCGCCGCCGGGTCGCCCTCCGCCCGCCGGCACTCCGCCTCGATCGCCAGCGCGATGAGGGCCACCATCGCGCCGTCGGCCTCGGGGCCACGACCGCCGGACGGTCGGTGCTGCAACTCGCGGGCGACCGTCCGGGCCCGGTCGACGTCGCCGGTCGCAGCGGCGCAGAGTCCGACGGACCACGCGATCTCGGACAGGTCGTCGTCGGCACCCAGGATCTCGAGACGCCCCCGCGCCCGATCGGCCGCGTCGAGGGCGTCCCGGTACCGCCCCGTCTGCGCGAGGAGCTGCGTCATCGTCACCGCGGAGGTCCCTGTGGTCCACACGTCACCGGCGCGGTTCGCGAGCTCCTGGGCGGCGACGGCGAAGCGGAGCGCCTCGGCCGGCTCCCCGCCGTTCTCGGCGAGCGGCGCGCTGAGCAGGTTGCCGATGCATGCGACGCGGTCGTCCGGGTCGCCACGGAATCCCGCGAGGAGTGCGGTCGCGGCCTCCGGGCGACCGAGCTCGGCGAAGAGCGCGGCGAGTGCCTCGACGACGGGATCGTCGGCGGTCGAGGTCCGGCGCCACCGGCGGAGCGTCGACACGGCCCATGCGGTGGTGCGTCGGTCGTCGAACGCGGACGCACCGCCGGCCACGACGAGCCCGATGTACGCGGCGGTGCGGTCTGCCGCTGCCGGCTCGCGGGACCGCAGGACGGTCACGACGTCCGGGGCGACCGCGGTGATCTCCTCCTGCGTGCCCCGGAGCGTCCAGTAGGCGCCCAGAGCGCCGAACAGCGTCGCGGTCGCCCCGACGTCCTGGTCGCGGAGCGCCCATCGCAGGAGCCCGACGAGGTTGTCGGCTTCGCGGCGGACCTCGTGGAACCGGGCGAGCTGCTCCGGGCCGGTGATGGCGAACAGGTCGTGCGCGGCACCGAAGTCGTGCGCCCACCCGAGCATCGCACGTCGGACGTCGTCCGTGCGTCCGAGGTCGCGGAGCCGCGCCGCGCCGAACTCCCGGACGGTCTCGAGCAGGCGGTAGCGGACCGGTTCGCCCTCGTGTTCGACGAGCTGCACGAGGGACTGTTCGACGAGGTCGGCGAGGTCGTCCAGTGCGTCGGGCTGGCCCGGAGCCGCGACCGCCTCCACCGCGTCGACCGCGAGCCCGTCGGGGAAGAGCGCGAGTCGGGGCAGGAGATCGCGGGCGCCGTCGTCGAGCAGACGCCAGCTCCACTCGATGACCGCGAGCAGGGTGCGGTGTCGTTCCGGGGCGCTCCGGTCGCCGCCGCGCAGCAACGCGAAGCGGTCGTCGAGCCGGCGTTCGATCTCGTCGGTGCTCATGCCGCGGATGCGTGCGGCGGCGAGCTCGATCGCGAGGGGTGAGCCGTCGAGACGGGTGCAGATCCGGCGGACGGCGTCCACGGGCAGCACGGCGCCGGGCCGGGCCGCGCGGGCACGCTCGGTGAAGAGGCGCACCGCGGCACCGTCGGCCTCGACCGGCAGGGGCGCCAGGGGCGCCACGACCTCGCCGGCGATCGCGAGGGGCGCCCTCGACGTCGCGAGCACCCGCAGGTCCGGCGCCGCGGCGAGCAGCTCGGCGGTCAGCGTGGCGACCGGGCCGAGGAGGTGCTCGCAGTTGTCGAGCACGAGCACCGTCGGGCCGTCCGACAGCGAGCGCACGACCCTGGCCGACAGGTCCGTCACCACGGCGTCGCGCAGCGTCCGGGCCGATCGGACCTCCACGATCCCGAGCACGGCACCGAGCGCGGGGAGGACGTCCTCGGCCGCCGCGACCGACGCGAGCTCCACGACGACGACGCCGACGTCGTCCGGCAGACCCGCAGCGACCGCCTGCGCGAGGCGGGTCTTCCCGAGCCCACCCGAACCGAGGACCGTGACCAACCGGTCTCGCGACAGGAGGTCCGTGACGGCGGCGAGGTCGGCCTCCCGTCCGACCAACCGGTTCGGCGCAGCCCGGAGGCCGATGCGTCGCGCCCGCTGCACCTGGTCGGCCGACCGACGCAGCAGGTCCGCGTTCAGTCGGACGAGGTCACCCGAGGGGTCGGCACCGAGCTCGTCGACCAGCCGGTCGCGGTGCGCGGCGAACACGGCGAGCGCCTCGGCCGGGCGCCCGGCAGCGTCGAGCGCACGCATCGTGCCCGCGACGCTGACCTCGTCGAAGGGGTCCGCCTCGGCGGCGGACCGCCACACCGCGACCGCCTCGTCCGCCCGCCCGGTCTCGAGCAGGACCGCACCGAGCGATCGTCGCAGGGCGCCGCGCGCGGTGGCGGCCCGCGCGGCGAGCGCATCGCCGAGGTCACCGTCGACGTCCTCGCCGGGAGCACCCCGCCAGAGCGCAAGAGCGCCCTCCACGGCGCCGACGTCGGTCGACGACGCCGCGTGCTCCGCCCGGAGCAGGTCGACGTCGTCCGCGTCGCACCCCAGGGCGTAGCCCGACGTGGTGGAGCGGACGAGTCCCTCGGCGGTCGTGCGGCGCAGGCGCGACACCATGGTCTGGAGCGCCGCCCGTGCCGCACGGGGCTGCTCGTCGGGCCAGAGGTCGCGGATGAGCGCGCTGGTCGACAGGCTCCGACCGGGCGCGAGGACCAGCGCGGTGAGGAACGACCGCGCGAGCGCTCCGGTGACCGCGGTGGGCGTCCCCGACGCCCCCTCGACGAGCACGGGTCCGAGGACGGCGAGACGGGGACGCGCGGTCACGTCCCGAGTCTACGGACGCTCGGGCGTCACGCCTCGCGCGCCGTTCTCCCGGTACCGCGTCCGGAGTTCCCGGTACCGGGCGTCCCAGTCGAACGTCGCGGCCGCGTCCACGTCGCCGTCCAGATCGAGCTCGAGCAGCTGGAGGTACGTGTGCCACCCGGCGAGGTAGTCGACGCTCCCGACCCCCTCGTGCACGAGCCGGAGTGCGGCACCGAACTCGGTCGGCTCGACCGTCACCGTGATCGTGGTCTGCTGTTCCTCGACGGCGTGTCAGGTGGTCGTGAAGCTCCGGGGCGGGTCGCACGCTGTGACCTGCCCGACGGTGAAGACGCTGCCGTCGTCGTACCGGGCGGTCCAGTGCCCGCCGAGTCGCAGGTCGCCCTCGTACGGGGCCATCCACCGGGAGAGCCGCTCGCGGTCGGTCACCGCGTGCCAGAGGTCCTCCGGGCTGGTCGGGTAGGTCTGGGCGAAGCGGATGAGGTACCCGCCCTCGGAGAGCGGTTCTGCGGTGCCGTCGGTGGTGCGCATGTCAGGACTCCTCGTCGTGTCGTGTGGATGGCCCGGGTGCCGTGGACGCCGGCTCGGGTGCCGCCGGCCGAGCTTCGCGCTGCCCCCGTGCGATCTCGGTGCCGAGCGCATCGAGTCGTTGTCGCCAGAGCGCGCGGTAGCGTTCGACGGCGCCGTCGAGCTCGGCCACCACACGGGGCTCGAGGCGGTACACGCGAGCCGTCCCGCGAGGTTCCGACGACGCGAACCCTGCCTCGCGGAGGATCCGCAAGTGCCGCGAGACCGCCGGCTGCGAGATCCCGAACTCCGCCGCGATGACGTCGACCAGCTCGCCCGCGGCTCGGTCGCCGGTGGCGAGGAGCTCGGTCAGGCGTCGCCTGACGGGATCACCGAGGACGTCGAAGGCGTGCATGCACGTACTATATAACCTGGACGTTATCGTTGTCGAGGACCGCCGCGCTGCTTCTTGCCGAACGGCCCGGTCTCGGTGTCCACGTCCTCCGTCGCACGCTTCTCCGACTCGATGACCCCCCGCAGCGCGACGATCGCACTCGCCGTGACCGTCACCCGCGACGGGTTCGACCGACTGGCGTCGAGCGCTCGTTCGAGTACCGCGAGGGCCTCGTCGCCCTCCTCCGCCGGGCAGTCGCCACGGACCACGCACGCGACCTGCCGCAGCGCCGCCGCGAAGGGCTCGGCGAACGCGGAGTCCGGCCGACCGATGTTGTCAGCCACCGGCCCGGAGCGCGCCACGAGTTCGGTGAGGTCCGTCGTGTACCAGGCCGCCCGCTCGACCGCCCGGAACCGAGCACCGTCCGACTGCAGACGTGCCCGGGAGCCACGGAGCGCGCCACGGGGGTTCATCCGCCGGCTCTCCTGCGCGGTCGCGACCCGGTCCCGTACGTCCGCGATCGCCTTGTCGAGCCGCTCCTGCTGCCGGTCCCACGCGGCCGTGTCGGGCTCGCCGTCGACGAGCACGTCCGCGAGGTCGTCGAGCTGCTGCGCAAGGACCCCGTTCACCTGGTCGATGCGTCGCTCCGCGTCCCAGAAGTGCAGCGGCGGGAACACGGCGAAGTTCACCGCGAGGCCGATCGTGATCCCGATCGCCATCTGGACGATGTACGCGAACGAGTACCCCTCCGCGTTGCCGCCGCCGACGAGCAGCACGAAGAGCGCCGCCATCGGCACCCACGAGTACCCCTCGCCGAGGATCCGGAACCCGCTCACGAGGACGCCGAGACCGACCGCGAGGGCGACCGCGATCACGCCCGGGTCGCCGACGAGCATCGTCAACCAGGCGATCAGGACGCCGAGGGTGATGCCCACGAGCGTCTGCACGCCGGAACGGATGCCGGCGAACACGGTCGTGCGCATCGCGACGATCGCGCCGAGCGGCGCGTAGTACGGGTACTCGGCCGCGACGCCCGGGGCGTACTTGGCGAGGACCCACGCGATGGTCGCGGCCAGTGCCGCCTTCCCGGCGAGCAGCAGCCGCGGCTGGGTGCCGGAGTCGCGGCTCCACCGCCAGATGCGCCGCGCGGCGCCTGTGATGCGTTCTGCTCGTGCCATACGGCCGGTCAGGTTACGCACGGCGGCCTGTGAGGCGTGCCACCCGCGCGCCGCACCGCCACGCGACGGACTGGAGGCGCGGGGCGGGCCCGCACTGCGCCTCCAGGCCGCCTGTCGGTCACCCTGCAACGCGAGGAAGCCCCCGCGACGTGCGTCGCGGGGGCTTCCTCGATGTGGCGCAGATGACTACTTGGCGTCGTCGGCCTTGGCGGCGGCGTCGTCCTCGACCTCGGCGGCAGCGTCGGTCTCGGTCTCGGCCTCGACCGGCGCGGACTCCTCGGTGGTCTCGGTCGCGTCGACCGGAGCCTCCTCGGTGGTGTCCTCGGCCGGGGTCTCCTCGACCGGGGCAGCGGCGGCAGCCGGAGCAGCGTCGCGCTTGACCGGGGCGGGCTTGCCCGACACCGGCTCGAGGACGAGCTCGATCGACGCGAGGGGAGCGTTGTCGCCCTTGCGGAAGCCGAGCTTCGTGATGCGGGTGTAGCCGCCCTGACGGTCCTCGACCTGCGGGGCGATCTCGGTGAACAGCGTGTGCACGACGGACTTGTCGCGCAGGATGCTGATCACGCGACGACGGGCGTGCAGGTCGCCGCGCTTCGCGAACGTGATGAGCCGCTCGGCGACCGGGCGGAGGCGCTTGGCCTTCGTCTCGGTCGTGGTGATGCGGCCGTGCGTGAAGAGGGCGTTGGCGAGGTTGCTCAGGAGCAGGCGCTCGTGGGCGGGACCGCCACCGAGGCGGGGGCCCTTGGTGGGCTTCGGCATGTCAGTTCTCCAGTGGTGAATGTGGTGCGCGCTGACTCAGCACGCGTGCGCTCGCGCGCGAGGTCAGTTGTTGGACTCGTCCTCGTCGTACCCGCTGTAGAAGTGGGCGCCGTCGAATCCGGGGACGGTGTCCTTGAGGGACAGGCCGAGCTCGGTGAGCTTGTCCTTGACCTCGTCCACCGACTTCTGACCGAAGTTGCGGATGTTCATGAGCTGCGTCTCCGAGAGGGCGACGAGCTCGGACACCGTGTTGATGCCCTCCCGCTTGAGGCAGTTGTAGCTGCGGACCGACAGGTCGAGGTCCTCGATGGGGGTCTGCAGCTCGTTCGAGAGCACCGCGTCGACCGGCGCGGGGCCGATCTCGATGCCCTCGGCCGCCGTGTTCAGCTCGCGGGCGAGACCGAACAGCTCGACCAGCGTGCGGCCGGCCGAGGCGATGGCGTCGCGCGGCGAGATCGCCGGCTTCGTCTCGACGTCGACGACCAGACGGTCGAAGTCCGTGCGCTCACCGGCACGCGTCGCCTCGACGCGGTAGGTGACCTTGAGGACCGGCGAGTAGATCGAGTCGATCGGGATCTGACCGGCCTCGGAGAACTCCGAGCGGTTCTGCGTCGCCGACACGTAGCCGCGGCCACGCTCGATCGTGAGCTCGAGCTCGAACCGCGCGGTGTCGTTCAGGGTCGCGATGACGAGGTCCGGGTTGTGGATCTCGACGCCGGCCGGGGCGGAGATGTCCGCCGCGGTGACCTGACCGGCACCCTGCTTGCGCAGGTACGCGGTGATCGGCTCGTCGTGCTCGCTGGAGACGACGAGGCTCTTGATGTTGAGGATGATCTCGGTGACGTCTTCCTTGACACCGGGCACGGTGCTGAACTCGTGGAGGACGCCGTCGATGCGGATGCTGGTGACGGCCGCGCCGGGGATCGAGGAGAGGAGCGTGCGGCGCAGCGAGTTGCCGAGGGTGTAACCGAAGCCCGGCTCGAGCGGCTCGATGACGAAGCGCGAGCGGTGCTCGGAGATCGACTCCTCGGTCAGGGTGGGGCGCTGTGCAATGAGCACTGTGGGATTCCTTTCGGCGGAGTGTCCGCTATATGACACTCGGCGGTACGACGGGGCCGACCGGGCCCCGACGGGTCTGTTGAGTTGTGATCACGCGCACCGACGGCCACGAACGGCTCGTCGTGCGCGATCGAACGACCAGGAATGGCCGGCCCCGCTCGTCCCGGTCAGGGAACGAGCGGGGAACGGCCGGTTGCTCCTCGCGTCAGACGCGGCGACGCTTCGGCGGGCGGCACCCGTTGTGCGCCTGCGGCGTGACGTCGTTGATCGAACCGACCTCGAGGCCGGCGGCCTGGAGGGAGCGGATCGCGGTCTCGCGGCCCGAACCCGGACCCTTCACGAAGACGTCGACCTTCTTGACGCCGTGCTCCTGCGCCTGACGCGCAGCGGACTCGGCGGCGAGCTGCGCCGCGAACGGCGTCGACTTGCGCGAACCCTTGAAGCCGACGGCACCCGAGGACGCCCAGCTGAGGACGGCACCCGACGGGTCGGTGATGCTGACGATCGTGTTGTTGAACGTGCTCTTGATGTGGGCCTGGCCCACGGCGACGTTCTTCTTCTCCTTGCGACGCGGCTTGCGCGCGGCAGTCTTGGGGGTAGCCATGATGATCTCCTATCGGGCCTTCTTCTTGCCTGCCACGGTGCGCTTCGGTCCCTTGCGGGTACGCGCGTTGGTCTTGGTGCGCTGACCGCGCACCGGGAGACCACGACGGTGGCGGAGACCCTCGTAGCTACCGATCTCGACCTTGCGGCGGATGTCGGCGGCGACCTCGCGGCGGAGGTCACCCTCCACCTTGAAGTTGCCCTCGATGTAGTCGCGGAGGGCGACGAGCTGGTCGTCGGTGAGGTCCTTGACGCGGATGTCGCCGGAGATGCCGGTCTCGGCGAGAGCCTGGACGGACCGGGTACGGCCGACGCCGTAGATGTACGTGAGTGCGATCTCCACGCGCTTCTCGCGCGGGATGTCGACGCCTGCTAGACGTGCCATGTGCTGGCTGCTCCTGTGGTTGGTGGAGGTGTGGCGCAGTACCGGTGCCCGGGCCTCCGCCCCGAGGTGTCCCCCGCTGCCGGAGCCGCGGGTTCTGGTACTGCGTGTTCGGTGTTGAGTTGTGGGTCCTGCTGGGAGCTCAGCCCTGGCGCTGCTTGTGGCGCGGGTTGCTCTTGCAGATCACCATGACGCGGCCCTTCCGGCGGATCACTCGGCAGTGCTCGCAGATGGGCTTGACGCTGGGGTTGACCTTCATGGTTGCTTCCTGTTGCTCGCTGGCTTCGTGCTCGGCGGGTTCGCCGGGCCGTTCCTTTCCAGCTCGCGGATCACTTGTAGCGGTAGACGATCCGGCCGCGGGTCAGGTCGTACGGGCTCAGCTCCACGATCACGCGGTCCTCGGGGAGGATGCGGATGTAGTGCTGGCGCATCTTCCCGGAGATGTGCGCGAGGACCTTGTGTCCGTTGGTCAGCTCAACGCGGAACATCGCGTTGGGCAGAGCTTCGAGCACCGAGCCCTCGATCTCGATGACGCCGTCTTTCTTGGCCATAGCCTCACTGTCGCTTGGTTGGATTACCGGTGTGATCCCCGAGCCGGTCTGCGGGTCGGGCGCCACGCCCGGAGGGCATGACACACCAAGGATCGATCCTACTGGCCAGACGCCGGATTGCCAAGTGCGGGCGGCCCCGGCCCCTCGACCTGGGGCTTCCCGGTCCGAGCCTGAACGTTCCACAGTGGTTGCCTGGCCCGTTCTGGGCCGTCTCGAGTGCACCGACCGTACCGTGTCACGGCAGCCCACCGAACGGAGAGAACCGTGCCGAAGACCCGCGGCCCCCTGGCCCGCCACGGACGCCTGCCCCGTCACCGAGCGTGGGCGTCGGCCCTCGGGATCGTCGCGTCCGTCCTCGCGGTCGTGCTGGTGAGCGGGACGAGCGTCGCCGCGATCGCCGGCGGCACGCTCGCCGCGGCCCCGAAGACCGTCGCCCTGAGCAAGGACGACCAGCAGGTCGCCTCCACCGCGGACATCACCGCGATGAAGGGCGGCGCGAACATCCTGCTCATCGGCAGCGACACCCGGATCGGCCAGTTCGACTCGGACGAGGACGTCCAGGGCGCCCGGAACGACGTCACGATCCTCGTGCACATCTCGCAGGACCACCAGCAGCTCACCGCCGTGAGCTTCCCGCGCGACCTCATGGTGCCGATCCCGGCGTGCAGCAACCCCGCCACCGGGACCACGTACCCGGCATCGACCTCCGCGCAGTTCAACACGGCGCTCGGCAACGGCGGCGTCTCGTGCGTCGTGGACACCGTCGAGAACCTCACCGGGCTGCAGATCCCCTACGCCGGGCTCATCACGTTCAACGGCGTGATCTCGATGTCGAACGCGCTCGGCGGCGTCGACGTCTGCGTGGCCCAGCCGATCAACGACACCTACACGGGGCTCCACCTCACCGCCGGGGAGCACACGCTGCAGGGCTCGGACGCGCTCGCGTTCCTCCGCACCCGGCACGGCGTCGGCGACGGCAGCGACCTCGCACGGATCAGTTCGCAGCAGGTGTTCCTCTCCGCGCTCCTCCGCAAGATCACCTCGGGCGACACGTTGTCCGACCCGGTGACGCTGTACCGCCTCGCGTCCGCGGCGCTGCACAACATGACCCTCTCGGACGGGCTCGCGCAGGCGAAGAGCCTCGTCGGACTCGCGACCACGCTGCGCGGCATGAGCACGGCGAACATGCTCTTCGTGCAGTACCCGGTCGTCGACGACCCGGCGGACAACGCCCGGGTGATCGTCTCGCAGGAGGCGGCGCACACCCTCAACGTCGCGCTGCAGACCGACCAGAGGACGTCGCTGTCCGACTCCACGACCGGGCGGGCGTCCGAGGAGTCGAAGGATTCGGCGTCGGCCGGGTCCTCCCCCGCGGCCGGAGCCGCCGGCTCCTCGTCATCGGCCTCGTCCTCGGCCTCGTCCTCGTCGGGGTCGTCCTCGTCCGGGACGTCCGCCTCCGGATCCGCCTCGGGGACGTCGAGCGCGCCGGCGACCGCTGCGACGCCCGCGACCAGCGCGACCCCGCTGCCGTCCTCGATCACGGGACAGAGCGCGAGCGAGCAGACCTGCTCCGTCGGCAACTGAGCCGGCGCGCCGGGGGCGAACCGCGCCTCCAGGCCGGTCGGGACGCGACCCGGTGGCGGCCGGTGCCGCCTGAGCCGCGGTGCGACCGGACGGACCGACCCGCCGGGAGGCCCGCCCTACGGGATCGGGACCGGCGTCACGCCCAGCGGGGCCAGGCCCGCAGCGCCGCCGTCGGCCGCCGTCGTGACCCAGATGCCGTCGGCGTGCACCGCGACGGTGTGCTCCCAGTGCGCGGCGTCGGAGCCGTCCAGCGTCCGGACCGTCCAGTCGTCGTCGTCGGTCGAGCTGTCGATCGTCCCGGCGGTCACCATCGGCTCGACGGCGACGACCAGACCGGGCTTCACCACCGGACCGCCGCCGCGCACGCGGTAGTTGAAGACCGGCGGGTCCTCGTGCATGGACCGTCCGATGCCGTGGCCCGTGTAGTCCTCGACGATGCCCCAGGCGCCGGTCTCCTCGATGGCGTCCTCGACCGCCGCACCGACCTCGTTCAGGTGCTTCGCGGACGCGAGGGCGGCGATGCCGTGCCAGAGCGACCGCTCGGTCGTGTCGCAGAGCTTCCGCCGCGCCTCGGCGACCGCAGCGTCGCCGCCGGCGACGACGATCGTGAAGGCGCTGTCACCGTTCCACCCGTCGACCTCGGCGCCCGCGTCCACCGACACGATGTCGCCCGCCTGCACGACCCGGTCGCCCGGGATGCCGTGGACGACCTCGTCGTTCACCGAGACGCACAGGGTGTGCCGGTAGCCCGGGACCAGCTGGAAGTTCGGCACGCCACCGCCGTCGCGGATGGTCCGCTCGGCGATCGCGTCGAGTTCACCGGTCGTGACGCCGGGCCGGATCGCGGTACGCACCGCGTCGAGCGCCTGGGCCGTGAGGAGCCCCGGACGCACCATGGCACGGAGCTCCTCGGGCGTCTTGTAGATCGAGGGCTTGCGGAAGCGGACCACGTCGGGGTCAGACGCCCGCGGTCAGACCGCGCGAGACGAGCGCCGACTGGATGCGGTCGCCGACCTCGTCGATGCCACCGAGTCCGTCGACGTCGAGCACGAGACCGCGGTCGGCGTAGGCGCCGACGATCGGAGCGGTCTGCTCGAGGTAGACCTCCTGCCGACGACGGATCGTCTCCTCGTTGTCGTCGCTGCGACCCTGGTCCTCGGCGCGCTTGAGGAGGCGACCGACGAGTTCGTCCTGGTCCGCGACGAGCTGCACGACGGCGTCGAGCTGGGTGCCCTGCTCGGTCAGCATGGTGTCGAGGTACGCGACCTGGTTCAGCGTGCGTGGGTATCCGTCGAGCAGGAACCCGTGCTCGGCGTCCGGCTCGGCGAGCCGCGACTTCACGAGTTCGTTCGTCAGCTGGTCCGGCACGTACTCGCCGGCGTCCATCAGCTTCTTCGCCTCGATGCCGAGCGGGGTGCCCTCGGCCACGTTCTTGCGGAAGATGTCGCCCGTCGAGATCGCCGGGACGCCGAAGGCCTCGGCGATGCGGCCGGCCTGCGTGCCCTTCCCGGCTCCGGGAGGTCCGACGATGATGAGACGTGCGCTCAACGGAGAAGCCCTTCGTAGTGACGTTGCTGGAGCTGGGAGTCGATCTGCTTCACCGTCTCGAGGCCGACACCCACGATGATCAGGATGCTGGCGCCACCGAACGGGAAGTTCTGGTTCGCACCGAAGAACGCCAGGGCGCCCAGCGGGATGAGTGCGATCAGACCGAGGTAGAGCGAACCGGGCAACGTCACCCGGGTCAGGACGTAGTCGAGGTACTCGGCGGTGGGGCGTCCGGCGCGGATGCCCGGGATGAAGCCGCCGTACTTCTTCATGTTGTCCGCGACCTCTTCGGGGTTGAAGGTGATCGCGACGTAGAAGTAGGTGAACCCGACGATGAGCAGGAAGTACAGGACCATGTAGAACCAGTTGTCACCCGAGGTCAGGTTGTTCTGGATCCAGGTCACCCACGCGGCCGGCGCGGAACCGTCCGAGGGCTGGTTGAACTGCGCGACCAGGGCCGGCAGGTACAGCAGGGACGAGGCGAAGATGACGGGCACGACGCCGGCCATGTTCACCTTGATGGGGATGTAGGTGTTGTTCCCGCCGAAGGTCCGACGCCCGACCATGCGCTTCGCGTACTGGACCGGGATGCGCCGCTGCGACTGCTCGACGAAGACGACGGCCATCATGATGACCAGGCCGACGAGGATCACGAACAGGAACAGCTCGAAGCCGTTCGACTGCTCGATCGCCCAGAGGGCCGAGGGGAACTGCGCCGCGATCGACGTGAAGATCAGGAGCGACATGCCGTTGCCGATGCCGCGCTCGGTGACGAGCTCGCCCATCCACATGATGAGGCCGGTGCCGGCGGTCAGGGTGATGACCATCAGCATGATGGCGTACCAGCTGTCGTTCGAGATGATCGACGAGCAGGAGGCCGACGCGTTCGTGCCGAACAGGGCACCCGAGCGTGCGACGGTGATCAGGGTGGTGGACTGCAGGACACCGAGCGCGATGGTGAGGTAGCGCGTGTACTGCGTCAGCTTGGCCTGACCGGACTGGCCCTCCTTGTAGAGGGCGTCGAAGTGCGGGATGACCACGCGCAGGAGCTGCACGATGATCGACGAGGTGATGTACGGCATGATGCCGAGCGCGAAGACGGAGAGCTTCAGCAGCGCGCCGCCGGAGAAGAGGTTGATCAGGTCGTAGAGACCCTGCTGCGAGGACGCGCTGGCGAGGCAGCTCTGCACGGACGCGTAGTCGACGAACGGGGCGGGGATGTACGACCCCAGGCGGAAGAGCGCGATGATCGCGAGGGTGAAGCCGATCTTCTTGCGAAGGTCTGGGGTGCGCATGATGCGCGCGACCGCTCTGAACACGAGGACTCCGAACTTCTGGGACCGGGGCCGTCGAGCGCGACCGTTCCGGTGTCGGCCGGCAGGGCCGACCAGGCCGACGGACGTCGACCACTGTCAAGGAAACCGTAACGGCGGCCCGTGCGCAAACGCACGGGCCGCCGACGGGTGTTACTGGGAGACGGTGCCGCCAGCAGCCGCGATCTTCTCGGCGGCGGACGCCGAGACCTTGTCGACCGAGACCGTGAGCTTCACGTTGATGTCGCCCTGACCGAGAACCTTGACCTTCTCGTTCTTGCGGACCGCGCCCTTGGCGACCAGGTCCGCGACGGTGACGTCGCCACCGTTCGGGTAGAGCTCCGCGATCTTGTCCAGGTTCACGACCTGGTACTCGACACGGAACGGGTTCTTGAACCCGCGGAGCTTCGGGGTGCGCATGTGCAGCGGCATCTGCCCACCCTCGAAGCCGACCTTGACCTGGTACCGAGCCTTCTGACCCTTGGTACCGCGGCCTGCGGTCTTGCCCTTCGAGCCCTCACCGCGACCCACACGGGTGCGGTCCTTCTTCGCACCGGCGGCCGGGCGGAGGTGGTGCAGCTTCAGGACCTGCACGCGCTCGTTCTTCTCGTCGCTCATGCGTCGACCTCCTCGACCTTCACAAGGTGCGCGACCGTCGCGACGTACCCGCGGTTCTGGGAGTTGTCCTCGCGCTCGACCGTCTGGCCGATGCGCTTGAGACCCAGGCTGCGGAGGGTGTCGCGCTGGTACTGCTTCTCGCTGATAACGGACTTCGTCTGCGTGATCTTCAGCGTCGCCATCACGCACCTGCCTTCTCGGACGCGGCACGCGCTGCGGCGGCCTCGGCACGCAGCAGACGGGCCGGGACGACCGCGTCGACGTCGAGGCCACGGCGGACTGCGACCGCGCGGGGCTCCTCGAGCTGCTGCAGCGCCTCGACGGTCGCGTGCACGATGTTGATGGTGTTCGACGAGCCGAGCGACTTGCTCAGGACGTCGTGGATGCCGGCGCACTCGAGCACGGCGCGGACCGGACCACCGGCGATGACACCGGTACCGGCAGCGGCCGGACGCAGGAGCACGACACCGGCAGCGGCCTCACCCTGCACCGGGTGCGGGATGGTGTTGCCGACGCGCGGGACACGGAAGAAGTTCTTCTTCGCCTCCTCGACGCCCTTGGAGATCGCCGTCGGGACCTCCTTGGCCTTGCCGTAGCCGACGCCCACGAGGCCGTTGCCGTCACCCACGACGACGAGCGCCGTGAAGCTGAAGCGACGACCACCCTTGACGACCTTCGAGACGCGGTTGATGGTCACCACGCGCTCGAGGAACTGGCTGTCGCCACCGCGGTTGTTGCGGTCGCGGCCCTGCTGGCGGTCACGCCCGCCGCCACGACGGCCGCGCTGGTCGGCGGAGTCGCGGTTGTTCGACGCGGAGCCAGCGGCGGTCTCGACCGGACGCTCGGCCGTGGCCGCGGCCTCGGTCGTCGTCTCCTTGGCGGTGTTGCTGGTGGTGTTCGCGGTGTCGCTCACAGGTTCAGCCCTCCTTCACGGGCGCCATCGGCGATCGCGGCGACGCGACCGGCGTACTTGCTGCCACCACGGTCGAAGACCACGGCCTCGACGCCGGCGGCCTTCGCGCGCTCGGCGAGGAGCTCACCGACGCGACGGGCCTTGGCGGTCTTGTCGCCGTCGAACGAGCGGAGGTCGGCCTCCATCGTCGATGCGCTGGCGAGGGTGTGACCCTTCGCGTCGTCGATGACCTGCACGAACACGTGACGCGACGAACGCGTGACGGCCAGACGCGGGCGCGCCTCGGTGCCGGTGATCTTCTTGCGGAGTCGGTTGTGACGGCGCGCCTTGGCGGCCGACTTGCTCTTTCCTCGGATACCGAGAGCCATGATCACTTACCTGACTTTCCGGCCTTGCGGCGCACGATCTCGCCGGCGTAGCGGACACCCTTGCCCTTGTAGGGCTCGGGCTTGCGCAGCTTGCGGATGTTGGCGGCCACCTCGCCGACGGCCTGCTTGTCGATGCCGGTCACGGTGAGCTTGTTGTTGCCCTCGACGGCGAACGAGATGCCCGCGGGCGCCTCGACCGTGATCGGGTGGGAGTAGCCCAGCGCGAACTCGACGCTGGTGCCCTTCGCCTGCACGCGGTAACCGGTGCCGACGACCTCGAGGCCCTTGGAGTACCCCTGGGTCACGCCGACGATGTTGTTCGCGATGAGGGTGCGGGTCAGGCCGTGGAGCGAACGCGAGGAGCGCTCGTCGTCCGGACGGGTGACGAGGACCTGGTTCTCCTCGACCTTGGCCTGGATGGGCTCAGCGACGACGAGCGCGAGCTCGCCCTTCGGGCCCTTGACCGCCACGTTCTGGCCGTCGATGGAGACGGTCACGCCGGCGGGGATGTCGATGGGAAGACGTCCGATTCGAGACATTGTCGATCACCACACGTAGGCGAGGACTTCCCCACCCACGCCCTTCTGCTCGGCTTCGCGGTCGGTCAGGAGGCCGGACGACGTCGAGAGGATCGCCACACCGAGGCCACCGAGGACCTGGGGGATCTCCGTCGACTTCGCGTAGACCCGGAGGCCCGGCTTCGAGACGCGCTTGATGCCGGCGATCGAGCGCTCACGCTCGGGGCCGTACTTCAGGTCGATCGTGAGGGTCTGCCCGACGCGGGCGTCCTCGATCTTCCACTCGCTGATGTAGCCCTCGCGCTTGAGGATCTCAGCGATGTTCTTCTTCAGCTTGGAGCTGGGAAGCGAGACGGCGTCGTGGTGCGCCGAGTTCGCGTTCCGCAATCTGGTCAGCATGTCTGCGACCGGATCGGTCATCGTCATGATGCGTATCCATTCTCGCCTGGTTTCGACACCCGTTCCACGAATGCCGACCTGAGCGATCGGGGTCCCCGGGCGGTTCCCGGAGACCTGTGTGTTCGTGCGTGCGGGCCGGAGGACGTGAATCCTCCGGCCCGCACCGCCCGAAGTATCTTAGACCGTCTGCTCGGCAGAACGGAACGGGAACCCGAGCTGCTTGAGCAGCGCGCGGCCCTCGTCGTCCGACTTCGCGGTGGTCACGACGGTGATGTCGAAGCCACGCACGCGGTCGATGCGGTCCTGGTCGATCTCGTGGAACACGGACTGCTCCGTGAGACCGAACGTGTAGTTGCCGTTCCCGTCGAACTGCTTGTCGCTGAGGCCGCGGAAGTCGCGGATGCGGGGCAGGGCGAGGGAGATCAGGCGGTCGAGGAACTCCCAGGCGCGGTCACCGCGGAGGGTGACGTGCGCACCGATCGCCTGACCCTCGCGCAGCTTGAACTGCGCGATGGACTTGCGAGCGATGTTGACCTGGGGCTTCTGACCCGTGATCGCCGTGAGGTCCTTGATGGCCCCCTCGATGATCTTCGAGTCACGAGCCGCCTCGCCGACGCCGGTGTTCACGACGACCTTGACCAGGCCGGGGACCTGGTTGACGTTCGCGTACCCGAACTGCTCGGTGAGGGCAGCCTTGATCTCGTTCTTGTACTTCTGCTTGAGGCGCGGCTCGACCTTGGTCGCCGGCGCGGCAGTCGTGTCGGTCATCAGAGCTTCTCACCCGACTTCTTGGCGTAGCGGACGCGGACGGTCTTCTTGACGCCGTCCTTCTCCACCTCTTCGGTACGGAAGCCGACGCGGGTCGGCTTCTTGGTCTTCGGGTCGACGATCGCGACGTTCGAGACGTGGATCGGAGCCTCGTGCTGCTCGATGCCACCGGTCTTCGAACCACGCTGGGTCTGGCCGACGCGGACGTGCTTCGTGACGAAGTTCACGCCCTCCACGACGACGCGCTCCGAGTCAACGAGCACCTCGATGACCTTGCCCTGCTTGCCGCGGTCGCCGCCACGCTCCTGCGTGGCGCCCGTGATGACCTCGACGAGGTCACCCTTCTTGATGTTCGCCATGGCTTACAGCACCTCCGGCGCGAGCGAGATGATCTTCATGAACTTCTTGTCACGGAGCTCGCGACCGACCGGACCGAAGATGCGCGTGCCGCGCGGGTCGCCGTCAGCCTTGAGGATCACTGCCGCGTTCTCGTCGAACTTGATGTAGGAGCCGTCCTGACGACGGGTCTCCTTCTTGGTGCGAACGATGACCGCCTTGACGACGTCACCCTTCTTCACGTTGCCGCCGGGGATGGCGTCCTTCACCGTGGCGACGATGACGTCACCGAGACCGGCGTAGCGACGGCCCGAGCCGCCGAGCACGCGGATGGTCAAGATCTCCTTGGCACCCGTGTTGTCGGCGACCTTCAGGCGGGATTCCTGCTGAATCACTGTTGTCTCCTGTTCCGAAGCAGGCCGTGGCCTACTTGGCCTTCTCGAGGATCTCGACCAGGCGCCAGCGCTTGGAGGCGCTGAGGGGACGGGTCTCGCTGATCACGACGAGGTCGCCGACACCAGCGGTGCCGAGCTCGTCGTGGGCCTTCACCTTGGACGTGCGGCGGATGATCTTGCCGTAGAGCGCGTGCTTCACGCGGTCCTCGACCTCGACCACGATGGTCTTGTCCATCTTGTCGCTCGTCACGTAGCCGCGGCGCGTCTTGCGGTAGCCGCGGGTCGAGGCGGCGGAGGTGTTCTCTTCGTTCGCCATCAGTTCTCCTCGGCGGTCTCGGCCGCGGTCGACTCGGCGGGCTTGTCAGCCTTCTTCGTCGACTTCTTGGCCTTCGGGGCGGTCTCGACGGGCGCGGGGGTGGCACGGATGCCGAGCTCGCGCTCGCGGAGGACGGTGTAGATGCGGGCGATGTCGCGCTTGACGGCACGAAGACGACCGTGGCTCTCCAGCTGGCCGGTGGCCGACTGGAAGCGGAGGTTGAACAGCTCCTCCTTGGCCTTCTTCAGCTCGTCGGCGAGCCGCTCGTTCTCGAACGTGTCGAGCTCAGTCGGACGGAGCTCCTTGGAACCGATCGCCATTATGCGTCGCCCTCCTCGCGCTTGATGATGCGTGCCTTGAGGGGCAGCTTGTGGATTGCACGGGTCAACGCCTCGCGGGCGATGTCCTCGTTGACGCCGGAGAGCTCGAAGAGCACACGACCCGGCTTGACGTTGGCGACCCACCACTCGGGGGAACCCTTACCGGAACCCATGCGGGTCTCGGCGGGCTTCTTGGTGAGCGGACGGTCCGGGTAGATGTTGATCCAGACCTTGCCGCCACGCTTGATGTGACGGGTCATCGCGATACGAGCGGACTCGATCTGCCGGTTCGTCACGTACGCCGGGGTGAGCGCCTGGATACCGAAGTCGCCGAAGCTGACCTTGGTGCCACCGGTCGCCTGACCCGAACGCTTCGGGTGGTGCTGCTTGCGGTGCTTGACTCGACGGGGGATAAGCATGGTTACGCCTCAACTCCTGCGCCGGCCGGCGCGTCCTGCGGGGCCTGCTGCTGACGGCCGCCACGGTCGCCGCCACGACGGTCGCCGCGCTCGCCACGGGGGCCGCCACGACGCTCCGGGCGCGACGAACGCTGGTTCGCCTGCTCGCGAGCGAGCTCCTTGTTCGTGATGTCGCCCTTGTAGATCCAGACCTTCACGCCGATGCGGCCGAACGTGGTCCGGGCCTCGTAGAAGCCGTAGTCGATGTTCGCGCGGAGCGTGTGCAGGGGCACGCGGCCCTCGCGGTAGAACTCCGAGCGCGACATCTCGGCGCCGCCGAGACGACCCGACACCTGGATGCGGACACCCTTGGCGCCGGCGCGCTGCGCACCCTGCAGGCCCTTGCGCATGGCGCGACGGAACGCGACACGGGCGGAGAGCTGCTCGGCGATGCCCTGCGCGACGAGCTGGGCCTCGGTCTCGGGGTTCTTGACCTCGAGGATGTTGAGCTGGATCTGCTTCTTGGTGAGCTTCTCGAGCTCACCGCGGACGCGCTCGGCCTCGGCACCACGACGACCGATGACGATGCCCGGACGCGCCGTGTGGATGTCCACGCGGACACGGTCACGGGTGCGCTCGAGCTCGATGCGGGCGACGCCGGCACGGTCGAGGGTCTTCTTCAGGTACTCGCGCACCTTGATGTCCTCGGCCACGTAGTCGGCGTAGCGCTGACCGGCCTTGGTGCTGTCGGTGAACCAGTGCGAGACGTGGTCCGTCGTGATCCCGAGACGGAAGCCGTACGGGTTGACCTTCTGGCCCATTACTTGCTCGCCTTCTTGCTCGTCGCGGCGGCCTCAGCCTCTTCCGGCGTCGCGAGGACGACCGTGATGTGGCTGGTGCGCTTGTTGATGCGGAAGGCGCGGCCCTGGGCACGCGGCTGGAACCGCTTCAGGGTCGTGCCCTCGTCGACGAAGACGCGGCTCACGTAGAGGTCGCGCTCGTCGAGGAAGCTGTTCGTCGAGTCCGCCTTCACCCGGGCGTTCGCGATCGCCGAGGCGACCAGCTTGTACACGGGCTCCGAAGCGGCCTGCGGCGCGAACTTCAGGATGGCGAGCGCCTCGTGGGCCTGCTTGCCGCGGATCAGCTCGATGACGCGACGGGCCTTCTGAGGCGTGACGCGGATGTGTCGCACGCGTGCGATCGACTCCACCATTTCGTTCCTCCTCTGCGTCCCCGCGTTAGCGGCGACGGCCCTTCTTGTCGTCCTTCACGTGACCACGGAAGGTGCGGGTCGGCGCGAACTCGCCGAGCTTGTGACCGACCATCGACTCGGTGACGAACACCGGGATGTGCTTGCGGCCGTCGTGCACGGCGATCGTGTGCCCGAGCATGTTCGGGACGATCATCGAGCGACGCGACCACGTGCGGATCACGTTCTTGGTGTTGGCCTCGTTCTGCGTGACGACCTTGCGGAGCAGGTGCTCGTCGACGAAGGGGCCCTTCTTCAGACTGCGTGGCATCTTCTGAACTCCTACTTGCGCTTCTTGCCGGCGTTACGGCGACGGACGATGAGCTTGTCGCTCGGCTTGTTCGGCTTGCGCGTCCGGCCCTCGGCCTGACCCCACGGGCTGACCGGGTGACGACCACCGGAGGTCTTGCCCTCACCACCACCGTGCGGGTGGTCGACCGGGTTCATGGCGACACCACGCACCGTCGGGCGGACGCCCTTCCAGCGCATGCGGCCGGCCTTGCCCCAGTTGATGTTGGACTGCTCGGCGTTGCCGACCTCGCCGATGGTGGCGCGGCAGCGGGCGTCGACGTTGCGGACCTCGCCCGACGGCAGGCGGAGCTGCGCGTAGGGGCCGTCCTTGGCGACGAGACGCACCGAGGCACCGGCGGACCGGGCCATCTTCGCGCCGCCACCGGGGCGGAGCTCGATCGCGTGGACCACGGTACCGACGGGGATGTTGCGCAGCGGCAGGTTGTTGCCGGGCTTGATGTCGGCGCCGGGGCCCTGCTCGACGACGTCGCCCTGCTTGAGCTTGTTCGGCGCGATGATGTAGCGCTTCGTGCCGTCCACGTAATGCAGGAGTGCGATGCGCGCGGTGCGGTTCGGGTCGTACTCGATGTGTGCGACCTTGGCGTCGACGCCGTCCTTGTCGTGACGACGGAAGTCGATCACGCGGTACTGGCGCTTGTGGCCACCACCGATGTGACGGGTCGTGATGCGGCCGGAGCTGTTGCGCCCACCGGTCTTCGGCAGCGGACGAAGCAGCGACTTCTCCGGCGTCGAACGGGTGATCTCGGCGAAGTCGGCGACCGACGAGCCGCGACGACCGGGGGTCGTCGGCTTGTAGTTACGAATAGCCATGATTTATCCCTCTGGTCCTCAGCCGACAGCCGTGAAGATGTCGATCGAACCGGACTTGAGCGTCACGATGGCGCGCTTGGTGTCCTTGCGCTTGCCCATGCCGAAACGCGTGCGACGGGTCTTGCCCGGACGGTTCAGCGTGTTGATGCTCGCGACCTTGACGTCGAAGATCTTCTCGATGGCGAGCTTGATCTCGGTCTTGTTCGAACGGGGGTCCACGATGAACGTGTACTTGCCCTGGTCGATCAGGCCGTAGCTCTTCTCCGAGACGACCGGCGAGATGATGATGTCGCGCGGGTCCTTGTTGAAGCCGCTCATGCGGAGACCTCCTTCGCGGACTTCGACGCGATGAAGGCGTCGAGTGCGCTCTTGCTGAAGACGAGGGCGTCGGACTTGAGCACGTCGTAGGCGTTGAGCTGGCCGTACGAGAGTGCGTGGACACCCGGCAGGTTGCGGATCGACTTGAGCGCGAGCTCGTCGTCCTGCTCGAGCACGACGAGCACGTTCTTGACGGGCGCGACCTTCTCGAGGAGCGTGCGGGCGGTCTTGGTCGACGGCACCTCGGCCGGGACGAAGGACTCAACCGCGGAGATGCGTCCACCGCGGGCGCGGTCCGAGAGCGAGCCGAGCAGAGCAGCGGCGATCATCTTCTTCGGGGTGCGCTGCGAGTAGTCGCGCGGGGTCGGTCCGTGGACGACGCCACCGCCGGTGTGCTCCGGAGCGCGGACCGAACCCTGACGGGAGCGGCCGGTGCCCTTCTGCTTGAACGGCTTGCGACCAGCACCGCGGACCTCGCCGCGGTTCTTGGTCTTGTGGGTGCCCTGACGCGCGGCGGCGAGCTGCGCGGTGACGACCTGGTGGATCAGCGGGACGTTGGTCTCGACGTCGAAGAGCGCGGCGGGCAGCTCGATGCTGCCGGCGACGGCCCCGGTCGCGTCGAGGACGTCGATCGTGGTTGCGGTCTCGGTGGCCATGATCACTTACCCTTCACGGCGGTGCGGACGAAGACGGAGCGGCCACGAGCACCGGGGACGGCGCCCTTGACGAGCAGCAGACCCTTCTCGGCGTCGACGGCGTGCACCGTGAGGTTGAGGACGGTCACGCGCTCGCCACCCATGCGACCGGCCATGCGCATGCCCTTGAAGACACGCGACGGGGTCGACGAGGCGCCGATCGAACCGGGCTTGCGGTGGTTCCGGTGCGCACCGTGCGATGCGGAGACGCCGGCGAAGCCGTGGCGCTTCATGACACCGGCGAAGCCCTTGCCCTTGGAGGTACCGACGACGTCGACCTTCTGGCCCGCCTCGAACGTGTCGACGGTGAGCTCCTGGCCGAGCGTGTACTCAGCGGAGTCGTTGGTACGGATCTCGGTGAGGGTGCGACGCGGGGTCACGCCTGCGGCCTCGAAGTGGCCGGCGGTCGGCTTGTTGACCTTGCGCGGGTCGATGGCGCCGGCGGCGATCTGGATCGCCTCGTAGCCGTCGCGCTCGACGTTGCGGATCTGGGTGACCACGTTCGGGCCGACCTCGATCACGGTCACGGGGATGAACTTGTTGTTCTCATCCCACACCTGGGTCATCCCGAGCTTCTTGCCGAGGAGGCCCTTGACGGTCTTGGTGGAGTTCGCCATTGGTCAGCCCCCTTACAGCTTGATCTCGATGTTGACGTCGGCCGGGAGGTCGAGTCGCATGAGCGAGTCGACGGCCTTCGGCGTCGGGTCGACGATGTCGATGACCCGCTTGTGCGTGCGCTTCTCGAAGTGCTCGCGCGAGTCCTTGTACTTGTGGGGAGAACGGATCACGGTGACCACGTTCTTCTCGGTGGGGAGCGGCACCGGGCCGACCACGGTCGCACCGGCACGGGTCACCGTGTCGACGATCTTCCGGGCCGACGTGTCGATGACCTCGTGGTCGTACGACTTGAGCCGGATGCGGATCTTCTGTCCCGCCATGTGTCTCTTTGTCCTCTCTGCGCCGCGCACCCTCGGGCCGCCTGACGCCGCCGTCACCGTGCATTCCTGCAGGGCTTGGCTGTTTTCCTGAACCAACCGGCCGCATCCGCTGGGGATGACCGCTGTTCTCCTGTCAACCGCGCGGGCGACCTGGGCCGTCCAGCGTGGGCATGTCGCTTCCCCCACGCTCCGGACACAGCAGTGCTCGCAGCGCTTCGCAGGGGATTCGATCGTGTTCTGCTGCCTGCGGCCCAACCCAGCCCTGCTGAACAAGGGGGTTGTGCACTGCCAGAGCAGTGATCCTGCGGGCGCGGACGCCCTGCGGAATTCGGAACCGGACAAGTCTCCCATAGGCACGGCATCCGTGCAACCCGGGCGTGTCGCGGATCGTGGGCGTGTCGGAATCGGCGCGCTTCCCCGGAACGACGGGGATCGGTGGCCTGGAGGCACGACCCGCCCCCGCCACGCAACGTGCCCTCCCGACTTCGTCGGGAGGGCACGCCGGACGCGGCCGGGCGGACGTGCGGCCGACTTCGCGACGCGGTCCTACTCGGCGGTCACCGGGGGCACGAACCACGGTGGGAAGACGGCGACCCGGGGAGCGTGGCCGCCGTGCTCGGCGAGGATCGCCTTCACGTGCTGGCGCGCGCGGTCGTTCGGCACGCCGATCACGGCGACGGCGGAGAACGACACGCTCGGCCCGGCGAGCAGCTCGAGGTCGTGCATCTCCGGGTCGGTGAAGTCGGTGCGACGGATGAGGTTCGTCGCCGCCTCCGGACCGACAGCGAAGCGCACGTCCTCGGCCTCGGCATCCTGGTCGGCCACGATCACGGAGGCGCCGAACGCCGACACCGGGACGACGAGCACGACGTAGTCGGTCGCGCGGGACCGACGGGCGGCGTCGGACCACCGCTCCCCCTCGGCACCGCGGCGGAGTTCGTCCCAGCGCGTCGCGTCGGGCGACAGCGAGAACGTGACGTGGCCGGCGACGGGCGACCCGTCCGGCGCGGACGCCTCGGCACGGGCTTCCCGGGTCGTGTCGGAACTGACGTCGATGGTCGGCGCAGCCTCGGTGGCGGCGAGGACCGCGCCGGCGGACACGATGTCCGGCAGGTTGTCGATGTGCGTCGCGTGGTGCGCCCGCAGCGAGGCGAAGACCCGGGGTTCGGGCAGGTCCGGGACGGCCGAGCGGAGTGGCCCGCCGGGGACCCGCGCAGGGGCCGGCGTGGAGCGGAGGTCGGTGGTGATGCGTATACGC
>NZ_LDQC01000037.1 GCF_001475545.1 Curtobacterium luteum | reverse complement strand
CGCGGTGGTGCGCTTCTTCGCGGGCGGCACGAAGACCGAGATCACCTACCTCCGTGGCGGGAAGTCCTACACGACCGACGTGACCCTCGGGACGTACGACAGCAAGAGCTGACGCGACCCACTGACTGGAGGCCCGGTGCCAGCTGGCACCGGGCCTCCAGTCCGTCGTCGCGGAGCCGGCTTGATAGGCTCATGGTCGCTCTGCGGGGCGGCACCGCTCGCGGTGCGCCCCGCGCACCAAGCCACCACCCCGAGGGACGCATGCAGCCAGACGGACAGCCCCTGCCGGGCGTCTCGTACGTGATGCCCGTGCTCAACGAGGTCACCGAGGTCCGCGCTGCCGTGCAGAGCCTGCTCGATCAGGACTACCCCGGACCGTTCGAGGTCATCCTCGCGCTCGGGCCGTCGATCGACGGCACGAACGAACTCGTCGCGGAGATGAGCGCGGCCGATCCTCGGATCCGGGCGATCGAGAACCCGGTCGGGTCGACCCCCGCCGGGCTGAACGTCGCGATCCGGGCGTCGGAGCACCCCGTCGTGGTCCGGGTGGACGCACACTCGGTGCTGCCGCGGGACTACACGCGCATCGCGGTCCGCGTGCTGCAGGAGTCCGGGGCGGACAACGTCGGCGGCATCATGCACGCCGAGGGGCGGACGCCGTTCGAACGGGCGGTGGCACTCGCGTACGGCAGTCGGGTCGGGCTCGGGGGTACGCCACACCACGTCGGCGGGCAGGCCGGACCGGCCGAGACCGCGTACCTCGGCGTGTTCCGGCGTGACCGTCTGTTCGAGGTCGGGCTCTTCGACGAGGGCATCAAGCGTGGCCAGGACTGGGAGCTCAACCGACGGCTGCGGCAGACCGGCGGCACGGTCTGGTTCACGCCGGAGCTCGTCGTCACGTACCGGCCGCGGCCGAGTCTGAAGCGGCTCGTGCGGCAGTTCGTCGCGACCGGGCTCTGGCGGGGTGAACTCGCCCGCCGGTTCCCCGCGAACAACGGCCTGCGCTACTTCGTGCCGCCGGCGATGGTCGCGGCGATGGCGATCGGCCTCGTCGCCGGGATCGTCGGTGTCGTCGGCGCGGCCACCGGCACCGGCGCGGCGTGGGCGATGCTCGGGTTCGTGGTGCCCGCCGTGTACCTGCTCTTCGTCGTGGTCGGCGCCGTCGCCGTGGCACGGCGATCCGGGGCGGCGACGCTCCTCTGGCTCCTCGTCGTCCTGCCGTGCATCCACGTCGGCTGGGGGATCGGGTTCATCATCGGCTTCCTGACCAGGACGTCCGACCTCACGACGCACACGGGACGGTGATCGGGATGACCGACGACGCCACCAGGGGACGCGCCGCCCGGCCGACCTCGATCGCCGAACTCCGGGCGGTCGCGCAGCCGGACGCGGTGAGGATGCGCGCGAACGCCGAGCACTGGACCGCGTCGCTGTACCTCCGGGACGTCTCGCCCTACCTGACCTGGGTGCTGCTGAAGACCCGGGTGAGTGCGAACCAGGTCACCGGCCTGATGATCCTGGTCGGGTGGAGCGTCGCCGCCGCCCTGCTGATCCCGGGGATCTGGGGCGCGGCGCTGGCACTCGTGCTCGGACAGCTGCAGATGCTCGTGGACTGCAGCGACGGCGAGGTCGCTCGGTGGCGCGGCACCCACTCGCCCGCCGGCGTGTTCCTCGACAAGGTCGGGCACTACACGACCGAGGGGCTCATCCCGATCGCCCTCGGCATCCGCGCGGCCACGTGGCCGATCCACGGCGCGGACTGGATGTGGACGACGATCGGCTGCGCGCTCGGGCTCGTGATCGTCCTGAACAAGGCACTGAACGACATGGTGCACGTCGCCCGGGCGAACGCCGGACTCGAGAAGCTCGTCGACCGCCGCGACGCCTCGACCGCCCCGTCCGGCCGCCGGCTCGCGACGCTCCGGAAGGCCGCGCGCTTCCTGCCGTTCCACCGGCTGTACCACTCCGTCGAGCTGAGCATCCTCGCCTTCGTCTTCGCGCTCCTCGGACTCGTCATCGGTGACACGACGGCGTCGCGGATCCTCGTCGGGGCTCTGCTGCCGCTCGCGGTCCTCGCGACCGCCGGGCACTTCCTCGCGATCATCGCCTCCAAGCGGGTCCGCGCGTGACGCCAGGAACCGTGCGCCGTCACGCGGTCCCGCACCGGGAACGACCCCGCGTCGCCGTCGTGAGCCTGTCGCAGGGCACCCGACCCGACGACCTGCGGCGCGGCCTCGAGAGCGTGCTCGCGCAGCAGGACGTCGAGCTCGACGTCGTGTGCGTGGGCAACGGCTGGGAGCCGACCGGGCTGCCCGAGGGGGTCCGTGCCCTCGCCCTGCCCGAGAACGTCGGCATCCCTGCCGGGCGGAACGCCGGAGCCGAGGTCGTCCACGGCGACTACCTGTTCTTCCTCGACGACGACGCCTCGGTGCCGTCGCCGACCTTCCTGCGCGACGCGATCGCGCTGTTCGAGCACGACCCGTCGCTCGGCCTCGTGCAGCCCCGCGTCGTCGACCCGACCGGTGCCGCGAACCCCACGCGCTGGATCCCGCGCATCCGCAAGGGATCGCCGTCGGAGTCGTCGGTGGTGTTCTCCGTGTGGGAGGGCGCCGTCGTGCTGCCCACGGACGTCTACCGTGCGGTCGGTGGCTGGGGCGCGCCGTACTTCTACGCACACGAGGGCATCGAGCTCGCCTGGCGCGTGTGGGACGCCGGCCGACGGACCTGGTACGCGGGGGACCTCGTCGCGCACCACCCCGCGATCGACCCCGCGCGACACCGTGAGTACTACCGGCTGAACGCCAGGAACCGGGTGTGGCTCGCCCGGCGGAACCTGCCGCCGGTGCTGCGGCCGCTGTACGTCGGCTCGTGGGCCGCGGTCCAGGTCGCCCGCTGGTGGCGGCACCCCCGGCGTCTGTCGACGTGGTTCGGTGGCGTCCGCGAAGGCTGGACCGCGGACTGCGGTCCGTCCGCGACCATGGGGTGGTTGACCATCGGGCGGATGACACTCGCCGGCCGTCCCCCGATCATCTGAGGAGACCCATGTCGATCCTGAGTGATGCGCGCACCGCGGTGCGGCTCGTGCAGCGTCTGCTGAAGTCGCGGCAGAACCGGAACGCCCTGGCCCGGCGGTTGCAGACCGAGACACCGCTCGCACCCGGGGCCGTCGAGATCGCGGTGTACTTCGCCGACGGGCCGGTCAACCTGTACCAGGTCCGCCAGTGGTACGCCCCGCTCGCTGAACTGCACGCACAGCACCCGGTGGCGATCGTCTCGCGGAGCCCCGGTGCCATGCTCGCCCTGCTCGACGAGTCGCCGGTGCCGGTCGTGTACGCGCGGCAGGTCGTGGACCTCGAACGGTTCGTGGACGAGCAGTCCCCGAAGATCGTCCTCTACGTCAACCAGAACGCCCGCAACTTCCAGATGATGCGGTACGGGCGCATGTGGCACGTCTTCGTGAACCACGGCGAGAGCGACAAGATGTACATGACGACGAACCAGTTCAAGGCGTACGACCACGCCCTGATCGCCGGTGACGCCGCTCGTGACCGGTTGGCCGCCGCGCTGTGGGACTACGACCTCGACGCACGGACGACGGCGATCGGCCGCCCGCAGGCCGACCACTTCGCGGGCGCGGTGCCCTGGCCGGCGGACGACCGCACCGTCGTGCTCTACGCCCCGACGTGGGAGGGGGACCGCGCCGCCGCGGCCTACGGGTCGATCGCGAGCCACGGCACGACGATCGCCGAGCGAGTGCTCGCGTCCCCGGCGCACCGACTCGTCTACCGGCCCCACCCGCGCTCGGGCGTGCTCGACGCGGAGTACCGGTCCGCACACGAACGGATCATCGCGGCGATCTCGGCTGCGAACGCCGCCGATCCGTCGGCGCACCACGTGTACGACGACGGACCGACACTCGGCTGGCAGCTCGCTGGTGCCGATGTGGCCATCACCGACATCTCGGCGATGATCTACGACCGGCTCGCCGTGGGGAAGCCGCTCATCGTGACGCGGCCGGTGTCCCCGGACGCCGACGTCGACGAACGCGGGTACCTCGGAGACGCGAACTGGTTGGAGGCGTCGGAGACGTCGGACGTGGTCGCACGCATCGACGCCGCTGCGAACGACGCCGAGGAGCTGGCGCGGCTCCGGCACTGGGTCGAGCGGTACTTCGGCGACACGACGCCCGGGGCGGCCACGGCTCGGTTCCACGCGGCCGTGGAACAGCTGCTCGAGCGGTGGCGCGTCGTCGCAGCCGAACACGACGGGCGCTGACCCGTCCGCCGGGGTCGGGTGGTCGGAGCCCGTCATCGTCCGGCGGCGTGGGCGACGAGCGGGACCTGCCACAGGTACTCGCTGCGATCGGGGCGTCGCCACCGGAGCACCACAGCACCGGTGTCGTCCGCGGCGGCCCCGAACACGGCGATGGACAGCGCCCGGCCAGGGTCGAGCCGGCGGACGGCCATGGGTGGCGCGTATCCCGTCCCCAGGTGGGTGAGCGTCAGTCCGTGGACGGGCTCCGGGCCGGTGTTCGTCAGGGTGTACCGGCGCGGGGCATCCGTGCGGTCGAGGTGGAACGGGACTCGGTACGCGGTGGCGCTGGGGTGCATGCCACGAACGCTAGGTGAGGGTACCGACGTCGGCGCCGCTGGGACGTCCGTGTGCGACCGGCGCTGTGGAGGAGGCCGGGGCGCCGGTCGTTGTGGAGGGGTGAGCGGTCCTGCTCAGGACACGGAGTCGGCGCTGTAGCGCGCGAGGGCCTCGTCGATGGGGCCGTCGAACTGCAGCCGTCCCTTGTCGAGGTAGAGCCCGCGGTCGCAGAACCGGCGCAGGTCCTTGTCGTTGTGGGACACGAAGAACAGCGTCCGCCCGCCGGCCAGGAGCTCGTCGATCCGCTTGTAGCACTTCTCGCGGAACCCCTTGTCGCCGACGGCGAGGACCTCGTCCACGAGCAGCACCGGCTCGTCCAGACGGGAGATGACCGAGAACGCGATCCGCACCTTCATGCCGCTCGACAGGTGCTTGTACGGGGTGTCGACGAAGTCGCCGATCTCCGCGAACTCGATGATCTCGTCGAAAGCGTCGCGGATCTCCGCTCGCGACATGCCGTGCAGACCGGCCGTCAGGTAGACGTTGTCCCGCACGGTGAGGTCGCCGACGAACCCGCCGGTGATCTCGATGAGCGGTGCCACACCGGCGCCGACCTGGATGCGCCCCTCGTCGGGGAGCATGACCTGCGCCACGAGCTTGAGGAGGGTGGACTTGCCCTGGCCGTTCCGACCGACGACGCCGATGGCCTCCCCGGGCTGGACGTCGAACGTGACGTCCCGGAGCGCCCAGAACTCGTCGCCGCGCTTCCGTCGGCTCCGCCCGGCGAAGAGGTCCTTGAAGCTGCGGCTCGCCCGCCGGTTCCGCTTGAACCGGATCCCCGCGCCGCGGACGGAGATCACGGGCGTCGTGGTGGTGCTGCGCCGGGGCTGATCGGTGGCGGTCATCAGAGCTCCTTCAGGACGCGGTGCTCGCTCCGCTTGAAGACGACGGTGCCGATGACGAGGACGACCACGGTCACGACCGTCGACGACGCCACCTCGAGCCAGTTGAGCTGGCTCGGGAAGAACGCCGAGCGGTAGATGCCGATGATCCCCGAGAGCGGGTTCAGCGCCATCAGGTCACGGAACCGCTCGGGGAGGGCCGACGTGCCGTAGATGATCGGCGATGCGTAGAAGAGGAAGCGCAGGATCAGCTTGACCGCGCGTTCGAGGTCGCGGAAGAACACCACGAGCGGCGCGACGATGAGGCCGAGTCCGTAGATGAGCGCGCACTGCAGCACGATCGCGAGGGGGTACAGCAGCACTTCCCAGTGGAGGTGCGCCCCGGTCGCGAGCACGAAGATCGCGAGGACGGGCAGGCTCAGCACGAACTCGATGCCCTTGGACGCGTCGATCCGGGCCACCCAGATGCTCCGCGGGATCGTCGTCGAGCGGATCAGCTTGGCCTCGCTCGTGAACGCCCGGGTGGAGTCGGAGACCGCACCGGTGAACCACATCCACGGCAGGAGTGCCGAGAGCAGGAAGACGATGTACGGTTCCTCGCCCACCTTGCCGCGGTGGAACACCTGCGTGAAGACGAACCAGTAGATGGCCGACATCACGAGCGGGTCGAGGATCGACCAGAGGTAGCCGAGCGCGGACGTCGAGTACCGGACCCGGAGGTCGCGGACGGTCAGCAGCCGGAGGGCATGACGATAGCGCCGACCGGCACTGCGGCTGGCCATGGGGGCAGCAGCCGCGGGCACGGTCGGCGCACTCGCTGTGGTCACGGTTTCCCTCCGGGCGGAACCGCCGAGGGGACGGGGGTCGTTCAGGCGAACAGGTCGTTCGCGCGCTCGAGGTCCTCGGCGAAGTCGATCTCGACCGCGTAGAGGTCCGAGATGTCGACCGGCGACCAGCGTAGCCCGTCCTCGGCGATGGCCGCCTCGATGCCGCCCTCGAAGTACTCCTGGTCGTCCACGCGGCCGAGCTGGCGGATGAGCGCCTGCTTGTCAGCGGCGGAGACGTAGTTGATCCCGACGGCCTCGCCGAGACCACCGACGACCTGCTTCGAGAGCTTCTCGATGAAGCCCTCGGCGTCGACGGTGTACTTGACCTCTTCGTCGGAGACCTTGTCGGTGTTCACGCTGACGAACGAGCGGTCCTCGTCGATCATGTCCGCGGCACGGACGAGCGCGCGCGGGTCGAAGACGACGTCGCCGTTCATCCAGAGCACGCCGCTCTTGCCGGTGGCCTTGAGCGCACGGAGGAGGCTCTTCGAGGTGTTCGTGGAGTCGTAGGACTCGTTGTAGACGAAGTTCGCCTGGGGGAAGGCCTCGACGATGTACTCCGACTTGTAGCCGACGACGATCGTCACGCGTGCGCTCGAGCCGAACGCGGCGCGGATGTTGTCGAACTGCTGCTGCATGATGGTGCGGCCGTCGGAGAGCTCCGTCAGCGGCTTCGGCAGGCTGCGCCCGAGGCGGCTGCCCATCCCCGCGGCGAGGATGACGATCTGCGTGGTCATGCTGGTCCCTTCTGGTGTCCGCCCGCGCGCCGATGGGCACGGGCGGGCCTGGTCGAGTCTGCTCCCGCAGGGTCCGGTTCCGCCGTGAACCCTGCGCTTCTCGGATCAGACTCCCAGCGCGGGTTGCATCACGTTGGGCGGCCCGAGCGGGTTTCCAAGTGGTGAACACTTCGGCGTGTCCCGGTGAATGATACGGAACGACCGGATCGGAGGGGTACACCCGGAGCCGCTTCGTTCTCGATTCGTGACCCTCGCACGGAGGACGTCGGTGACGGTCCGGTCACGGTCGCCACCGCTCGTCGCACCGTTGGTACGGTGGGGCGATGGCCGCAGGAGCAGACGACGAGGACGTGTACGCGACGTCCGACGCTGCCTGGCTGACCGAGGCCGAGAGCGACATGGGGGACGGGGATGCGCGAGACGCGCCCGCTGGTGACGAGATGACCGACGACACGACCACGATCGAGGCCCACGGTGTCGACGCGCTGACGGTCGCGGAAGCGACGGGCCGTGTCGAAGGCGAGACCCCGGACACGAGTGGAGACGCCCTCGACACGCGCGACGACGCCCTCGACACGCGCGACGACGCCCTCGACACGCGCGACGACGACGCCGGTTCCGGGACGACGGCTGCGGGAGCCGCGGCCGCTGCCTCGGCGACGAAGAAGTCGAAGCGGCCCTCGGGCTCCCGCGGCGCCAAGGGGCGGGTCAAGCGCCCGGCCGGTGCACCGGACAGCACCGATCAGCGCGCCGGCACGAGCAGCGACGCCGTGCCGGACGGCGCCGCGCCGACCAGCGACGCCGCGCCGGGCGACTCCGCGCCGTCGAAGAAGCGCGCTCCCCGGGCCGCCGCCAAGCGCCCTGCGGCGGCCGCGCCGAAGCAGCCCGTGGTCCTCCGCGCCGAGGGCCTCGTGAAGCGCTACGGCCAGACCCTCGCCGTGGACGCGGTCGACCTCGAGATCCGCCAGGGCTCGATCTTCGGCGTCGTCGGTCCGAACGGCGCCGGCAAGACCACCACGCTCTCCATGGTCACCGGCCTGCTCCGACCGGACGCCGGCACCGTGACCGTGCTCGACCACGATGTCTGGGCCGACCCGACCGCCGCCAAGCGCAGCCTCGGCGTGCTGCCCGACCGGCTCCGGCTGTTCGACCGCCTCACCGGCGCACAGCTCCTCTACTACTCGGCCACGCTCCGGGGCCTCGACGGTGTCACGGCACGGGAGCGCAGCGCTGACCTCGGCGAGGCGTTCGGTCTCGGTGAGGCACTCGGCCGTCAGGTCGCGGACTACTCGGTGGGCATGGCGAAGAAGATCGCACTCGCCGCGACGCTCATCCACTCGCCGCGCGTGCTCGTACTCGACGAGCCGTTCGAGTCCGTCGACCCGGTGAGCGCCGCGACCATCACGGAGATCCTGCGTCGCTACACGGCGGGCGGCGGCACGGTCGTGCTCTCCAGCCACTCGATGGAACTCGTCCAGCGCACCTGCGACTCGGTCGCCATCATCGTCGGCGGCAAGGTCCTCGCCTCCGGGACGATGGCCCAGGTCCGCGGGCGGAAGAGCCTCGAGGACAAGTTCGTCGAACTCGCGGGCGGCCGCGTCGTGGCAGAGAGCATGGAATGGTTGCACAGCTTCTCCGCCTGAGGGCCGACCTGCTCGCGGGCGGCGTCCGGGGGAGTGCACGTCGCTCGGTCCTGGTCGTCCTCGGGAGCCTCGTCGGGCTCGTCGTCGCGGTGGCGATCGCCGTCGTGGCCGCCGGTCTGCGCACGGTCGACCCGGAGTCGGCACGCGCGGTCGTGGTCCCGGTCGGCACCCTCGTCACGTTCGGCTTCACGGTCGTCCCGCTCGTCGCGGGCCACGGCGACCAGTTCGACCCGCGCCGCTTCGCCGTGTTCGGGATCGGCCGGAAGGACCTCGCGATCGGGTTGTCCGTCGCCGGACTCGTCGGCGTGCCGGTCGTCGCGGTGGCGATCGTCGCCGTCGGCCAGTCCGTCACGTGGATGCGCGGCGGCGGCACGGCGGTGCTCGGAGTGGTCGGCTGCCTCCTCGCGATCGCGACGTGCGCCCTGCTCGTCCGGGTCGCGTCGACGGCGGGCTCCCGTCTGATCGGACAACACCGCACGCGCGACGCCGGCTGGCTCGTCGCCCTCGTCATCGCGGTCCTCGCCGTCCCCACGGTCTCGCTCCTGGTCGACAGCGGCTGGATCGACCCCGCCGGAGCCGAGACACAGCGGGTCGCGAACATCGCCGGCTGGACCCCGTGGGGTGCGGCGTGGGCGGTCCCCGCGGACGTCGCGGTCGGTGCCGTCGGCACGGGGCTCCTGAAGCTGCTCGTCGCTCTCGGCACGGTCGCCCTCCTCGCGTGGGCCTGGTGGGCGCAGGTCGGCCACGCCCTGGAGACCGTCGAGTCCCGGACACGCAGCCGTCGGTACCGCGGGCTGGGCTGGTTCGACCGGCTCGGCGCGACACCGGTCGCCGCCGTCGCCGCACGCGCCCTGACCTACTGGGGACGCGACCCGCGCTACCGGACGTCCTACCTGGTGCTCGTCTTCGTGCCGATCGTGGTCATCCCGCTCGGCGTCGCCGGTGTGCCGTGGCAGTGGACGGCGCTCGTGCCGCTGCCCCTCATGGCGCTCATCGCCGGGTTCCTGCCGCACAACGACGTCTCGTACGACAACACCGCCGTCTGGCTGCACGTCGCGTCCGGCGCACCGGGGTGGAGCGACCGGCTCGGTCGGGTCGTCCCCGTGCTCGTGGTCGGGATCCCGGCGCTCGTCGCGGGCGCCGCGGTCTCGGCGCGGCTCTTCGGCGACTGGGTGGCGTTCCCCGTGCTCATCGGGATCGGTGCGTCGGCGCTCCTGGCCGGTCTCGGGCTGTCGAGCATCGTCTCCGTCCTGCTGCCCTACCCGACGGTGCGTCCAGGCGACCACCCGTTCCAGCAGCCCCAGGCCGCCGGCGTGACCGCGACGGTCGCGCAGTCGGTGATGGTCATCGGCACCGTGGTCTGCTCGATCCCGGCCGTGTGGCTCGCGGCCCTGGCCTTCCGCGAGGGCGCGGACCCGTGGGCCACGACGACGCTGGTCGTCGGCGCGGTCGTCGGCGTGGTCGTGCTCGTCGCCGGTGTCGCGATCGGGGGCCGTGCGTTCGACCGGCACGGACCGGACCTCCTGGCGGCGGCGCAGCGCAACTGACCGGGCGGGTGGTGCGCCGGCACGGTGTGCTGTCGCCCGGCTGCGGGACCGGTCCACCGCGCGGCGTGACCATCGGGGTCGCCACCGGCGCGTGGTGACCAGGTGACGGCCGGGAGGCGCGTGGCGGCCCCGCCCCGCGCCTCCCGGCCGTCTCCGACGCCGTCGCCCCGCGCTGGCGGCCGTCGGGGTGGCGACCGCATCGCCACGTGGCCCCCTTCGCGACGGGGCGCGACGCGTCGTACCCTGGGTGCATGAGCATGACGGAACCCGGTGGCGGCCTCGACGTGATGGACCGCGAGCTCGAGAAGCTCCTCGAGGACGAGGGGATCGAGCCCGGCGATCACGAGCGGTTCTCGCACTACGTGAAGAAGGACAAGATCCTCGAGTCGGCGCTCAGCGGCAAGCCCGTCAAGGCTCTCTGCGGCAAGAAGTGGATCCCCGGTCGTGACCCGGAGAAGTTCCCGGTCTGCCCGGACTGCAAGAAGATCTACGAGCGTATGAAGGCGGAGTAGTCCTCCGCAGGACGTGGACGCCGGTCAGATGACCAGCGTGGGGACGGCCGGGTCGCCCCGACCGATGCGCGACGCGTCGGCGGGCAGCTCGGCCTTCGCCATCCTGTGGTGCCTCCGCGCGGCCTCGACGCCCTGGCTGCCGAGGAACACCGGGTCGACCTCGCCGTTCGTCACGACCGGGACGAGCAGCGGTCGCTCGTCCGGGCCGACCGCGCCCTGGGTGAGCACGACCTCCGCGGTCGCGATGCCGTTGCGGAGTCGCCGGCCGGCTTCCTTGCGGCCACCGGTCGACGCCTTGTCGGCGGACTTCTTCGCCACCGGCACCCAGGCGTCGTCCGCGGCGTCACGGTGCGCGACGAGCTTGAACACCATGCCCGCGGCAGGGTGCCCGGAGCCCGAGACCACCGACGTGCCGACGCCGTAGGAGTCCACCGGGGCAGCCCGGAGCGCCGCGATCGTGTACTCGTCGAGGTCGTTCGTCACCGTGATCTTCGTCCCGGTCGCGCCGAGTCGGTCGAGCTGTGCCCGGACCGCGGCCACGACGGACGGCAGGTCGCCGGAGTCGATGCGCACGGCGCCGAGCTTCCCGTCGGTGAGCCGGACGGCGGTCTCGACCGCGGCCTCGATGTCGTAGGTGTCGACGAGCAGGGTCGTTCCGTCGCCGAGGGCGTCGAGCTGCGACCGGAACGCCGCCTCCTCCGAGTCGTGGAGCAGGGTGAACGCATGCGCGGCGGTCCCCATCGTCGGGATGCCCCACGTGCGCCCGGCCTCGAGGTTGCTCGTCGCACCGAACCCGGCGATGTACGCGGCGCGGGCGGCGGCGACCGCGTTCCACTCACCCGTGCGACGGGACCCCATCTCGGCGAGCGGCCGGTGGTCCGCCGCGGACACCATGCGCGCGGCCGCCGACGCGACCGCGGAGTCGGCGTTGAAGATGCTCAGCGCCAGGGTCTCGAGGACGACGGCCTCGGCGAAGGTGCCCTCGATCTGGAGCACGGGCGAGTTCGGGAAGAACACCTCGCCCTCGCGGTACGCACGGATGCTGCCGCTGAAGCGGTAGTCGGCGAGCCACCGCGCCGTGCCCTCGTCGATGACGCCGCGGTCGCGGAGGAACCCGATCTCCTCGTCGCCGAAGCGGAAGTCGCCGAGCGCGGTGAGGAACCGGCCGAGGCCGGCCGCGACACCGTAGCGGCGACCGTCGGGCAGGCGGCGGGTGAACACCTCGAAGACGCACCGGCGGTCGGCGGTGCCGTCCTTCAGTGCGGCGTCCACCATGGTGAGTTCGTACTGGTCCGTGAGGAGCGCGCTGGTCACCTCCCCGACACTACGGCAGGGCTCGGCCGGGAGGCACGGGTTGCGTCGGGCGGTCGGCTCGCGTCGGTACGCTGGTCACCGTGACGGATGCACCGATCGGAGTCTTCGACAGTGGGGTCGGCGGGCTGACGGTGGCGCGGGCGATCATCGACCAGCTCCCGCGCGAGAGCATCCGGTACGTCGGCGACACCCTGCACTCGCCGTACGGGCCGAAGCGCATCGCCGACGTCCGCCGGTACGCCCTCGAGGTCATGGACGACCTCGTCGAGCAGGGCGTGAAGGCGCTCGTCATCGCGTGCAACACCGCGTCCTCCGCCGTGCTCCGCGACGCCCGGGAGCGCTACGAGCAGGCGTACGGCATCCCCGTGATCGAGGTCATCCAGCCCGCAGCCCGCGCCGCCGTGAAGCAGACCCGCACCGGCCGCATCGGGGTGATCGGCACCGTCGGGACCATCGCCTCCCGTGCCTACGAGGACGCGTTCGCGGTCGCCGCCGACGTCACCCTGTCGCTGGCCGCGTGCCCCCGCTTCGTCGAGTTCGTCGAGGCCGGGGACACCTCATCGCCGGCGCTCCGCACGGTCGCCGAGCAGTACCTCGCCCCGATCCGCGCCGCCGACGTCGACACGCTCGTCCTCGGCTGCACCCACTACCCGCTGATGTCCGCGGCGATCCAGTACGTCATGGGTCCCGACGTCACCCTCGTGTCGAGCGCCGAGGAGACGGCGAACGACGTCTACCGTCGGCTCGTCGAGCACGGGCTCGAACGCACCGCCCCCGAGCCACCGACCTACGCGTTCGAGGCCACCGGCGACGACAAGAACGGCTTCATCCGGCTCGCCCGACGCTTCCTCGGACCCGAGGTCTCGAGCGTCGGCCACCTCCAGACCGGGGCCATCCTGCTGCCCCACACCGAAAGGACCCCATGAGCACCCGCATCGACGGCCGCGCCGCGACCGACCACCGTCCCGTCACGATCGAGCGGGGGTGGAGCTCGCAGGCCGAGGGCAGCGCGCTCATCTCCTTCGGCGACACGAAGGTGCTGTGCACCGCGTCCTTCACCAACGGCGTGCCCCGCTGGCTCGCCGGGAAGGGCACCGGTTGGGTCACCGCCGAGTACTCGATGCTGCCCCGCTCCACGAACGAGCGCATGCAGCGCGAGTCGATCAAGGGCAAGGTCGGTGGTCGGACCCACGAGATCTCGCGACTCATCGGCCGGTCGCTCCGCGCGGTGGTCGACACGAAGGGCCTCGGCGAGAACACCCTCGTGATCGACTGCGACGTGCTCCAGGCCGACGGCGGCACCCGCACGGCGTCGATCACGGGCGCGTACGTGGCCATGGTCGACGCGATCGAGTGGGGCCGCGAGCGTGGCTTCGTGGGGAAGAAGGCGACCCCGCTGCTCGACAGTGTCCAGGCGATCTCGGTCGGGATCGTCAAGGGGGAGCCGATGCTCGACCTCGCCTACACCGAGGACTCCGCGGCCGACACCGACATGAACATCGTCACGACCGGCTCGGGCAAGTTCATCGAGGTCCAGGGCACCGCCGAGCACGCGCCGTTCGACCGCGACGAGCTGAACACCCTGCTCGACCTCGGGCTCGCGGGCAACGCGTCGCTCGCCGCGATCCAGCGCGAGGTGCTGGGGCAGACCTCGTGACCGACCGTCGGGTCGTCCTCGCCAGCCACAACGCCGGCAAGCTCGTCGAGCTGCGCGACATCCTCGGCGACGCACTCGGCGCCGGTGTCGGGCTCGTCGGGTACGACGGCCCGGAGCCCGTCGAGGACGGCGACTCCTACGCCGCGAACGCGCTCATCAAGGCACGGGCCGCGGTGGCATACACGGGGCTCCCGGCGCTCGCCGACGACTCCGGCATCGCCGTCGACGCGTTGGACGGTGCGCCCGGCATCCACTCGGCCCGGTACGCGGGGACCCGGGTGGACGCCGACAACATCGCGCTGCTGCTCCGCAACCTCGAGGGGGTCGTCGAGCGGACCGCCGCGTTCGTGTGCGCCGCCGCGTTCGTGACGCCGGACGGCACCGAGCACGTGTTCGAGGCGGTCTGGAACGGCGAGGTCACGACCGAGCCGATCGGGGACGGCGGGCACGGGTACGACCCGGTGTTCCGGCCGGACGACGCAGACCGGACCTCGGCGCAGCTGACGCGTGACGAGAAGAACGCGCTGAGCCACCGGTCGAAGGCGTTCCGCGGCATCGCGCCGATCGTGCGGGAGTACTTCGGCGCGGAGTAGTCGCGCCTCCGCGCGGCGCCGCGGCAGCCGCGCGGCGCCGCGGCAGCGCCGCGGCAGCCGCGCGGCAGCGCCGAGGCAGCCCCGGTGCCCGTGGTCGACGCACAACCAAAGTCACCCCGAACCGCGTGATCACGTGGTTCGGGGTGACTTTGGTTGTGCGAACGCGAACGGGCCGCGCGGACGGCCTCGCGCTACTGCGGGTCGACTGCGGGCGTCTGCTGCTGTTCCTCGTCGTGCTTCGCCCTGCGTGCGTTCCGGATGTAGGTCAGCGCCATCGGGACGACGGTCACGACGACGGCCGCGAGCAGGATCACGTCGATGTAGGACCGGACGATGTGCGCCACGAACGGGATGTGCCCGATGAAGTAGCCGAGGAACGTGACGCCGACGCCCCAGATCACGGCACCGATCGCGTTGTAGAGCGAGTACTTCTTGTAGTTCATCCGGCCGACGCCGGCGGCGATCGGCAGGAACGTGCGCACGACCGGCACGAAGCGGGCGAGGATCACGGCGAGCGGCCCGAACCGGTGGAAGAACGCGTTCGTGCGGTCGACGTTCGCCTTGGAGAACAGGCCGCTCTCCTTGCGCTCGAAGATCGGCGGACCGGCCTTCTTGCCGATGTAGTAGCCGAGCTCACCGCCGATGAACGCCGACGCCGCGATCATCAGGGCCGCGACCCAGATCGGGATCCCGCCGATGGCACCGCCACGGTCGAAGGCGAACAGCCCGGTGATGACGAGCAGGCTGTCACCGGGGAAGATGAACCCGACGAGCAGGCCGGTCTCGGCGAAGATGATCGCGCAGACGACGAGCACGGCGACGGCCCCGAAGTGGTCGAGGATGTACTGCGGATCCAGCCAGGGGATCAGGGCGAGAGCGACGGAGTGCATGGTTCTTCCGGTCGAGCGGGCGGGGACACGAGGACGACCCCGCAGGGGTCAGGCTACCGTCCCCGCGTGTCGGGACCATCCGCCCTCGGTATGAGTCTGCGGAGGGGATCAGGAAGGTGCGGGGAACCGCCGTCGTGCGGAAGGAGGGACTCGAACCCTCACGCCGGGGCACAGGAACCTAAATCCTGCGTGTCTACCAATTCCACCACTCCCGCGAGCAGCGGCAGTCTACCGAGCGGGACCGGCGGGCCGGACGCGCGCCGTGCCTCCCGGCCGTCCTGACGCGCGCAGCGCCGTCGACGCCGTCACCGCAACCGGCGGGGGAGGTACCGCGGGACGTAGCGGAGCAGTACGCCCGCCCCCACGAGCCCGAGGACCCCCATGACACCGCTCGCCACCGCGATGGAGGCGACCGCGGTGACCCCGGAGATCACCAGCGGTGCCGCGGCCGACCCGAAGTCGCCGGTGAAGCGCCAGGCTCCGAGGAAGGGCGCGGGGTGGTCGCGGGGGGCGAGGTCGGCGCCGAGTGTCATGAGGATGCCGGACCCGACGCCGTTCGCCAGCGACATGCCGATCGCGATGGCGATGAACCAGCCGACCCGGGTGTCGAGGTGCCCGGACCAGGCGAGCAGGAAGTAGCTGACGCTGAGCCCGAGCATGCACGGGAGGGCGCTCGCGAGGCGTCCCCACCGGTCCATGATCTGCCCGCTCGTGTAGAAGAGCGCGAAGTCGACGGCTCCGGCGATGCCGATGACGAGCGCGGCCGTGGGGTCGTCCAGGCCGACGCTCACGGCCCAGAGGGGGAGGATGACCTGCCGTCCGGCGCGGAGCGCGCCGATCAACCCGGCGCCGCTGCCCAGGCGGAGCAGGACCTTCCGGTGCGTGCGGATGGTGCGGAAGAGGCCGTGGGCCTCGTCCTGCACGAACTGCGCGCCGGTGTCCGTGGGCGGCTCCGTGACGGCCGCCGCGGTCGCGGGGGCAGCCGTGTCCGGCCTGGAGGCCCGGGCCGGCTTCCGGAAGCCGCGTGCGCCCGTCGCCGGGTCGCGGATGACGAGGAGCACCACGGCCGCCAGCAGGCAGCAGGTCACGTGGATCCAGAAGGCGCTCTGTGTCGCGCCGGTGAGGTGGATCACGCCCGCCGAGATGAACGGGCCGACGAAGTAGCCGAAGCGGAACACGCCGCCGAGGCTCGACAGCGCCCGGGCCCGGACGTGGACCGGGATCGCAGTGGTCATGTACGCGTGGCGTGCGAGTGCGAACACCGCGGTCGAGACCCCGACGAGGAACACCCCCACGGCGAGCACCCAGGCGTTCGGGGACCACACGCAGACGAGCAGCCCGACGACCGACACCGCGGCCGCGCCGATCATCGCGTTCCGCTCGCCGATCCGTCCGACGACGACGCCCGACGGCACGTCCCCGATGAGCTCGCCGACGAGGATGAGCGACGCGACGAAGCCCGCGAACGCGAGCCCCGCGCCGAGGGAGTCGGCGGCGATCGGGATGATCGGGATGATCGCCCCCTCGCCGATCGCGAAGAGGGCGGCGGGGAGGAAGCCGGACAGGACGACCGCCCGGAGGTCGAAGGCGGGGGTCTCGGAGGGCATCGTTCGCACAACGCTACGCCGGTGCTTACCCTGGAGGCATGCGAGTACTGGCAGCGATGAGCGGCGGCGTCGACTCGGCGGTCGCGGCGGCACGGGCCGTCGACGCCGGACACGACGTGGTCGGGGTGCACCTGGCCCTCAGCCGGATGCCCGGCACGCTGCGCACCGGCAGTCGGGGGTGCTGCACGATCGAGGACTCGATGGACGCCCAGCGCGCGGCGTCCGTCCTCGGCATCCCGTACTACGTGTGGGACTTCTCGGCGCGGTTCAAGGAGGACGTGGTCGACGACTTCGTGGCCGAGTACCAGGCCGGTCGGACGCCGAACCCGTGCATGCGGTGCAACGAGCGCATCAAGTTCGCGGCGCTGCTCGAGAAGGCACTCGCCCTCGGGTTCGACGCGGTCGCGACCGGGCACTACGCCTCGATCGTCACCGGCGCGGACGGCTCGCGTGAACTCCACCGCGCGGCGGCGTGGGCGAAGGACCAGTCCTACGTACTCGGGGTGCTGACCGCCGAGCAGCTCCAGCACGCGATGTTCCCGCTCGGTGCCACGCCGTCGAAGGACGAGGTCCGGGCCGAGGCCGCCGCGCGCGGGTTGACCGTGGCGCAGAAGCCCGATTCGTACGACATCTGCTTCATCCCGGACGGCGACACCCGCGGCTGGCTGGCCGACCGGGTCGGCACCGCCCCCGGTGACGTCGTCGAGCGCGACGGCACGGTCGTGGGGGAGCACCAGGGCGCGACGGGCTACACGGTCGGGCAGCGGCGCGGCCTGCACCTCGGTCGTCCTGCGCCGGACGGCAAGCCGCGGTTCGTCCTCGAGATCCGTCCGAAGGAGAACACCGTCGTGGTGGGGCCGAAGGAGGCGCTCGACGTGTCCTCGATGTCCGGCGCACGCTTCACGTGGGCGGGGACGGCGCCGGCAGACCCCTCGGTGCCGTTCGCCTGCGACGTGCAGATCCGCGCGCACGCCGACCCGGTGCCCGCGACCGCGCGGGTGTCCGACGGCCGGCTCGTCATCGACGTCGACGAGCCGCTCTCCGGGGTCGCCCCGGGACAGACCGCGGTGGTGTACGTCGGCACGCGGGTGCTCGGGCAGTGCACGATCGACGCGACGGTGTCGGCGGTGCCGGTCGGCGCCTGACCGCGACGGCCCCGGTCGGCCACGACCACGGCGCTCCCGGGGCGGCTGCTCGCTGCGCGTCCGGTCGGTGGTAGCCGGTAGAACTGAGGGCATGAGCGAGAGCACGCCCGACGCCGCGACGCCTGACGACACCACGTTCGAGACCACGGCCCCGTCCGACCTCGACGCCGCGCAGTCCGCGCGTGAGGTCGACCGGCTCCGTGCCCGCATCACCGAGCTCCGGCACGAGTACTACGAGGGCAACGCCTCCACCGCGTCGGACGCCGACTACGACGCGCTGCAGCACCGGCTCGCCGCGATCGAGGAGCTCCACCCCGAGCTCCTCACCGAGGACAGCCCGACGCAGACCGTCGGCGGCCAGGCGCAGACGACGCAGTTCGCGCCGGTCGAGCACGCCGAGCGCATGCTCAGCCTCGACAACGTCTTCAGCCCCGAGGAACTGACGGACTGGGCCACCAAGGTCGAACGCGACGCCGGGGCCGAGCGGGTGCGGTGGCTCACGGAGCTGAAGATCGACGGGCTCGCGATCAACCTCCGGTACGAGGACGGCCGGCTGGTCTCGGCGGCGACGCGCGGTGACGGCGTCGTCGGTGAGGACGTCACCGGCAACGTGCGGACCATGGGCACGATCCCCGAACGGCTCTCCGGCACGGGCCACCCGCCCATCGTCGAGGTCCGTGGCGAGATCTTCTTCCCGGTCGCCGAGTTCGACGAGCTCAACGCGAAGCAGCGCGAGGCGGGCGAGAAGGTCTTCGCCAACCCGCGCAACGCGGCCGCGGGGTCCCTCCGGCAGAAGGAGGAGGGCAAGTCCGAGGCGAAGCGTGCTCTCATGGTCGACCGCCTGCGCCGGCTCCGGATGCTCGTGCACGGCATCGGCGCGTGGCCCGTGCGGGAGCTCGAGCGCTCGACCGAAGCACACTCCCAGTCCGAGGTCTACGAGCTCCTGCAGACGTGGGGCCTGCCGACGAGCTCGCACTACCGGGTCTTCGACACCGTGGACGAGGTCCTCGGGTTCGTCCGGGACTACGGCGACCGCCGAGCATCGGTCGAGCACCAGATCGACGGCATCGTGATCAAGGTCGACGACCTCGCCCTGCACGAGGAACTCGGGTCGACCTCGCGCGCGCCGCGCTGGGCGATCGCCTACAAGTACCCGCCGGAGGAGGTCCACACCAAGCTGCTCGACATCGTGGTCAGCGTCGGGCGCACCGGCCGTGCGACCCCGTTCGCCTCGATGGAGCCGGCCGAGGTCGCCGGGTCCGTCGTCCGTCAGGCGACGCTGCACAACCAGGACGTCGTCAAGGCGAAGGGCGTGCTCATCGGCGACACGGTGGTGCTCCGGAAGGCCGGCGACGTCATCCCCGAGGTGCTCGGCCCGGTCGTGGAGCTCCGCGACGGCTCCGAGCGCGAGTTCGTCATGCCCGCCGCGTGCCCGGAGTGCGCCACGCCCCTCGCCCCCGCGAAGGAGGGCGACAAGGACCTCCGGTGCCCGAACGCGAAGAGCTGTCCCGCGCAGGTCCGCGGTCGGGTGGAGCACATCGCCTCGCGCGGCTCGCTCGACATCGAGGGCCTCGGTGAGGTCGCCGCCGCAGCACTGACCCAGCCGCTGCACCCGGAGACCCCGCCGCTCGTGACCGAAGCGGGGCTGTTCGACCTGACGATGGAGGACATCGTCCCCATCGAGGTGATCGTCCGCGACGCCGAGACCGGCATGCAGAAGACCGACGACGCCGGTGTGCCGAAGCGCGTGACGCCGTTCAGCCGCGCGCGCAAGAAGACCGACCCGCCGTTCGATCCCGATGCCCGCGGCGTGGACTACACGGGCGAGCCGAGCCGGTACCCGTCGAAGAACGCGTTCGAGATGCTCGCGAACATCGACGCCGCGAAGACGAAGGACCTCTGGCGGCAGCTCGTGGCGCTGAACATCCGGCACGTCGGGCCCGTCGCTGCTCGGGCACTCGCCACGCACTTCGGCTCCCTCGAGGCGATCCGTGCGGCGTCCCGCGACGACCTCGCCGCGGTGGACGGCGTCGGCGGGATCATCGCCGACGCACTGCTCGCCTGGTTCGACGTCGACTGGCACCGTGACATCGTCGACCGGTGGACCGCCGCCGGGGTGCGGTTCGCGATCCCCGGGCACCCCGGGCCGGGTGCGGCCGCTGCCGAGGGAGGGGTCCTGACCGGTGTCACGGTCGTCGCCACGGGCACGCTCGAGGGGTACACCCGCGAAGGTGCGCAGGAGGCGATCCTCGCGGCGGGCGGCAAGGCGGCGTCGAGCGTCAGCAAGAAGACCGACTTCGTCGCGGCCGGGCCGGGCGCCGGGTCGAAGCTCACGAAGGCGGAGCAGCTCGGCGTCCGGATCATCGACGCCGAGCAGTTCCGCCTGCTCGTGACCGAGGGACCGGGCGCACTCGGCGACGCCCCGGAGACGCCCGCAGAAGACTGAGACGCACTCAGGAGCACGCCGTACTCGTGTCCGCTCGGAGCGGCACGCCCCTCGGTGCACCCAGTTGGGGGGCCAAGTTGCACCGCGCATGTTCCCAGGCGGGCCGGTTTCCGTAGACTCGAGGGAGCATCACCCGTCGTCTGCAGGGGGACGACGGGACGGCCTTCCCGGGGGAGACCCGATTGCTGCTCATCGCCGCGGCTCTGCTCACCGCCTCGATGCACTCGTTCGGAGTGGTCGAGGCCCCCGCCGCGCCCGCTCCTGCCCCGGTGGCCATCGTGCACACGGCCTCGCGTGTCCTCGAGGACCCCTCAGTGACCCAGACCCGGTCCATCGGGGTGGAGATCGATCCGGCCGCCGTCGCGCACGCGACGGGCATCGAGTTCCTCGACGACCTCGGGTCGATGCCGACGGCGGACCTCCGCCGCGTCGCCGTCGACCCGGCGGTCGTGGACACCGTGCAGGACGATCCGCCCACCGCACGGCAGGTCGCGACGTGGTGGGCGGGCCTCGGCGACGACGAGCACCAGGTGCTGGAGACCCTCGCGCCGCAGGTCGTGGGCAACCTCGAGGGCGTCCCGTACGCCGTCCGGGACCGCGCGAACCGCATCACGCTCACCGCGGCCCTCGCCGACCCCGCGACGCCGTCCGCCGAGACCGCGATGCTCGGCCAGGTCCGCCGCTCGCTCGAGTCCGGCCCCGGTGACCCGCGACGCTCGCTCGTCACACTCGACACCCGTGGGGCCGGACGCGCGGCGATCGCGATCGGTGACCTCGGGACCGCGGCCGACGTCACCGTCGTCGTCCCCGGCATGTTCTTCACCGTCACCGGGCAGATGCGGGACTTCACCGACACCGCGAACGACCTCGCCACGGAGCAGGCGACGCTCGCGCCCCTGGCCGTCCCGGGGCACGGGCACGGCGTGGCCGTCGTGGCGTGGATGGGGTACCGCACGCCGGACCTGTCGAACATCCTGTCGCTCTCCCTCGCGAAGACCGGGGCCGAGCGGCTCGAACGCGCGGTGACCGGGCTGCGGGAGGTCCGCGGCACCGAACAGCCGCGGCTGAACGTCGTGGCGCACTCCTACGGCTCGACGACGGCGCTCATCGCTCTCGCGTCGGGGAGGATGCACGCCGACAGCCTCACCGTGCTCGGGTCACCCGGCAGCTCGGTCCGGACGGCCTCGCAGCTCGCGGTGACCCCCGGCGAGGTGTTCGTCGGCGGTGCGCACAGCGACCCGATCGCCGGGTCCGGGTACTTCGGCACCGACCCCGGATCCGCGTCCTTCGGTTCGACCCTGCTCGACCTCGCCGGGAGCGCGGACGTGAGCACGGCAGGCGACGTGCTCCGCCGACCGTCGGGACACAACGACTACCTCAAGCCCGGTACCGCATCGCTGCACGACGTGGCCCTCATCGCCGTCGGGCGGGGCGACCTGGTGCGCGAGCAGCTCCGACGGGGCGAGGGCACCGGCGGCGGAGGTGTGCCGGGCACGCCCGACATGTACCTCGTGCGTCCGCAGGACATCCAGCAGCGCGACTGACGCGACCGCGACGCCGGACCGGACCACACCGCCGGACCCGACCGCGACGCCCGACGCGACCGGGGCGCGGCTCACCGTGACCCGATCGTGACCCCCGGCCGATCCGCGGTGCTCACGCCGCTCCTCCAGGCCGGATCCGCACCAGCGTCGGCGGGGTGAGCCGCAGGCGGACCAGCCTGAGCGGCAACCTGAGCGACGGTGCAGTCTGCGGTGGTTCCGGGGCAGAACCAACCCAGGCCGTCCACCTACCGTGCTCGCCATGCGTGTGATCCGGTGGCCGGCGGCCCTCCTGACCTTCCTCGGCATGTCCGTGCTCGCGGGGATGCTCGTGACCGTCGCCGTCACGCCCGCCGTGGCGGTCGTCGGCGAGGGTGCGTCCGGGGCAGTCTCGTTCTTCGAGGACCTGCCGGACTACCTCGACATCCAGACGCCGCAGCAGGTCTCCACCGTGTACGCGACGAAGGGCGGCCAGCAGGTCAAGATCGCGTCCTTCTACGCCGAGAACCGCGTCAACGTGACGAGCGCGCAGATGGCCGACTCCCTCAAGGAGGCCGCGATCGACACCGAGGACCCGCGCTTCTACGACGAGGGCGGCATCGACGTCATCGGCACCCTCCGTGGCGCGGCGGCGACCGCGGTCGGCGGCGACGTGCAGGGCGGGTCGAGCATCACGCAGCAGTACGTCAAGAACGTCCTCGTGCAACAGTGCGAGTCGCTCACCGGCAAGGACGCCGCAGCCACGAAGGCGAAGGTCGATGCCTGCTACGCGGACGCTGCCGGTGTGACCCCGCAACGCAAGCTGCAGGAGATGCGCTACGCCATCGCCGTGAACAAGAAGTACTCGAAGGACCAGATCCTCACCGGGTACCTCAACATCGTCGGGCTCGGCGGCCGGGTCTACGGCGCCGAGGCGGGTGCGGAGTACTACTTCGGCGTGCACGCGAAGGACCTCTCCCTCGTGCAGTCCGCGACCCTCGTGGCGATCCTCAACAACCCGTCCAACCTGCGCATCGACCAGCCCTCGGACAAGGCGAACGGCAAGGCGAACGGGTACGCGCTCACGAAGGAGCGTCGCGACTACGTCCTCCGGCGCATGGAGGCTCATCACTCGATCACGAAGGCGCAGATGACCGCGGCCATCGCGACGCCGATCCAGCCGAAGATCACCGCGACGGCGAACGGCTGCTCGACCGCGGCCACCGGCTTCGACGCCGGCTACTTCTGCGACTACGTCCGTGACCAGGTGCTGCAGGATCCGGCGTTCGGCGCGACCGCGGCGGAGCGGATCAACACCCTGGACACCAAGGGGCTCCAGATCCACACCTCGCTCGACCTCGACCTGCAGGCGCAGGGGCAGGCGGCCCTGTCGAGCTACGTCCCGTCGACGATGGCCGGGGTCGACGTCGGCGGCTCGAACGTCACGGTGGAGCCGGGGACCGGACGCATCCTCTCGATGGTCCAGAACACCGCCTACACGCAGGGCGACAGCAGCGCGCCGGGGACGACCGCGGTGAACTACAGCGCGGACACGGCGTACGGCAACTCCGGCGGGTTCCAGACCGGTTCGACGTTCAAGGTGTTCACGCTCGCGGAGTGGCTCGCCACCGGGCACACCCTGAGCGACTCGGTCAGCACCACCGAGCACTCGTACCCGACCTCCGAGTTCACGAACTCCTGCGCGAACATCGCCGGGCCGAACTGGAACGTCGCGAACGCCGAGGCGGTCCCTGCCTCGATGAGCGTCCAGGCCGCGACCAGCGAGTCGATCAACACCGCGTTCGCCGCGATGGGCAAGCAGCTCGACCTGTGCGCCATCGCGAACCTCGCGCAGAAGATGGGCATCCACCTGGCGAACGGCGGGAAGATCAGCTCGGTCCCGTCGATGATCCTCGGCACGAACAACCTGTCGCCGATCGACCTCGCCGAGGCGTACGCGGGCTTCGCGAACGACGGCATCGTGTGCACCCCGACCGCGATCGACTCCGTGACCGAGGCCGACGGCACGAAGATCACCCCCACGAAGTCGTCCTGCACCCAGGGCGTCGACCCGTCCGTCGCGGGCACGGTCGACTACGCGCTGCAGGGCGTGCTCAAGGGCAACGGCACGGCTGCCACCGCGAACCCGAACGACGGGGTGCCGAAGTTCGCGAAGACCGGGACGACCGACAGCGACGTGCAGAACTGGCTCGTCGCGTCGACGACGAAGTACACGAACGCGACGTGGATCGGGAACGTGCAGGGGAACGTCGGGCTCGCGAACACGCCGTTCCTGCAGGGCACGACCGGGTACAGCGCGAAGTTCGGGGTCGGCAAGCAGATGATGACCTACCTCGACGGGCACTACGGTGGCGATGCGCTGCCGACGCCGGACCCGTCGATGATCGGGCACGCCTCGTCGTCGTCGTCGTCGTCCTCGTCTTCGTCTTCGTCTTCGTCGTCGTCTTCGTCTTCTTCGGCGGGGTCGCAGTCGGGCGACGGGTCGGGTCCGCTCGCGAACCCGGGGGGCCAGGCGACGAGCGGGACGCAGCAGCAGCCGGGGCAGCAGCAGACCGGCGCGCCGGCGGCGCCCGCCGGGAAGGCCGGGAAGACCGGCGGGACGAGCAAGGGTGGCGCGTCCGGGAAGTGACGGTCGGGCGGCGCGGGTCGGCCCCGCCTCGCCGGGCCGCGTTGCGTGACTCCTGCTGCACCAGCAGAGCAGTGGGCCGTCCTGCACCGGTGATGCACCCGGTCGTCCCGTCCACAGCGTCGTGCCCTGGCAGCGGGCGGCTCCGGCGTCAGCAATAGACTGGTGCGCATCCCACGAACGCAATCGACGGAGCACCATGCCTGACATCACGAGCGAGCAGGTCGCCCACCTGGCGAGCCTCGCGCGTATCGCACTCACGCCCGACGAGATCGAGAAGATGACCGGAGAGCTCGCGCACATCGTCGAGAGCGTCGCCCGGGTCACCGAGGTCGCGACGCCCGACGTCCCGGCGACGAGCCACCCGGTCCCGCTCGAGAACGTCACCCGCCCGGACGAGGTCGGCACGACCCTCACGCAGGAGCAGGCGCTCTCCGGGGCACCAGACTCCGACGGTGAGCGGTTCCGCGTCACCGCCATCCTCGGCGAAGAGCAGTAAGGGGCCACGATCGTGACCGAGATCACCAAGCTGAGCGCCGCCGCGCTCGCCGATGCGCTCGTCGCCCGCGACGTCTCGAGCGTCGAGGCCACGCAGGCGCACCTCGACCGCATCGCGGCCGTCGACGGAGACGTGCACGCCTTCCTCCACCTCAACGAGAACGCCCTCGCCGTCGCGAAGTCGGTGGACTCCCGCCGCGCCGCCGGCGACGAACTCGGGGCTCTCGCCGGCGTCCCGGTGGCCGTGAAGGACGTCCTGTGCACGCAGGACATGCCGACGACCTCCGGCTCGAAGATCCTCGAGGGCTGGCGGCCCCCGTACGACGCCACCCCGGTCGCGAAGCTGCGCGCCGCCGGCCTCGTGCCGATCGGCAAGACCAACATGGACGAGTTCGCCATGGGGTCGACCACGCAGTTCTCGGCCTACGGCCCGACCCACAACCCGTGGGACCTCGACCGCGTCCCCGGCGGCTCGGGCGGAGGGTCGGCCGCTGCGGTCGCCGCGTACGAGGCGCCCTTCGCGCTCGGCTCGGACACCGGAGGCTCGATCCGGCAGCCCGGTGCCTTCACCGGCACCGTCGGCGTGAAGCCCACCTACGGCGGTGTGAGCCGGTACGGTGCGATCGCCCTCGCGTCGTCGCTCGACCAGATCGGTCCGGTGTCGCGGACGGTGCTCGACGCCGCGCTGCTGCACGACGTCATCGGCGGGCACGACCCGCGCGACTCGACCTCGATCCCGGGGGACTGGCCCTCGATGGCCGACGCCGCCCGTGCCGGACTGCAGGCCGACACGCTCCGCGGCCTCAGGGTCGGTGTGGTCAAGGAGCTCGTCGGTGGCGAGGGCTTCCAGGCCGGCGTCACGCAACGCTTCCAGGAGACCGTCGCGCTCCTCGAGTCGGCCGGTGCCGAGGTCGTCGAGATCGACGCCCCCTCGTTCGCCTACGCGATCAGCGCGTACTACCTGATCCTCCCGGCCGAGGCGTCGTCCAACCTCGCGAAGTTCGACTCCGTGCGGTTCGGTCTCCGCGTCACGCCCGAGAACGGTGCGACGGTCGAGGACGTCATGGCCGCCACGCGCGAGGCCGGCTTCGGCCCCGAGGTCAAGCGACGCATCATCCTCGGCACGTACGCGCTGAGTGCCGGCTACTACGACGCGTACTACGGCTCCGCGCAGAAGGTCCGCACGCTCGTGCAGCGCGACTTCGCGGCCGCGTTCGACCAGGTCGACCTGCTCCTCAGCCCGTCGGCGCCGACCACGGCACTGCCGTTCGGCGACCGCATGGACGACCCGCTGGCGATGTACCTCAACGACCTGACCACGATCCCGGCGAACCTCGCGGGTGTGCCCGGCATGAGCATCCCCAACGGCCTCGCACCGGAGGACTCGCTGCCGACCGGTGTCCAGCTCATGGCGCCGCAGCGCGAGGACGCCCGGCTCTACCGCTACGGCGCCGCACTCGAGCGTCTGCTCGAGCAGCAGTGGGGCGCCCCGCTCATCGACCGAATCCCCGACCTGGACGCCTCCCAGCAGTCGGCAGCGCAGGAAGGCGTGATCTGATGGCGCAGAAGGAAGCCCTGATGGACTTCGACGAGGCACTCGAACGCTACGAGCCGGTGCTCGGGTTCGAGGTGCACGTCGAGCTCGGCACGAAGACCAAGATGTTCTCCGACGCGCCGAACTTCTTCGGCGGCGAGCCGAACACCAACGTGACGCCGGTGGACCTCGGGCTGCCCGGGTCGCTGCCGGTCGTGAACGAGCAGGCCGTCCGGTACTCGATCAGCCTCGGGCTCGCGCTCGGGTGCTCGATCGCCGAGTCGTCGCGGTTCGCGCGGAAGAACTACTTCTACCCGGACAACCCGAAGAACTACCAGATCTCGCAGTACGACGAGCCGATCGCGTACGAGGGCGAGGTCGAGGTCGAGCTGGCGGACGGCACGATCTTCCAGGTGCCGATCGAGCGCGCCCACATGGAAGAGGACGCCGGGAAGCTCACGCACGTCGGCGGTGCGACCGGACGCATCCAGGGCGCCGAGTACTCGCTCGTCGACTACAACCGAGCGGGTGTCCCGCTCGTCGAGATCGTGACCAAGCCGATCTTCGGGGCCGAGCACCGCGCACCGGAGCTCGGTGCCGCGTACGTGCAGGTCATCCGTGACCTCGTCCGTGCGCTCGGGGTCTCCGAGGCCCGCATGGAACGCGGCAACCTCCGCTGTGACGCGAACATCTCGCTGCGCCCGCGCGGGCAGGAGAAGCTCGGGACCCGTACCGAGACGAAGAACGTCAACTCGTTCCGCTCGGTCGAGCGCGCCATCCGGTACGAGATCCAGCGACAGGCGGCGATCCTCGCTGCCGGTGGCACGATCACGCAGGAGACCCGCCACTGGCACGAGGACACCGGCCGCACCTCGGCCGGCCGTCCGAAGTCGGACGCCGACGACTACCGCTACTTCCCGGAGCCCGACCTCCTGCCCGTCGTGCCCGAGCCCGCGCTCGTCGAGGAACTGCGTGCCGCGCTGCCGGAGGCCCCGGTCGCGCGTCGTCGTCGGCTCAAGGGCGAGTGGGGCTTCGCGGACCTCGAGTTCCAGGACGTCGTCAACGGCGGGCTCCTCGACGAGGTCGAGGGCACGGTCGCTGCCGGGGCCGCGCCGCAGGCCGCACGCAAGTGGTGGACGGGCGAGATCACCCGCGTCGCGAACGCCCAGGACGCAACCGCCGGCGACCTGGTCTCGCCCCGCCACGTCGCCGAGCTCATCGCGCTCGTCGAGTCCGGCGACCTCACCGACCGCCTGGCACGTCAGGTGCTCGAGGGCGTCATCGCCGGCGAGGGGTCGCCGGCGCAGGTCGTGGAGTCACGCGGTCTGAAGGTCGTCTCGGATGACTCCGCGCTCACGGCTGCGGTCGATCAGGCACTGGCTGCGCAGCCGGACGTCCTCGCGAAGATCAAGGACGGCAAGGTCCAGGCCGCCGGCGCGATCATCGGCGCGGTCATGAAGGCCATGCAGGGTCAGGCCGACGCCGCCCGCGTCCGCGAACTCGTGCTCGAGCGCGCGCAGCAGGGCTGACGACCAAGCGCCGAACCCCGCGCGACGAACCCGGCGGAACCAGGTTCCGGACACAGCACCGTGGTCCTCCACGGTGCTGTGTCCGTTCCACGGTGTCGTGTCGATCCGGTGTCGTGCCGACGTCGACACCGACGACTGCGACGCGATGGGCGACGCAACCTGGGGATGCGTCAGCGACCCGGTGACAGGATGAGTCGTGTCTGCAACGATCCGCGCCATCGGTACCGCCGTCCCGCAGACGACCCTCGGGCAATCCGACGTCCGCGACCTCTTCCGCAGCCAGACGGACACGACGCGGCTGGCGCAACGGCTCATCGGGGCGGCGTTCGACGGGTCCGCCGTGGACACGCGGCACACCGTGCTGCCCGAACTCGATCCCACCGCGGACGCCGGGGCCTTCCGGGACGCGGCAGGCGCGCTGGTCTCCCCGTCGACCGGCTCGCGGAACGATGCCTACCGCGTGCTCGCGCCGCCGCTCTTCGTCGCATCCGCCCGTGAGGCGCTCACTCGCGCGGGGGCTGCACCGTCCTCGATCACCCACGTCGTGACGGTGTCCTGCACGGGCTTCACGCAGCCCGGGCCCGACCTGGACATCGTCGAGCAGCTCGGCCTCCGTCCGTCCGTGTTCCGGCAGCACATCGGGTTCATGGGCTGCTGTGCGGCGTTCCCGGCACTCCGTGTCGCGGCCGCGTTCGTCGACGCCGATCCGGACGCGGTGGTGCTCGTCGTCTGCGCCGAGCTCTGCACGCTGCACGTCCGGACCTCGGACGACCCGGACCAGATCGTGTCGAACAGCGTCTTCGGTGACGGGGCGGCGGCGGCCCTGGTGGCCGCCGACGGACCGGGTCTCCGGATCGACGACTTCGCGACCAGCGTCGTGTCCGAGGGCGCCGGCGACATGGCGTGGAACATCGGCGACGAGGGCTTCGAGATGGTGCTCTCCACGGCCGTCCCGAAGCTCATCGGGCAGCACGCCGGGGCCGCCGTCGCTCCGCTGCTCGGCGACGCGCCGGCGACCTCCGTACCGACCTGGGCCGTGCACCCCGGTGGCCGGGCGATCCTCGACCGCACGCAGGAGGCACTCGGGCTGCCCGACGCCGCCCTCGCCGCGAGCCGGACGGTCCTCCGGGAGCACGGGAACATGTCGAGCGCGACGGTGCTGTTCGTGCTGGCCGAGGCGCTCGGGAGCGGCCTGGAGGACGGCGAGCCGGTCATCGCCCTCGCGTTCGGTCCGGGCCTCACGGTCGAGTGCGCGCGCCTCACCGTGGCGACGCCGGCGCGCGGCGCGCTCGCCGGAGCCGCGCCAGCGGCCGTCGCGGACGGCACCGGCACCGGCACCCGCACCGGCACCGACACCGACACCGACACCGATCCGCTCGCCACCGGCGCAGCGATGACCGCTGGCCGGCCGTGAGGCGGCATGACGAGGCCGCACCGCGCCTCCCGGTCGACCTCTCGGTCCGCGACACCACGCTGCGCGAACTCATGGACGACCCCGACTGCGACCCGCGCGCGCTGCACCGGACCTTCCGGCGCTTCGCCGTCGTGAACGCCCTCGTGAGCGGGTGGCGGACGGCGTGGCGGACGCACGTCATGCCGGCGCTGCCGCCGACCGGGCGGGGTCGGGTGCTCGACCTCGGGTGCGGCGGTGGGGACCTCGCCCGCGCACTCGTCCGGTGGGCAGCGAGCGACGGCTTCGACGTCGAGGTCGTCGGCGTCGACCCCGACCCGCGTGCGATCGCCGCGGCCGACCGATCGAGGCTCCCGGGCACGACGTTCCGGCAGGCGTCGAGCGGGGACCTCGTCGCGGATGGTGAACGCTTCGACGTGGTGGTCTCGAACCACGTGCTGCACCACCTCGGTGACGACGAACGCTCCGGCTTCCTCGCCGACTCTGCGCGCCTCGCCCGCTCGCGCGTGGTGCACTCCGACATCCGACGCTCGCGCAGCGCCTACCGCTCGTACGCCCTGGCGTCTCCCCTCGTTGCCGCGGGCACCTTCGTGCGGGTCGACGGCCTCCGCTCGATCCGTCGGAGCTTCACGGTCGACGAGCTCCGCCGCGAGCTGCCCGCCGGCTGGGTCGCCGAGGCCGCGTCCCCGCACCGGGTGCTCGCCGTCTGCGACACCTGACAGGAGGGCGGCGGTGGCGGTCCCGGGCGGCGGCAGGGCCGGGCAGCGGCACAGCCGTGCGGCGGCAGGGCCGTGCGGCGGCAGGGCCGGGCGGCGGGCCCGCGCAGCGCATCCGTCCTGCGGCGGCCGGTGGTCGCGGCCGATCCGCTGGCGTCGGCGCATGGCCGATCGTCCGCACCGCGTGGCCGTCCTCGTCCTGCCCGGCGCCAAGCCCCTCGACGTCGGGATCCCGGCGTGGACACGCTCGGCCTGCTCGGGCGCGCGGTCGCGGCCGCCGCCGCGGAGCGGCTGCGCTGCTGGCTGCGCCACCGCGCGGCCGCCGCGGAGCGGCTGCGCTGCTGGCCGCGCCACGCCGGCCGAGACTCGGCCCCGCGGACGGTTTCGCGGTCGGGTCATCGCGAAACTGTCCGCGCAGGCGAGACTCGGGCTCGGCGACGACCCTCGTGCCCAGGAGCGCGAGGCACGTCGCTCTCCACGAGACTCGCCACGCCGTGCACGAGACTCGCGCACAGGACGGACGGGAGGCCCGTGGCGGCGCCGCCACGGGCCTCCCGTCCGTCCTGTGGTGCGGTCTCAGACGATCGGCGCTGCCGTCGACGCGAACTCGCGCCCGAGGACCGCTGCGCGGTAGCGGTCGAGCGCTTCCGGTCCGGCCCCGACCGACTCGAGCGCCGCGAGCCCCGCACCGAGCACCGGCGGTGCGGTGACCCACGTCGGCACCGCACCCGGCACGCGCTCGGCGAAGCCGGCGACGACCGGCTCGACGAGGAGCGGGTGCCGTGCCGCGAGGACGCCGCCGCCGAGCACGATCGGCACCGGGGCGTCCGTGCGGCCGAGGCCGAGCCGTTCGAGGGCGACCGAGGCCATGAGGACGATCTCCTCCGCCTGTCGCTCGACCACCGACCGGGCGACCGGGTCCCCGGCTCCGGCCACGTCGAAGAGGACCGGGCAGAGCCGACCGACGGCAGCGGGGTCGAGGCGTCCGAAGTGCAGGGCCTCGGTGACCTCGCGGACGGACCGGAACCCGAGCGACCGCGGGACGGCGTCGACGAGGGCGGTCGCCGGGCCGCGGCCGTCGTCGGCGCGAGCCGCGTGCCAGAGCGCGCGGTTGCCGAGGTACGCGCCACCGCCCCAGTCGCCCGAGACGTCGCCGATCGCCGGGTAGCGGATCGTGGCGCCGTCGGCCCGGACCGCGAGGGCGTTGATGCCCGTGCCGCAGACGAGTGCCGCAGCGTCGGGCGAGAGCGTCCCGGCACGCAGCAGCGCGAACAGGTCGTTGTCGAGGACGTCCGGTGCACCGCCGTCCTCCGACCAGTGGGCGAGCGCCGCTTCGGCCGCGACGAGTTCGTCGTGCAGGTCGAGCCCGGCGAGGTAGACATGGGTGGTCCGGACCTCACGCGTGCCGATCTCGTCGAGCACCCGGGCACGGATCTCGTCGAGGATCGGCTGCACCGCAGCCCAGCCACGGGTCTGCGGGTTCGTCCCCGGGCCGCGCGCGTGGGCGACGAGGGATCCGTCGAGGCCGATCGCGACGACGTCGGTCTTGCTGCCGCCGCCGTCCACCGCGAGCACGACGTCGTCCGGCCCGTACCCGGAGCCGGTCGACGCGCGGACCACGCCGTCCGCGGTGGTCACCGTGCCCCCGCGAGCGCACCGCCGTGCGCCCCGCCGCTGCCCGCAGCGGTGCCGCCGGCCCACGGGATGAGGTCGGCGTTCGCCGCGAGCAGCAGATCGGTCAGGCGCTCGGCCTTGTCGACCTGTCCGACGAGGGGATGCGCCCACATCGCCCGGAGTACCCGGTCGCGTCCGCCGTGCACCGCGGCTTCGAGGGCGAGCCGCTCGTAGCCGGCGACGTGCGACACGAGTCCGACCATGTCCGGCGCGAGGGGCTCCACCGGCAGCGGGGTGATCGCCTGTCGGGTGACGCGCGCGGGGACCTCGATGACGTGGTCGTCGGGGAGGAACGGGAAGGTGCCGTCGTTCCGCACGTTGAGGACCTGCACGTCGCCGCGGTCGCCGAGGATCGAGGACAGCACGTCGATCGCGGCCTCGGAGTAGTACGCGCCGCCGCGCTGTTCGAGCTCGGTCGGCTTCGTCACGACGGCCTCGTCGGCGTACTTCGCGAGCAGTGCCCGTTCGGTGTCCATCACGGCCTCGGCGCGGGTGCGCTCGTGGAGCTGTTCCTCGAGCACGACGTCGTGGGCGTAGAAGTAGCGGAGGTAGTACGAGGGCACGGCGTGCTGCAGCCGGATGAGGTCGGCCGGCATGTGCACGCTCTCCGCCATCCGGTCGAGCGCACCGGTGTCGGCGGTGAGGAGTTCCGGCAGGACGTCGCGCTCCGTCCCGTCGGCGGACCGGACGTGCACCCCGCGCTCCCAGGTCAGGTGGTTGAGACCGACGTGGTCGAGCCGGACGGCCTCGGGGGCGACGGCGAACTCCCGGGCGAACCGGCGCTGGAACCCGATCGCGACGTTGCAGAGCCCGACCGCGCGGTGCCCTGCGTCGAGCAGCGCGCGGGTGACGATGCCGACGGGGTTCGTGAAGTCGACGATCCAGGCGTCCGGCTTCGCGTGCTCCCGGACGAGTTCGGCGTACTCCAGCACGACGGGCACCGTCCGGAGCGCCTTGGCGAACCCGCCGGGCCCCGTGGTCTCCTGCCCGATGCAGCACGCCTCGTGCGGCCAGGTCTCGTCCTGCTGCCGCGCCGCCTGACCGCCGATCCGCAGCTGGAACATGACGGCATCGGCGTCCGACACGCCCGCGACCACGTCGTCCGTGACGTGGACGGTGCCCGGGTGCCCGGCGTGGGCGAACATCCGCTGCGCGACACCACCGACGAGGCGCCGGCGTTCGGGGTCGGGGTCGACGAGCCAGAGTTCGTCGATCGGCAGCTGGTCGCGGAGCCGGGCGAAGCCGTCCACGAGTTCTGGGGTGTAGGTGGATCCGCCACCGATGACCGTGAGTTTCACTGTGGTGCTATCCCTTCACGCCGGTGAGCGCGATGCCCTCGACGAATGCCTTCTGTGCGAAGAAGAAGATGACGACGACCGGGACCATGACGACGACGGTCATCGCCATCGTCATCGACCAGTCGGTGCCGTGCTGCCCGCGGAACGTGGCGAGGCCGTACGCCACCGGCCACGCCGCCTGGTTCTCGGACGCGTAGAGCAGCGGTCCGTAGTAGTCGTTCCAGGAGTGGAAGAACATGAAGATCGCCGCCGACGCGATGCCCGGCCGCGCCATCGGCACGACGACCCTCGCGAGCACGCCCCACTCGCTGCAGCCGTCCATGCGGGCGGCGTCCCCGTACTCCTTCGGGATCGTCAGGAAGAACTGGCGGAGCAGGAAGATGCTGAACGCGTCGCCGAGCAGGTTCGGCAGGATGAGCGGCCACAGCGTCCCGGTGAGGTGCAGCTCGGACCACATGACGTACACCGGCACGGCGGTCACCTGCGGGGGCAGGAGCATCGCCACGATGATGATCGTGAAGATCGCGTTCGCGCCGCGGAACCTGATCTGGGCGAGGGCGTAGGCCGCCGGCACGGAGCTGACGAGCATGAACGCCGTCGCGAGCACGGCGTACAGCGCGGAGTTGCCGAACCACTGCGCGAGGGGCAGCTCGGTGAACACCCGGCCGTAGTTCGCGGGGTCGAACGGCTTCGGGACGATCGACGCCGTCAGTGCCTGGTTGCTCGACATGAGCGAGGTCAGCACGACGAACACGATCGGCGCGATCGTGAGCACCCCGAGCGCGACGAGGGCCGCGTGCTCGGCGATCCAGACGAGCAGGCTCCGCCGCGGGCCGCGGGCGGTGCCCGGCGCAGTGCTGCCGGGGGCTGCTCCACGAGGCGCGCGAGCGAGCGGGGACTGGGACACGGCGGTCATCAGGACTCCTCCGGTCGGAAGACGGAGATGCGGCGCATCGTGAACACGAGGACGATCGCGGTGACCACGAACAGGACCACGGCCATCGCCGAGGCGTACCCGAACTGGAAGTTCGCGAACCCGTGCTGGTACAGCAGTTCGGTGTAGGTCAGGAGCGAGGTGCCCGGGTACCCGAGCTGCGCCGCCGTCCCACCGCCGATCGTGGCCTTGCCCGATGCCACCCCGGACGCGACCGCCGCCTCGGTGAAGTACTGCAGCGCCGCGATCACCCCGGTGACGACCGCGAACCCGATGACGGGCGCGATGGTCGGCAGGGTGATGTGCCGCACCTGCTGGGGGCCGTTCGCACCGTCGAGCGACGCCGCCTCGTACAGGTCTCGGGGCACGTCGAGCAGCGCCGCGAGGAAGATGATCATGATGTCGCCCATCACCCAGACGCCCATGATCACGAGTGACGGCTTCGACCACGACGGGTCGTTGAACCACAGGGGACCGTCGATGCCGAAGAACCGCAGGATCTGGTTCACCGGGCCGGTGCCGGGGTTGAACAGGAACACGAACGCGACGACGCTCGCCACCGGCGGCACGAGGGCCGGCAGGTAGAACAGCGTCCGCCAGAACCCGGTGGCGGTCTTCGCCCGGCTGAGCAGTCCGGCGACGAGCAGCGCACAGACGATCCGCACCGGCACGAGGATCACCACGAACCAGAGCGTGTTGACGACCGCCGCGCCGATCTGCGGGTCCTGCGTGAAGAGGAACCGGTAGTTGAGCAGCCCGACGAACTGCGGCTCCTGCAGCTGGTTGTACCGCGTGAACGAGTACACGATCGACGCGACCAACGGGTACACGAAGAAGACCACGAGCCCGAGGAGCGCCGGCGCGAGCATCGTCAGGGCGACGAGCCTGCGCCGCGACTCGGCGCTGCGGCGCCGACCGGACGTGTTCCGACGGGACGAGTGCGCGGTGCCGCCAGCGGGGTCGGGAGCCGACCCCTTCGGGAAGGCGGGCCGGGAGGCGCGGGCGGCCCGCGCCTCCAGGCTGTCGGTTCCGGGGCTGGTGACGTCCGTCATCACGGACCCGCCAGCTGGTTCGCGTTGTCGATGTCCTGGTCGAGCTGCTTGAGCTTCTGGTCGAGGTTCCCGCCGTTCTCCTGGTACGCCTGCCAGAACTTCGTGAAGGTGCCGATGTAGGCGGCGCCGTCCGCGGTGCCGGGTGAGGTCATCGTGTCCTTGTTGCCCGCGACGTCGACGAAGGTCTTGTAGTTCTCGTCGACCTCGAGCTTCGGCGACTCGAGCGCCGAGGTGATCGTCGGGATGTTCTTCAGCCCGTTCGCCATCGTGACCTGCGCGTCGGTGTTCGTCGACAGGTACTTCAGGAGTGCCCAGGCGAGCTCGGGGTGCTTCGAACCCTTCGCGATGCCCGCCACGTTGCCCGCGATGTACGTCGAGCCGTAGTTGCCGAGGCCCTCCATCACCGGGGTCGGCGCGGTGCCGTAGTCGAGGTCCGGCTTCTGGTCCTTGATGAACGCCGTACGGTACTCACCGTCGATCTGCATCGCGACCTGACCGGTCTGGAACGCGTTGTCGGCGGCGAACTCCTGCCCGAGGCCCGACGTGAACGCCTTGAGCTTGTCGTAGCCGATCTCGTCGACGAAGTCCTTCTGCCAGGTGATGAGCTTCTTCCACGCCGACGAGGTGCCGATCACGCTGTTGCCCTTGCTGTCGAGCCAGCGGCCGTCGACCATCGGCGCCCAGTGTTCGGGGGAGTTCTCGTAGAAGTCGATCAGCGGGTTGAAGCCGAGCTGCTTGATCGAGCCGTCCGCGTTGTACGTCGTGAGCTTGAGCGCATCGGTCTTCAGCTCGTCCAGGGTCTTCGGCGGGGTGGTGATCCCGGCCTTCTCGAGCAGCGGCTTGTTGTACATCAGCGCGCTGACGTCGGCGAGGGCCGGCAGCGTGCAGCGCTTGCCCTTGTACTCCGTGTACGAGCGCACGGCCTTCGGGATGTCGGACAGGTCGACCTCGTCCCGCTCGATGTACGGCGTCAGGTCGCGGAAGGCACCGGACGAGCAGAAGCTCCCGACGATGGCGGTCGAGTAGGACAGTCCGACGTCGATGTTCTGGCCCGACGAGATCGCCTTCTGCAGCTTCTCGTCGTCCTGTCCGGCGTGGATGTCGACCGTGACGCCGGGGTTCGCCTTCTCGAACCCGTCGACCGCGCTCTTCACGACGCCGGCTTCGCGACCGGTGAAGAAGTGCCAGAGGGAGACGGTGCCCTTGAGTTCCTTCGGTGCGGTCTTGTCGATGCTCTGGGCGCTCGACCCCGAACTGCAGCCCGCGATGACGAGCGCTCCGGTGGCGGCGACGGCGGTCGCGGCGACGACGCGCCGGAACCTGGGACTGGGGAGTGACATGTGGGACTCGCTCTCTGCGCTCGCTCCGGCGCAGCCCGTTTCCGGGCGCGCCGAAGAGCCCTGGGACAGGGCCGGGTGGTGGTGCCTCGAGTGGTGCGGGTGGGGTGGTGCTGGTCAGGTGCGCTCGACGGGGGCCGGCGCATCGTCGCTGATGCGGTCGACCCGGCCGGCGAGCGCGGAGCGCACCACGTCGATGAGGACGTGCCGTGCTCCGTGCAGGACGGGGGTGTCGGGGACGCCGGGCGCGACGACGGCGGTGGACCAGCGGGTGCGGGTCCGGAGCCAGGCGGTCACGGCGGCGGCCAGGGCGGGACCGCCCGCGATGCCGGTCGGGCCGTGCAGGACGACCGTCTCGGGATCGGCGACGGCGAGGGCAGGCAGCACGTTGTGCCCGATGCGCTCGCCGAGGGCGGTCGTGAAGGGGTGCTGCTCGGGGAGTCCGGGCAGCTTCAGGAGCACCTCGCGCCAGTCGGCTGGAGCGCCGTCCGGAGCGGTGATCCCGTGTTCGGCGGCGAGTGCGGTGATCGCGGACTCGGAGATGAGGTCCGCGATGATCGTGGCCGTCGGGTCGATGGGGCGTGCGTCGGCGGGGACGCCGAGGTAGCCGATCTCACCGGCGGCGCCGGAGGCCCCGGTGTGCAGGCGACCGTCGAGGTCGAGCGCCATGCCGAGGCCCTCGGCCATCCAGAACAGCGCGAAGGAGCCGACGGCCCGGCCGGCGCCCATGCTGCGCTCGGCGATCGCGGCGAGGTTGGCGTCGTTCTCGATGACGACCTGCACGCCGAGTCCGGCCGAGAGCGTCGCCGCGACGCGCTCACGCGGCCAACCGGGCAGGCCGTCCGTGAAGATGAGTGTGTCGGTGGTGTGGTCGACCGAGGCCTGCACCCCGACCGCGACCGCCGTGACGAGGTCCTCGTCGATGCCGGCAGCCGACGCTGCGCGTGCGATCGCGGCGGCGACGATGTCCGTTCCGGGCCCGCGCACCTCGTCGGGCGTCATGGTGTGCGTGGCGACGGGGTAGGTCTGCCCGAGCGCGTCGACCACGGTGGACCGGACGTCGACGAGCTGGACGTCGACCGCCACCGCGAGGTCGCGGTCGGTGATCGCCTCGTACACCGCGGCGCTCGGCCCTCGGCGACCGACCTGGGCCTCGGTGCCCGCGGCCCGGATGAGGTCGGCGGACTCGAGCCGGCGGATGATCTCGGCAGCGGTGGGCTTGCTCAGTCCGGTCCGGCCGGCGATCTCGTTGCGGGTGAGGGGCCCCTCGTCGAGCAGCAGCTCGAGGGCCGCACGGTCGTTGAGCACGCGCAGCAGTCCCGGCTGGCCGGGGGTGCGTCCGCGTGTGCTCATGCGAGGACTGTAACGGACAACCTTCTTTACTGAAAGGTTTGTTCACAGATCCGAAACACGGGTTCCGCACCGCGGAACGCGGGTGGCCGACGGACGGGAGGCACGGTGCGGATCCGCACCGTGCCTCCCGTCCGGTCGTGGTCGCGCGGGGGACGCGGCGCGCTACGGACGCAGCAGCACCTTGATCGCGCGGCGCTCGTCCATCGCCCGGTAGGCCTCGGCGGCCTCGTCGAGCGGCAGCTCGAGGTCGAACACGCGGCCGGGGTCGATCGCGCCCGAGAGCACGTCCGGCAGCAGCTCGGGGATGTACTTCCGCGCCGGGGCCATGCCGCCCGCGACCGTGATGTTCGTGTCGAAGAGGTAGCGCGTCCCGATCGTGGGCACCCCGTGCGGGACCCCGACGAAGCCGAGTGCGCCGCCGGGGCGGACCGAGTGCAGGGCCTGGTCCATGCTCTCCTCGGTGCCGACGGCCTCGACCGCGGAGTCCGCCAGGTCGCCGCCGAGCAGCGCACGGATCGCCGCGACGCCCTCGGCACCGCGCTCGGCCACGACGTCCGTCGCGCCGAACTCCCGCGCGAGCGCCTGCCGGTCCGCGTGCCGGCTCATCGCGATGATGCGCTCGGCGCCGAGTCGCTTCGACGCGAGCACCGCCGAGAGCCCGACGGCGCCGTCACCGACCACGACGACGGTGCGCCCGGGACCGACCTGCGCCGACACGGCGGCGTGGTGCCCGGTCGAGAAGACGTCGGACAGTGTGAGCAGCGACGGGACGAGCGCGGGGTCGACCGGTCCCGGGACCTTCACGAGCGTCGCCGAGGCGTCCGGGATGCGCACGTACTCGGCCTGTGCGCCGCCGACCGGGTCGCCGTACGCGTCCTTCCCGCCGAAGCCGGACAGGTGCTCGCACCCGGTGGTCATGCCGTGACGGCAGGCCTGGCACGTGCCGTCGTTCATGGTGAACGGGGAGATGACGAAGTCGCCCTCGTGCAGGTCGGTGACCTCGTCGCCGACCGCCACCACGGTCCCGACGAGCTCGTGGCCGATGCCGTGCGGCTGCTTCGTCTCCGTCACGCCGCGGTAGGGCCACAGGTCGGAGCCGCAGACGCACGCCGCGACGACCTGCACGACGACGTCCTTCGGGGTGATGATCGCGGGACGGTCGCGCTCTTCGACACGGATGTCGTTCGGGGCGTGGATGATCGTTGCGCGCACGGGATTGCCTTCCGTCGGGGTTGTGGGGTGCTCGGCCGGTCGACGTCGTCCCGGGCCGGGTCGACACTACGCTCCTGCGGGTGGACGACGACCGGTACGGCAACGACGTCCTCTCGGGCGACTGGCGCTCGCGGGGCGTGCAGAAGGTGCGGCAGGTGCCGCTGGAGCGCGACATGGTCCTCGAGGACCCCGCGACCGGGTGGGCCGGCGCGGTGGTGCGGCTCGAGGCCGGCAACGTCGAGCTCGAGGACTGGAAGGGCCGCACGCGGTCGTTCCCCTTCACCGGGCAGTTCCTGCTCGAGGGCGAGCTCGTCACGCTGGGACGTCCGCAGGCGCCGGTCGGTCGGCGCCCCGGGAACGGCGCGCCCGCGCAGTCTGCCGCGGCTGCTCCGGCGGCCGGGAGGCCCGGGTCGACCCCGTCGGTGCGGCACGCGACCGACGGTGGTCGCCTCCGCACCGCGTCCGGATCGTTCGCGGTCGAGCAGCAGCGCGCACGGGTGGCGCTGCCGTCGCGGATCATGGTCGAGGGCAAGCACGACGCCGAGCTCGTCGAGAAGGTCTGGGGAGCCGACCTCCGCGTCGAGGGCGTCGTCGTCGAGGAGCTCTCCGGGGTCGACAACCTCGCGGACGTCCTCGACGAGTTCCGGCCGACCCGGGAGCGCCGCGTGGGCGTCCTCGTCGACCACCTCGTGCCGGGCTCGAAGGAGTCCCGGTTCGCCGACGCCGTGATGCGCGGGAAGTGGGGCGCGCACGTGCTCGTCGTCGGGCACCCGTTCGTCGACGTCTGGCAATCGGTGAAGCCCGCGCGACTCGGTCTCGAGGCGTGGCCGACCATCCCGCGCTCGATCGAGTGGAAGCAGGGCATCTGCCGACACCTCGGCTGGCCGCACGCCGAGCATGCCGACATCGCGCGTGCCTGGCAGCGCATCCTCGGCCGGGTCCGCACGTTCGCGGACCTCGAGCCGCAGCTCCTCGGCCGTGTCGAGGAGCTCATCGACTTCGTGACGGAACCGAGGGCCTGAGGGCCCGCCGTTTCGCCCACGCGCGCGGGATGGCGGGGTGATCCGGTCCTCCAGGCCTACTGTTGAGGGATGGACGGCATCGACGGTCGCGTGCGCAGCGCCGTCGACGTCTGGCTGCGGTGGCTCCCGCGGTGGCAGATCAGCACCGCCCGACCCCGAACCCGCATCTGCCGGAAGTGCACCGGTTCGCCGATCGCCCGCGCGGCGGGCTTCGGACCGGACGTGCCGCACGCCGTCCAGCACGCGCTGATCGGCCGGATCTCGACCATCGTCGAGGACGCCGTCGACGAGTACACGGCGAAGAACCTGCCGCTGCTGCAACGGGAACTCGAACGGGCGGCGTCCCGCAAGCAGCAGGCGGGCTACCAGCCGACCGAGGGGCTGTCGCCGGAGTTCCAGGGCCTCGACGTCGACCCGGAGCCGTCGCCCGGCGCGCCGTTCCTGTTCACCCTCGGCGAGCTGACCGGCACCGGTGCGGGGGAGCAGGCGCCGCGCGAGCCGCTGTCCGACGAGGCGAAGGCCGCGCTCCGACACGAGATCGAGCTCTCGGACGAGTGCGCCCGCGCGACCGGGACGGCGGTGTGCCTGGCGCTCGTCGAGCACCGGCCGCGGATCGCCGAGGCCGTCGAGCGACTGGTCGAGCCGCAGATCGAGGCGCTCGTGTCCGACATGTTCCGCGGGTTCGACGGCTTCGGCGAGGACCGGCGCGACGGGCTGTTCTGACCGCTGCGTCCGGGCCGCCCCCGCGGGGCGGGAGAATGGTGGCGTGACTCGTACCTGGGGCTGGCTCGCAGCCGTCGTCGACATCGTCCTCATCGTCGCCTTCGCCGCGATCGGACGGTCGTCGCACGCCGAGGCGTTCTCCCCGCTCGGCCTCTGGACCACCGCGTACCCGTTCCTCGCCGGCTGGGCGATCGGGTACGTCTCCAGTGGTGCGTGGGGTCGGCCGCTGCGCCTCTGGCCGACCGGGGTCGTCGTGTGGATCCTGACCGTGTTCATCGGGATGGCGATCCGCGTGGCGACGGGGCAGGGGGTCGTGGACGGGAACCCGCTGCCGGTGTCGTTCGTGATCGTGGCGACCATCGTGCTCGCGGTGTTCCTGCTGGGGTGGCGTCTCGTCGCGGGTCCGCTCGTCGCCCGACGGGAGCGGCGCTCGGTCGAGGCGCCGGTGCGCTGACGGTCGGGCGCCGGCCCATCGACGGTCGGGCGCCGGTGCGCTGACGGTCGGGCGCCGGCGCACTGACGGGCGGCGTTCACCGGAGCGTCACCGGCCATTCGCCGGGCGGCGGCACGATGCCGGGATGACGACGCTCGACCACGCACCGACCACGCGGCACGTGCGACCGGTGGGGCGACCTTCACTGATCGCCCGGGGCGGCGCGCCGCGGGTCCGCCGGGAGAACACGATGCCCGCTGTCGCCGTCGCGGAGGCGCTCGGCGCGGAGGCGGTCGAGGTCGACGTCCGGCGGACGTCCGACGGTGTCGCCGTGCTGCTCCGCGACGAGACCCTCGGACGACTGTGGGGCGACGCCCGCCGAGTCGACGAGGTGCCGTGGTGCGAGGTCGCCCGACTCGGCAACGGGCTCGACCGCATCCCGCGGCTCGACGACGTCCTGGAGCGGCTCGACGGCTGCCGGTCCTCGCTCGTGGTCACGTGCCGTTCGGTTGCGGACGCCGAGGTCGCAGCGGACGCGGTCTCGTCGTCGTCGGCCGACGTGTCGGTGGCGTGGCGTGGGACCCCGGACGCCCTCCGCGCCGTCCGGGCGGTCCTGCCGGACGCGGACACGTGGCTCGCGTGGGAGTCGCTGCAGCCGCCGACCGCGGGTGATCTGGCCGGTGCCGGTGCCGGTTCCGGTGCCGGTGCCGGGGCCGGTGTGGACAGCGGGGCCGCCCCGTCGACGCTCGACCTCGACGTCGCGTTCCTCACGCCCCGCACCGTGGCGGCTGCACACCGGCTCGGCCTGCTGGTGTCGGTGCGGACCGTCGACGACCCGGAGCCGGCGCTCTGGGCAGCCCGGACCGGGGCCGACCTCGTCACGACCGACGACCTCACGACCCTGCACGCGGCGTTCGCGGCGGCCGAGCGGGACGGGTGGCCGACGTCCGCCCACGAGCCCACCGAGGCCGAGGTCGCCGCACGGGCGCAGGCACTCGCGCACCGCATCGCGCACGAGGTGATCGCCTTCACCCGCGAGCACCCGGTCGGGCAGGTCGCGACGAAGGCGCACCCCGCCGACCTCGTCACGGACGTGGACCGTCTGGTCGAGCAGCACGTCCGTGGGCGGGTCCGTGCGGCCTTCCCGACCCACGGCTTCACGGGCGAGGAGTACGGCGACGCGCCGGGGGACCGGCACCGCTGGTACCTCGACCCCGTGGACGGCACCACGAACCTCGCGAACGGCGTCCCGTGGACGTCGATGTCGCTGTGCCTGACCCGTGGTGGTCACCCGGTCGTCGGTGTCGTGGCGGACCCGTGGCGGGGCGAGGTCCTCGAGGCTCGGCGGGGTCGAGGAGCGGTCGTGCGCAACCGACCCCTGCGGCTGGACGACGACCCTCGTCCGCTCGCCGGCGCGGTCGTCGGCACCGAGCTCGACGGGCACCGGCCGTGGCCCGGGTTCGGGAGGTTCCTCGACGCCCTCGCGGACCGGTCGTGCACGCTCCGGGTGCTCGGCTCCGGCACGCTGACGATCGCGCAGGTCGCGGCCGGACGGGGCATCGGCGGCTGCGTGTCCGCCTTCGACCCGGTGGACCACGGCGCCGCGGTGCTGCTCGTGCACGAGGCCGGCGGCGTGGTGCTGACACGCAGCGGTCCCGTCGAGGGCTTCCCGCCGCTCGGCGAGCCGTTCCTCGTCGCCCACCCAGGCGCCGCCGACGAGCTGCACGCGGTGTGGTCGTCGGCGCTCGGCGTTCTCTGAGTCGGCGTACAGGGAGCGGCCGTTCGTCGCTCGTAGGCTCGGCATCCCAGCACCGCACCGACCTCCCGAAGGAGCACGGACCATGGGTTTCCTCGATCGACTGCTCGGCCGCCCCGAGCGCCCGCAGGACCAGAACCAGTGGGGACAGCCCCAGCAGCAGCAGCAGGGCTACCGCTACGGGCAGCAGTCGTACCAGGTGCCGTCCGGAACGCCGCAGTGGGGATCCGGTTCACCCGCAGGCGCCCCCGCGGGTGGACCGACGGCGCAGACCGGGTCGGCCGAGGACGAACGCGCCGTCGAGCGCTACCGGTACCTGCTCCGCACCGCGCCGCCGGAGCGCATCGAGGAGGTGCACGCCGAGGCCTTCGCGACCCTGACACCCGAGCAGCGGCGCATGGTCTACGACGAGTTCACCCGCAGCGCCCCCGCGGGTGAGGCCCCGCGCGGCGACGACCCGCGGTCCCTCGCCCAGGCGGCGACGCGGTCCGAGATCCGGCAGCCGGGGTTCATGGAGCGCTCGCTGGGCGGTATGGGCGGCGGCGGTGCGTTCGGCGGACGCCAGGGGCCGTCGTTCGGTCGCATGGTCGGTGCGTCGATCCTCGGCACGGTCGCGGGCTACGTCATCGGCTCAGCGATCATGAGCGCCTTCCTGCCGGACCCCGGATCGTTCGACGGCGGTACCGACGCTGCGGATGACGGCGGTTCGGGGGACACTGGTGGCGGGTACGACGAAGCGTCTGCCGACGGCGGCTCCGACTGGGGCGGCGACTTCGGTGGCGACTTCGGTGGTGACTTCGACATCTGAGCACGCGGACCGGTCGGCAACGGTCGTCCACAGGCGTCCGGTCACCCGCTGACACACTGGTATTCTCCATGCTCGACCGAGGAGCGACATGGCGATCATCGAAGCCACCGGGCTGACCAAGACCTACCGGTCGGGGTCGGGCCCCGTGCACGCACTGGCGGGGCTCGACCTCTCCGTCCCGCAGGGCACGGTCAAGGCCCTGCTCGGCCCGAACGGCGCGGGCAAGACCACCACGGTCAAGGTGCTCACCACGCTCATCACCCCCGACAGCGGCACCGCGACGATCGACGGGGTGGACGTCGTGCGCGACCCGCAGGCGACCCGTCGGTCCATCGGGGTGTCCGGGCAGTACGCCGCGGTCGACGAGAACCTGACCGGGTTCGAGAACCTCGAGATGATCGGGCGGCTGTACCACCTCGGTCGTCGGACGGCGCGGGAACGAGCTCGGCAGCTGATCGACGTGTTCGACCTGGCCGAGGCCGGCGACCGGCCGGTGAAGGGGTTCTCGGGCGGCATGCGCCGTCGCATCGACCTCGCGGGCGCCCTCGTGATGAACCCGCGCGTGCTGTTCCTCGACGAGCCCACCACCGGACTCGACCCGCGGAGTCGACTCGCCCTGTGGGACATCATCGAGGGCCTCGTCGCCGACGGTGCGACGGTGCTCCTGACGACGCAGTACCTGGAAGAGGCCGACCGGCTCGCCGACGACATCGCGGTGATCGACGGCGGCACCGTGATCGCCGAGGGCACCGCCGACCAGCTCAAGGCCCAGGTCGGCGGACACCGTGTCGTCGTGACCCTCGTCGACGGCGCGGACGGCGACGCCGCCACCACCGCACTCCGCCGGTACGGCGTCGGTGACGTCGAGGTCTCGGGCGACGGCCGCACCCACGCGATCGCGGTGGACGCCGGCCCTGCCGCCCTCCAACGGGTGCTCGCCGACCTCGGCGACGCGGGCATCGACCTGCACGACGCCGGGATGCGCCGCCCCACGCTCGACGACGTGTTCCTCCGGCTCACCGGCCACGCGGCGACCGAGGACGAACCCGACGACACCGCCACGGGGCCGGGGCGCACGAAGCAGAAGGCGGGGCAGAAGCAGAAGGAGTCGGCGCGATGACCGCCACCGTCACGGCGCCGGGTCGGGCGCTCCCCGTCGCGATCACATCGCCGGTCGCCGTCTGGTTCGAGGACGGCTGGACCATCACGAAGCGGAACGTCACCAAGATCAAGCGGTCGCCGGACATGCTCGTGTTCGCGGTGCTGCAGCCGATCATGTTCGTGCTGCTCTTCAGCCAGGTCTACGGCGGTGCGATCGACGTCGAGGGCACGGACTACACCCAGTTCTTGATGGCGGGGATCTTCGCGCAGACCGTCGTGTTCGGCGCGACCTTCTCGGGGTCGGCGATGGCGCAGGACCTCAAGGAAGGGCTGATCGACCGCTTCCGGACGCTGCCCATGTCGGCCTCCGCGGTGCTCATCGGACGCACGAACTCCGACCTCGTCCTCAACGGCATCTCGATGGTGATCATGATGCTCACCGGGCTCGCCGTGGGATGGCGGGTGAACTCCTCGCCACCGGAGTTCCTCGCCGGCATCGCGCTCCTCCTGCTGTTCAGCTACGCGTTCAGCTGGGTGATGGCGCTGCTCGGGATGAGCGTCAAGACGCCGGAGGTGATCAACAACGCCTCGTTCATGATCCTGTTCCCGCTGACGTTCATCTCGAACGCGTTCGTGCCGAGCGACACGCTGCCGCTCGTGCTGCGGGTGTTCGCGGAGTGGAACCCGGTGTCCTCCCTCGTGCAGGCCGCCCGTGAGCTCTTCGGCAACGTCGGGTCGGCACCGGTACCCGACATCTGGACCATGCAGCACCCCGTCGTCACCGTGCTCATCGGCATCGCGCTGATGCTCGTGGTGTTCGTGCCGTGGGCCGTCAACAAGTACACCCGCATCAGCGCGAAGTGAGGAGCGCGACAGGGTGCACTGTGGGGACTCCGCGACCGCTTAGCATCGTCCCGTGACCGCGACCGAACCCCGACGCCTGCCCGAGCGTCGAAGCCGTCTCAAGCGCTGGATGCTCGAGGGCACCGACCGCGGTGCCTCGCACCAGGGCCCCCACCAGGTCGAGGTCGAGAAGACCCACTCGTGGTGGCGCGTCATGTGCCTGACGGGCGTCGACTACTTCTCCACGCTGGGCTACCAGCCGGCGATCGCCGCGCTCGCCGCCGGGCTGCTCTCGCCCATCGCGACGATCGTCCTGGTGCTCGTGACCCTGTTCGGCGCGCTGCCGGTCTACCGCCGGGTGGCACAGGACAGCTTCAAGGGCGCCGGGTCGATCATGATGCTCGAGAAGCTCCTGCCGTGGTGGGCAGGCAAGCTCTTCGTGCTCGTCCTGCTCGGGTTCGCCGTCACGGACTTCATGATCACGATGACGCTCTCGGCCGCCGACGCCACCGCGCACATCGCCGAGAACCCCTTCACCCCGCACTGGTTCACCGAGATCCCGGTGCCGCTGACCCTCGCGCTCCTGCTCCTGCTCGGCGTGGTGTTCCTCCGCGGCTTCCGTGAGGCCATCGGCATCGCGGTCGGGCTCGTCGCCGTGTACCTCACGCTCAACGCGGTGGTCGTCGTGGTGGCGCTCGCGCACGTGTTCGAGAACCCGATCGTGGCGAGCGACTGGTGGAGCGGCCTGACCGCCCAGCACAGCAATCCGCTCGTCATGATCGGCATCGCGCTCGTGGTGTTCCCGAAGCTCGCGCTCGGCCTCTCCGGCTTCGAGACCGGTGTCGCGGTGATGCCCCAGGTGCGCGGCGACGCGTCCGACGCGGGGTCGCCCCGGCCCGAGGGTCGGATCCGCGGGACGAAGCGACTGCTCACCACGGCGGCGATCATCATGAGCAGCTTCCTCATCACCTCGTCGATCGTCACGACGTTCCTCATCCCGCAGCGCGAGTTCCAGGCCGGCGGGCAGGCGAACGGCCGTGCGCTGGCGTACCTCGCGCACGAGTACCTCGGTGGCGTCTTCGGGTCGATCTACGACTTCTCGACCGTCGCGATCCTCTGGTTCGCGGGCGCGAGCGCGATGGCCGGGCTGCTCAACCTCGTGCCCCGCTTCCTGCCGCGCTACGGCATGGCGCCGCAGTGGGCCCGCGCGACCCGACCGCTCGTCGTCATCTTCACGCTCATCGCCTTCGCGATCACGATCCTCTTCGACGCGAACGTCGACGCGCAGGGCGGTGCGTACGCCACCGGCGTGCTCGTGCTCATCACGAGTGCTGCGGTGGCGGTGACCCTCTCGGCCCGGCGCAAGGGACAGAAGAAGCGCACGGTCGGCTTCGGCATCATCACCGTGGTGTTCGTCTACACGACGGTCGCGAACGTGATCGAGCGCCCGGACGGCGTCCGGATCGCCGCGGTGTTCATCATCGCGATCGTGGTCGTCTCGCTGATCTCGCGCGTGCGGCGGTCCTTCGAGCTCCGGGCCTCGTCGATCGAGCTCGACGCCGTCGCCCGGCAGTTCGTCGAGGCCGACGCCGACCAGTTCAGCTCGGTCTGCATCATCGCGAACGAGCCGGGAGCGGGCACCGCCGAGGCGTACCGGTCGAAGGGACGGGAGGAACGACGCGACTCGGGCATCCCGGCGCGCGTCCCGACGATGTTCCTCGAGGTCCTGCCGGCGGACTCGTCGGACTTCGAGGAGGACCTCGTCGTCGAGGGTCACGTCGTGCACGGCCACCGGGTCCTGCGGGTCCGTTCCGGCAACGTGCCGAACACCATCGCGTCGACGCTGCTCGCGATCCGTGACCTCGCAGGGGTCGTCCCGAGCATCTACTTCGAGTGGAACGAGGGCAGCCCTATCCAGAACGCGCTGCGCTTCGTGTTCACCGGCGTCGGCGACGTCGCCCCGGTGACGCGCGAGGTGCTGCGCGAGGCGGAGCCGGACGTCCACCGCCGACCGAGCGTCCACGTGTCCTGACACCGCGGACGGTGCGGGCGAGGCGTCCGGTGCGGGCGAGGCGAGGCGTCCGGCGCGGGCGACCCGAGGGCGGCACCAAGCTGCGCCGTCGGACGGCTCCGATCACCGGCCGGGAGGCTCGTGGCGGCGCCGCCACGAGCCTGCCGGCCGTCGTGCAGGTCGCGTCAGGAACCGCCCGTGATCTGGTCGCGCACCTTGCGGCGCAGCACCTTGCCGATCATCGAGCGTGGCAGGTCCTCGACCACGACGATGCGCCGCGGCACCTTGTACGGGGTGAGGTGCTCGCGCGACCACACACGGAGCGCGTCCGCGTCGAACGACGACGGGTCCGTCGGGACGACGGCGGCGACGACCTGTTCGTTGCCGCCCTGGGTGATGCCGACCACGGCGACCTCGCGCACGCTCGGGTGGCGCATGAGGGTGTCCTCGACCTCGGACGGTGAGACGTTGAACCCGCCGGTGATGATGAGTTCCTTGAGGCGGTCGACGATCCGGACGTAGCCGTCGGGGTCGATCGCGACGATGTCGCCCGTGCGGAACCAGCCGTCGGCGGTGAAGACCTCGTCGGTGGCCTCGGCCTTGCCCCAGTACCCCCGGAACACCTGCGGCCCACGGACCTGGAGCTCGCCGGCCTCGCCGGTCCCGAGGACCTTCGTGGCGTCGTCGGGATCGGCCACGCGTGCCTCGGTCGAGGACAGCGGGAGGCCGATCGACCCGAGACGGCGCTCCGGCGAGACCGGGTTGGCCATGAGCACGGGGGAGCACTCGGAGAGCCCGTAGCCCTCGACGAGGTAGCCGCCGGTGCGGGCCTCCCACGGCTCGACGACGTCCTGCGACAGCGGCATCGCTCCGGAGATGCCGATCTCGATGCCCTCGAGCGAGACCTTCGCCGAGTCCGCCGCGTGCTGCAGCCGGGCGTAGATCGGGGGCACGGCCGGCAGGAAGGTCGGCGGGTGCTTCCGCATCGCCTTGAGCACGAGGGCCGGGTCGAACGCCGGGAAGAGCACCAGGCGCGAGGCCATGCTGATCGCGAAGGTCAGGCAGAGCGTGAGGCCGTAGGCGTGGAACATCGGCAGGACCGCGTAGACGGTGTTGTCGCCGCGGCGGATCTGCGGGACCCACGCCCGGGCCTGCTCGGCGTTGGCGATGAGGTTGCCGTGCGTGAGCACCGCCCCCTTCGGCGTGCCCGTGGTCCCGGACGTGTACTGGATGAGCGCGATCGCGTCCGTCGCCGGGCGCGGGTGACGCTTCGACAGCTTCCGGTTCCCGACGAGGTCGTCCCACGTCGTCGTGCCGCGGACCTTCGTGGTCAGCTTCGCGCGGCTCTCGCGGGCCTTCGCGACCGGCAGCGACAGTGCCAGCCGCGTGCTGCGGGGCATCGCACGGGTGAGGTCGACGGAGACGATCGTGTCGAGCGCGACGTCGGCCGGGAAGTCCTGCACGGTGGCGACCGACTTGTCCCACACGATCGCGACCTTCGCGCCGTGGTCCTCGAACTGGTGCCGGAGCTCGCGCGGGGTGTACAGCGGGTTGTGCTCGACGACGATCGCGCCGAGCCGGAGCGCGGCGTAGAACGCAACGACGTGCTGCGGGCAGTTCGGCAGGACGATCGCCACCCGGTCGCCCGCGGTGACCCCGGCCTTGCGGAGGCCGTTCGCGGCGCGGAGCACCTGCTCCTCGAGTTCCGCGTAGGTCGTCGTCCGGCCGAAGAACTCCAGGGCGACACGCTTCGGGAACCGCCGTGCGGACTCCTCGACCAGGTCGTACAGGGAGCCGGTGGGCTCGTCGATGTCGTGCGGGACCCCCGGGGCGTACGAGGCAAGCCAGGGACGAGGCGTGTCGATGCTCACGCCGTCCAACCTAGCGGCCGGGACATCGGGCGCCTGTGAAGTACCGCACTGCGTCGATGTCCTCGGCGGAGTGTCAGGGGCCGGACGGAACATGGGGGCATGGCCTCGCTCTCGAACGCCTTCCGCTCCCGACTCGACGACACCTTCACCGGCGGCTCTCCCGGCCGTCCCGAGTGGATCGACGCCCTCGAGCAGGGTTCCGACGCCGGGTACTTCGGTCCGGGGTCCGCGACGTGGAGCGTCCACGGCGGTCGGCAGACCGTGCTCGCCGGGGTCCGGGCGCTCCTCGTCCAGGCACTCCACCCGGGTGCCCTCGCCGGGGTCGTCGACCACTCGCGCTACCGGGAGGACCCGTTCGGGCGGCTCGCGGGCACCATCCGGTGGATCTACACGGTCTCGCACGGCGACCGTGCCGCAGCGGAGCACGCGAGTGCCTGGGTCGTCCGGTTGCACGAGAAGGTCCGGGGTGAGTACGTCGACGGCCACGGGGTGACGCGGCCGTACGCGGCGAACGACCCGGATCTCGCGCGCTGGGTGCACCTCGCGTTCACCGACGCCTTCCTCCGCAGCGCGCAGACCTGGGGCGAGCCGATCCCCGGTGGAGCGGACGCCTACGTCCGCGAGTGGGCGACCGCGGGGCACCTCATGGGTGTCGCCGACGCCCCGGAGTCCGAGGCCGAGCTCCGTACGCAGATGGACGGCTACCTCGAGCGGGGCGAGCTGATCGCCACAGCGCGGACGCACGAGGTCGTCCGCTTCATCAAGGACCCGCCGCTCGCGAAGCTGCTCCGACCGGGCTACCGGGCGCTCTTCGCGGGGGCGGTGTCGACCCTCGACCCGCGGCACCGGGAGATGCTCGACCTCCGGGTCCCGACCGTGGGGCCGCTGGAGTTCCCGTCGCGTCGAGCGGCCGGGCTCGTCATCGACGGGATGACCGGGGTCCTCGGCGGGCGACCGGACACCGAGACGGCGGCCAGGCGGCGCATCGCGCGGTTGGCCGCGGGGTCGTCTGCGTCGAGCGGTCGATCCGCTGGCTCTGGGCAGGCCGAGTCCGCCGCGGCGTCCTGACGCGATCCGACGAGCGGGTCACGAATCCGCCGCGGCGTCCTGACCCGATCCGGCGAACGGGCAGGCCGAGTGCGCCGCGGCGTCCTGACCCGATCCGGCGAACGGAAGCGGGCGCCCGGACCGGAAGAGCGGCTGCTGCCGCCGTCGCCGGACTGGAGGCGCGTGGC
>NZ_LDQC01000036.1 GCF_001475545.1 Curtobacterium luteum | reverse complement strand
TTCGATGTCGCGTTCGTGGTTCGAAGCGGCCGCACAGACGCCGTGCCTCGGCGCCCGCCGTACCCAGCGCACCAACGGGGGATGTCCACCGGGCGTACGCCGCGCCTCCAGGCAGGCTGACGGTGGGTGCTGGCAGGGTGGGGCGCATGACCGCCGCCCCCGCCGCCCGCCCGAAGCGCCGCCGCTGGCCGATCGTCCTCGTCGTCGTGCTCGTCGTGCTCGCCGCACTCGTGGTGGTCGCCGAGTTCGTCCTCCGCGGCGTCGTCGACCGGATCATCGCCGACCAGGTCGAGCAGTCGCTCCCCGAGGGCACCACGGGTCAGGTCGAGGCACACGCGGACGGCATCGTCATCCCGCAGCTCATCGGCGGCACGCTGGACGAGGTCGAGATCTCCTCGCGGAAGATCACCGTCGACGGCATCCCGCTCGCCGCCGACGTCACCGTGCACGACGTCCCGGTCGACGGCAAGGGCGACGTCCGCGACCTCGACGGCACCGTGACCCTCGCCTCGAGCAGCGTCTCGGACCTCGCGAAGTACAGCCCGCTGTTCGAGCGACTGAAGCTCGTCGACGGTGGTGTCGAGCTCTCCGGCACGACGGCCGTGCTCGGCTACGACATCACGTACGCCGCGCGCGGGGACGTCGTGACGCAGGACGACGGCAAGGGCGTGACGATCACCCCGAAGAGCGTCCGCATCACCAACTCGTCGCTCGGCCTCAAGGTCGACTCGATCCCCGGCGTCACGAACGTCCCGGTCGAGGTCTGCACCGCACGCTTCCTGCCGTCCCAGTTGTCGGTGCGCGACCTCGACATCACCGCGCGCGACGCGACCGTCCGCGTCACCGCGGACTCCCTGCCGCTCAGCGAGGAAGGGTTGCGGTCGGTCGGGTCCTGCTCGTAACACCGGACGGGAGGCTCCTCCCGGCTCGGTAGGATCGGGTCCCGTGAGCGAGAACCCCCTTGCCCCGCCGCGGCTGCGGTTCCCGACGGACGCCTCCGCGCTGACGGCGCGCATCTGGCCGGCGTCCGCGACCCGGACGGACGACGGCGAGCTCGCCGTGGGCGGGATCACTGCCTCCGACCTCGCACGGCAGTTCGGCACGCCGCTGTACGTGGTCGACGAACGCGATGTGCAGGCGCGGGCCGTCCGCGTGCGGACCGCCTTCTCGGACGCGTTCCGTCGGATCGGCACCCGTGCGCACGTCTACTACGCCGGCAAGGCGTTCCTGACGACCCAGGTGGCCGCGTGGATGGCCGCGGCGGACCTCCGCGTCGACGTCTGCACCGGCGGGGAGCTCGCGGTCGCCCTGGCCGGCGGCGTCGATCCGGGCATGCTCGGCTTCCACGGCAACGACAAGTCCGACGCCGAGATCGCGCGCGCCGTCGAGGTCGGCGTCGGCACGATCGTCCTCGACAGCCACGAGGAGGTGCAGCGCGTCGCCCGAGCCGCCGCCGAGGCCGGTGTCGTGCAGCGCGTCCGCATCCGGATCAACAGCGGCGTGCACGCCTCGACGCACGAGTACCTCGCCACCGCCCGCGAGGACCAGAAGTTCGGCATCCCGCTGACCGAGGCCGAGGAGGCCGCCGCGGCGGTCCGCGCGGAGCCGTCGCTCGCGTTCGTCGGCCTGCACTCGCACATCGGTTCGCAGATCTTCGACGAGTCCGGGTTCCGCGAGGCCGCTCGGCGCCTCATGGACGTGCACGCGGCGCTCGTGGCGACCGGTCCGGTGCCGGAGCTCAACCTCGGTGGGGGATGGGGCATCGACTACACCGAGGCCGACTCGGCGTTCGCGCCCGAGGACGTCGCCGAGGCCCTCGCCGCCATCGTCGCCGAGGCCTGTGCGGAGCGTGGGATCCCGGTGCCCGAGATCGCGGTGGAACCCGGTCGCTACATCGTCGGCCCCGCCGGCATCACGCTGTACTCGATCGGCACGATCAAGCCCGTGACCCTGGAGCTCGACGTGCCTGCGTCCGACGGAGCCGGACCGGTGCTTGCCACCGAGGGCGACGCCCTCCCCGCCGACGAACCGACGTCCCACGCCGCGACCCGCACCTACGTGTCCGTCGACGGCGGCATGAGCGACAACGCCCGGCCGGCGCTGTACGGCGCCGACTACACCGCCCGCCTCGCCCGCAGCTCGGACGCGCCGGCGGTGCTCAGCCGGGTGGTCGGCAAGCACTGCGAGAGCGGCGACGTCGTCGTGCAGGACGAGTACCTGCCGGGGGACGTGCACCGCGGCGACCTCCTCGCCGTCGCTGCGACCGGCGCCTACTGCTGGAGCCTCGCGAGCAACTACAACCACGTGGGTCGTCCGCCGGTCGTCGCCGTTGCGGACGGCACAGCCCGTATCCTCGTCCGGGGCGAGTCGATCGACGACCTGCTCGCCCGTGACACCGGGGTCGTCCCCGCAACCGGCCCCGGCCGGTGACCCGCCCGAACGACAGGAACCACCCCCAGATGATCGAATACCGCAACGTCCGCGTCGCCCTGCTCGGAGCCGGCTCGGTCGGGTCGCAGGTGGCGCGGCTCCTCCTCGAGCACGGCGACGAGCTCGCCTCGCGTGCCGGCGCTGGCCTGGAGCTCGTCGGGATCGCCGTCCGCGACACCGAGGCGGAGCGGGACGTCGACCTGCCGAAGGACCTCTTCACGACCGACGCCGAGTCGCTGATCCTGGGCGCCGACATCGTCGTCGAGCTCATCGGCGGCATCGAGCCCGCGCGGACGCTCGTCCTCCAGGCGCTGCAGTCCGGCGCGGACGTCGTCACGGGCAACAAGGCCCTCCTCGCGACCCACGGCCCGGAGCTCTTCGCGGCCGCCGAGCAGGTCGGCGCGCAGCTCTACTACGAGGCCGCCGTCGCCGGGGCGATCCCGATCATCCGCCCGCTGCACGACTCCCTCGCCGGTGACCGCATCGTGCGCATCATGGGCATCGTCAACGGCACCACCAACTTCATCCTCGACCTGATGGACCGCAAGGGCGCGACCTTCGAGGACGCCCTCGCCACCGCGACCGAGCTCGGGTACGCCGAGGCCGACCCCACCGCCGACGTCGAGGGGTACGACGCCGCGCAGAAGGCCGCGATCCTGGCGTCGCTCGCGTTCCACACCTCGGTGCCGCTCGCCGCCGTGCACCGCGAGGGCATCACGGCGATCACGATCGACCAGGTCCGCGCGGCCCGGAAGGCCGGCTACGTCGTGAAGATCCTCGCGACGGCCGAGCGACTGACCGACGAGGACGGCCGCGAGGGCGTCTCCGCCCGGGTCTACCCGGCCCTCGTGCCGGAGTCGCACCCGCTCGCGAGCGTGCACGGCGCGAAGAACGCCGTCTTCGTCGAGGCGGAGGCCGCCGGCGACCTCATGTTCTACGGCGCCGGAGCAGGCGGCGTCGAGACGGCGTCCGCCGTCCTCGGCGACCTCGTGTCCGCCGCGCGCCGGCACGTCATCGGCGGCCCGGGCGTCGCCGAGTCCACCCAGGCGGACCTGCCCGTGTTCCCGATCGGGACCGTGCGCACCCGCTACCAGATCACGCTCCACGTCGCGGACGCCCCCGGTGTCCTGTCGACGGTCGCGGGCGTGCTCGCCAAGCACGGCGTCAGCGTGGAGACGGTCGAACAGACCAGTGCGCTGCAGACGGACGCTCCCGGTGCCGACCGCACCGGTGCGACCGCGACGCTCGTCATCGGCACCCACCTGGCGCGCGAGTCCGACCTCGCCGACACCGTGGTGGCGCTCCGGAACGAGGACGTCGTCGCCGAGATCACCAGCGTGTTGCGGGTCGCCGGCGCCTGAGCCGCGACCACCCACGCACCCGAACAGCACACCGATACAAAGGGGAGCCTGATGGCCCACCAGTGGCAGGGAGTCCTGCGCGAGTACGCCGACCGTCTCGACGTCACCGAGGCGACGCCCGTCGTCACCCTCGGCGAGGGCGGCACCCCGCTCATCCCGGCGCGACGGCTCTCCGAGCGCACCGGGGCGGACGTCTACGTCAAGTTCGAGGGCATGAACCCGACCGGTTCGTTCAAGGACCGCGGCATGACGATGGCGATCTCGAAGGCCGTCGAGCACGGTGCGAAGGCCGTCATCTGCGCCTCGACCGGCAACACGAGCGCGTCCGCCGCCGCCTACGCCACGCACGCCGGGATCACCGCCGCGGTGCTCGTGCCCGAGGGCAAGATCGCCATGGGCAAGCTCAGCCAGGCGATCGCACACGACGGGCAGCTGCTCCAGGTGCAGGGCAACTTCGACGACTGTCTCGACATCGCGCGCGACCTCGCGGCGAACTACCCGGTGCACCTCGTCAACTCGGTGAACAACGACCGCATCGAGGGCCAGAAGACCGCTGCGTTCGAGGTCGTCGACGTCCTCGGCGACGCGCCGGACTTCCACTTCCTGCCCGTCGGCAACGCGGGCAACTACACGGCGTACTCCCGCGGCTACCGCGAGGACGTCGCCGCGGGTCGTTCGTCGAAGCTCCCGCGCATGTTCGGCTTCCAGGCAGCCGGCTCGGCACCGATCGTCCGCGGCGAGGTCGTCCCGAAGCCCGAGACGATCGCGTCCGCCATCCGCATCGGCAACCCGGCCTCGTGGCAGTACGCCCTCGACGCGCGTGCGGAGACCGACGGGTACTTCGGCGCGATCTCCGACGAGGCGATCCTCGCTGCGCACCACATCCTGTCCGCCGAGGTCGGCGTGTTCGTCGAGCCGGCCTCCGCGATCGGTGTCGCCGGGCTGCTGGAGCGCGCGGACGCCGGTGTCGTCGGCAAGGGTGCGAAGGTCGTCATCACGGTGACCGGCCACGGCCTGAAGGACCCGCAGTGGGCCCTCCGCACCGAGGACGGCGGCGAGGTGCAGCCCACGGTCGTGCCGGTCGACACGAAGTCCGTCGCCGACGTGCTCGGACTGGTCGGCGCCGAGTGAGCACGCACCGCTCGTCCGGACCGGGGGAGGGCACGACCGCCCAGCACGCTGTACCGGCCGGACGGGTGGTGCGCGTCCGGGTGCCGGCGACCTCGGCGAACCTCGGCCCGGGCTTCGACTCGCTCGGGCTCGCGCTGTCGCTGTACGACGAGGTGACGGTGCGCGTCCGGCCGGAGTCCGGCGCGACCGTGACGGTCGAGGGCGTCGGTGCCGGTGAAGTCGCCACGGACGAGTCGAACCTCGTCGTGCAGGCAGTCCGTCGAGGGCTCGCTGCCGGAGGCGTGACCGAGCAGCCCGGGCTCGAGCTGCACGCGGTCAACGCCATCCCGCACGGCCGCGGCATGGGGTCCTCCGCCGCGGCGATCGTCGCCGGGCTCATGGCGGCTCGCGGGCTCCTCGACGGGGTCGTCGACCTCGACGCCTCGACGCTCCTGACGCTCGCCACGGAGATGGAGGGTCACCCCGACAACGTCGCGCCGGCGCTCTTCGGCGGCCTCACCATCGCGTGGATGACCGCGGACGGGCCGGCCTACAAGCGGCTCCTCGTGCACCGCGGCGTCTCGCCGGTGGTCTTCGTGCCAACGTCGACCCTGTCGACCAAGCTCGCACGGTCCCTGCAGCCCGCGAGTGTGCCGCACGAGGACGCGGCGTTCAACGTGTCGCGGTCGGCGCTCCTCGTCGCGGCGCTCATCCAGAGCCCCGAACTGCTCCTCGCCGCCACGGAGGACCGCCTCCACCAGGCGTACCGCGCGAGTGCCATGCCCGAGACCGACGCGCTCATCGGACTCCTGCGGCAGCACGGGCTCGCGGCCGTCGTCTCGGGGGCCGGCCCGAGCCTCCTCGTCCTCGGCAGCGATCCGGCGCAGCGCCTCACCGCGGCGGACCTCGTGGCGCGACACGCGGAATCGGACTGGCGACCGCTCATGCTGGCCGTGGACCTGGGTGGTGCTACAGTGGCAGCGCACTCGGCGCTCCAAGCCGATCTCGCATAGGCAGCAGGAACGATCCTCGCCGGTGCAGGGTCCGGTGCGCGGGGGCACTCTCTTTCTGATCACCGTTTCCCGATCCGTCGTCTGAGCGACGGTCGGTGCACCCCTGTGCACCCGGGGCGGTGGAAACTCTCCGCGTTCTGCGGTTCGAAAGGAAACACCGACCTTGACGAACGTCAACGACTCCACCCCGGTGGAGATCCCCAGCGACCTGCGCGCCCTCCGGCTCCCGGAGCTCCAGCGCATCGCTTCCTCCCTCGGCATCACCGGCCTGTCGAAGATGCGCAAGGGCGACCTCATCGCCACCATCGAGGACAAGCGCCCCGCGACGGCCGAGACCCCGGTCGCCGAGCAGCCGACGCTGACCGAGCCCGCCGCCGAGCAGCCGGCAGCCGAGCAGCCGGCAACCGAGCAGCCGGCAACCGAACAGCCGGCACCCGCGCCGTCCGCGGCGCAGGAGCCGGCCTCCCAGCAGCAGCCTGCGCAGGACGCGACCTCGGGCGCCGCCACCGGCGCCGAGGCGACCGAGCAGCCGAGCGGCAACCGCGCGCGTCGCTCGCGTCGTGCCTCCTCGGCGGGCACCGTGAACGCGGCGCCGACGTCGGCGGCAGAGCACCAGAACCACGGCCACACCGGCACCGAGGACCTCCTCGCCGGCCTCGACCAGGTCCGTGCCGAGAAGGACGCTCAGGAAGCGGCGCAGGCTGCCGGCCAGCGCCGCGGGCGCGGCCAGCAGCAGGACGGCCAGCAGCAGGGCGGCCAGGAGGCCCAGGGCGACGCCGCCTCGCAAACGGGCGAGCAGGGCAGCGAGTCCGGCGACGGCGACCAGCAGGGTGAGGGCGGTTCGCGTCGCGGACGCCGCAGCCGCGGGCGTGGTCGTGGGCGTGGCCAGAACGGCGAGAACGGCGAGCAGAACGGCCAGGGCGGCAACGGCCAGGCCGGGAACGGCCAGGCCGGGAACGGCCAGGGCGGCAACGACCAGCAGGGCCAGCAGAAGCAGGACGACCAGAACGGTCAGCAGAAGCAGGGCCAGCAGAACGGCCAGCAGAAGCAGAACGACCAGAACGGCCAGCAGAAGCAGGGCCAGCAGAAGCAGAACACCCAGAACGGTCCGCAGCAGGACGCGCAGGAGGGCGAGGGCCGCAGCCGTCGTCAGCGTGACCGCAAGCGCGGTCGTGGCGGCCAGCAGGACGACCTCGAGCCGGAGGTCACGGAGGACGACGTCCTCATCCCGATCGCGGGCATCCTCGACGTCCTCGACAACTACGCCTTCGTGCGGACGACCGGCTACCTGCCCGGCCCGAGCGACGTCTACGTCTCGCTCGGCCAGGTGAAGAAGTACCACCTCCGCAAGGGCGACGCGATCGTCGGTTCGATCAAGCAGCCCCAGGGCGGCGAGCAGCAGAGCCGGCAGAAGTACAACGCCCTCGTCAAGGTCGACACCGTCAACGGCCAGACCGCGGACGAGGCTGCTGCCCGCAAGGACTTCTCCGACCTCACGCCGCTGTACCCGAACGAGCGTCTGCGTCTCGAGACCGAGCCGCAGAAGCTGTCGACGCGGATCATCGACCTCGTGTCGCCGATCGGCAAGGGCCAGCGCGGCCTCATCGTGTCGCCGCCGAAGGCCGGCAAGACCGTCGTGCTGCAGGCCATCGCCAACGCGATCGCGAAGAACAACCCCGAGGCGCACCTCATGGTCGTGCTCGTCGACGAGCGGCCCGAAGAGGTCACCGACATGCAGCGCTCGGTGAAGGGCGAGGTCATCGCCTCGACCTTCGACCGTCCGGCGGAGGACCACACCACGGTCGCCGAGCTCGCCATCGAGCGTGCCAAGCGCCTCGTGGAGCTCGGTCACGACGTCGTCGTGCTGCTCGACTCGATCACGCGCCTCGGCCGCGCCTACAACCTGGCGACGCCGGCCTCCGGTCGCGTGCTGTCCGGTGGTGTCGACTCGGCTGCGCTGTACCCGCCGAAGCGCTTCTTCGGCGCGGCGCGCAACATCGAGGACGGCGGCTCGCTGACCATCCTCGCGACCGCGCTCGTCGAGACCGGCTCCAAGATGGACGAGGTCATCTTCGAGGAGTTCAAGGGCACCGGCAACATGGAGCTCCGCCTCAACCGCCACCTCGCGGACAAGCGGATCTTCCCGGCCGTCGACGTCAACGCCTCCGGCACCCGTCGCGAGGAGCAGCTGCTCTCCGCGGACGAGGTCAAGATCACGTGGCGCCTGCGCCGGGCCCTCGCGGGGCTCGACCCCCAGCAGGCCCTCGAGATCGTGCTGCGGAACCTCAAGGAGACGCAGTCGAACGTCGAGTTCCTGGTCCAGGTGCAGAAGTCGGTCCCCACGACCGGCGGGCACCACAACGGCCACCAGGAGTAACCGGTGTTCGAGTCGGTAGCGGGGCTGCTGGCGGAACACGAGGACCTGACGCAGCAGCTGTCGGACCCCGCGCTCCACGCCGATCCGGCCCGTGCGAAGAAGGTGAACCGGCGGTACGCCGAGCTCAGCCAGATCAAGTCCGCGTACGAGTCCTGGCAGGCGGCGGGGGACGACCTCGCCGCCGCCCGGGAACTCGCCCGTGAGGACGAGGCCTTCGCGGACGAGGTGCCCGCGCTCGAGGAGCAGCTGCAGGAACGCCAGGAACGCCTGCGTCGCCTGCTCATCCCGCGCGACCCCGACGACGGCCGTGACGTCATCATGGAGATCAAGGGCGGTGAGGGCGGCGAGGAGTCCGCGCTCTTCGCGGCCGACCTCCTGCGCATGTACTCGCACTACGCGGAGACGAAGGGCTGGAAGGTCGAGCTGCTCGAGCGCACCGAGTCCGACCTCGGCGGCTACAAGGACGTGCAGGTCGCGATCAAGTCGAACGCGACGGACCCGTCCCAGGGCGTCTGGGCACACCTGAAGTACGAGGGCGGCGTGCACCGCGTGCAGCGGGTGCCGGCGACCGAGTCGCAGGGGCGGATCCACACGTCCACCACGGGCGTGCTGGTGTTCCCCGAGGTCGACGAACCCGAAGAGGTCCAGATCAACCAGAACGACCTCAAGATCGACGTGTACCGGTCCTCCGGCCCCGGCGGTCAGTCGGTCAACACCACCGACTCCGCGGTCCGCATCACGCACCTGCCCACGGGCATCACGGTGGCGATGCAGAACGAGAAGTCGCAGCTGCAGAACCGCGAGGCCGGCATGCGCGTCCTCCGTGCACGCATCCTCGCGAAGCAGCAGGAGGAGCTCGACGCCATCGCCTCGGACGCGCGCAAGTCGCAGATCCGCGGCATGGACCGTTCCGAGCGCATCCGTACGTACAACTTCCCGGAGAACCGCATCGCGGACCACCGCACCGGGTACAAGGCGTACGACCTCGACCGCGTGATGAACGGTGCACTCGAGCCCGTCATCCAGTCCGCCATCCAGGCGGACGAGGAGGCGCGCCTGGCCGCCATCGGCGACCAGGACGCGTGAGCGACCTCCCCTCGGGCGGACGGGAGGCGCAACCCGCCTCCGACGGACCCGTCACGTTCGCCGCGGACCGGCTCCTCCGGGAGTCGGCCGCGGCGCTCGGTGCGGCCGGTGTCCCGACCCCGCAGGTCGACGCCGAGCTCCTGCTCGCCTGGGCGACGGACACCTCGCGCGGTGCCGTCCAGGCCCGTGCGCTGACCGGGGGAGCGATCGCGTCGGAGCACGTCGAGCGCTTCCGTCACGCCATCGCCCGACGGACCACCCGAGAGCCGCTGCAGCACATCACGGGCGAGGCGCACTTCCGTGCCCTCACGCTCGCGGTGGGACCGGGCGTGTTCGTGCCGCGACCAGAGACCGAGGGCGTCGTGCAGTTCGGCATCGACGCGCTCCGCGCCACCGCGCTGCCCGCGCCGGTGGCCGTCGACCTCGGCTCCGGCAGTGGGGCGATCGCGATCGCGATGGACACCGAGGTGCCGAACGCGGTCGTGTACGCGGTCGAACGCTCGACCGGGGCGCTGCCGTGGACCCGTCGCAACGTCGAGGCCCACGGCGGGACGGTCCGGCTCGTCGAGGGCGACCTCGCCGACGCGCTGCCCGAGCTCGACGGCACGGTCTCCGTCGTCGTGTCGAACCCGCCCTACGTCCCCGACGACATGGTGCCGGTCGACCCCGAGGTCCGGGACCACGACCCGTCGCTCGCGCTGTACGGGGGAGCGGACGGCCTCGACGCCGTCCGAGCCCTCACCGAGACCGCCTGGCGCCTCCTCGTGCCGGGCGGCCTCCTCGTCGTCGAGCACGCGGAGCAGCAGGGCGCCGACGTCCGGGCAGTCCTCGCCGCACGCGGGTTCCGCTCGCCGGAGACGCACGTCGACCTGACCGGCCGCGACCGCACCACGACGGCCACCCGCTGACGCGACCCGTGGGGCGGAGCCGAGCCGTACCTCCCGGCCGGTCGTCCCGCGTGTGCCTGGCGGGCCGGGCATGCGCGGCGGGACCCCGCGTGCCTGGCAGGACTGGGCGTGGCTGGTGAATTCGGGCGTGGCTGGTGGATTCGGGCGTGCTTGGCGGGACCGGGCGTGGCTGGTGGATTCGGGCGTGCCTGGTGGTGCGGGATGACCCGGTACGCCCGTTTCCACTTCCCATTGCAACCTCTATGGGAAGGAACAGGCGCGATGCACCGCCTCGATCAGGCGACGGGGGAGGCCTCGCGCTGCTGCGCGACGAAGGCGCGGACCGCCTCGCGGAGGTCGGTGTGCTCCTCGACCAGGACGGCGTGGATGCCGACGCTCCGCGCGCCCTCGACGTTGACCGGCATGTCGTCGGCGAAGAAGGTGCGCTCGGCCGGGACACCGTGGTGCTCGAGCGCCCGGAGGAAGACCTCGGGCTCGGGCTTGCGGGCACCGAAGTTGCTCGTCGTGTCGAGGTGGTCGCCGAAGACCGCCGCGAGCGAGGGCACCCACCGCGCGATCCACCGACCGGCGAGCGGACCGTTGTTCGTCAGCAGGCCGACGCGCCCGTGCTGCGCCGCGATCCGGACCGCCTCGACCCGCTCGGGCAGCTCCGTCATCGCCGCGCCGCGGAACCGCGCCCACTCGGACTCCGGGACGTCACAACCCATCGCGTCCTCGAACGCGGCGAGGTAGGCGTCCCCGTCGGGCCAGTGGCCGGCCTCGGCCCGCGCCTCGTTCCCGCAGTCCCACCAGCGACGGCGGAGCTCGGTGAAGTCGTGTCCGGTGAAGGCCGCGAGGGCCTCCATCCGCACGCGCCAGTCGTAGTGCACGAGGACCTCGTCCATGTCGAAGAGGAACAGGAGCGGGGGCGCGGTGGTCTCGTTCACGATGTCGTCCATTGTGTCGCACTATCATCGTGCGAGTCATGGCCTCCCGATACGACTGCACCGACAACGACGGCCTCCTCACCGGGATGCGGCTCGCACGTGCCGCGCTCGGACGCGGAGAACTCGTCGTGGTCCCCACCGACACCGTCTACGGCCTCGCCGCGGATGCCTTCAGCGCGGCCGCCGTGCAGCGCCTCCTGGACGCGAAGGGCCGGACCCGGCAGTCCCCGCCGCCCGTGCTCATCCCGGGGCCGCCGACCCTCGATGCGCTCGCGAGCGAGGTGCCGCAGCAGGTGCGTGACCTCGTCGACGAGTTCTGGCCCGGTGGCCTGACGGTCATCCTCCGGGCACAGCCGTCCCTCGACTGGGACCTCGGCGAGACCCGGGGCACCGTCGCGCTCCGCATGCCGGACTCTAGGATCGCGCTCGAACTGCTGCAGGAGGTCGGCCCGCTCGCGGTGTCCTCGGCGAACAGCACCGGTGACCCGGCCGCCATGGACGTCGACGCGGCGGAGCGCATGCTCGGCGACAGCGTCTCGGTCTACCTCGACGGCGGCCCGATCGAGGTCCACGACGGGTTCGCGGCGTCCACCGGGTCGACGATCGTCGACGCGACCGGGCTCTCGACCGGCGACAAGCTGACGATCGTGCGGCACGGCGTGATCCCCGACGACGAGATCGCCAGGGTCGTCGGAGCCGACCTGATCGCGTGAAGTACTACCTGCTCGCGGGGGCCATCTCTGCGGTCGTGAGCTTCTGCATCAGCTGGCTGGTGTGGAAGCTCGGGGTCCGGTTCCGCTGGTACCCGAAGGTCCGCGAGCGTGACGTGCACCGCACGCCGACGCCCCGGCTCGGCGGCATCGCGATGTACCTCGGCGTCATGGTGGCGATGCTCGCAGCGTGGTTCCTGTTCCCGTCGATCGCCGGGACGGACTACTTCCGGCTCGTGTTCTCCGAACCGGGCCGGGTGCTGGCGGTCCTCGGTGGAGCGACGATCATCGTGGTCCTCGGGGTCGCGGACGACATCTGGGACCTCGACTGGATGACGAAGCTGGCGGGTCAGATCATCGCCGCCGGCATCCTGGCGTGGCAGGGCGTGGCGATCGTCTCCCTGCCGATCGGCAACACCCTCGGGGTCGGCTCGTCGTACATGAGCCTCATCTTCACCGTGCTCGCGGTGGTGCTCGTGATGAACGCGGTGAACTTCATCGACGGGCTCGACGGGCTCGTCGCGGGGGTGGCGATCATCGCCGGCGGGGTGTTCTTCCTCTACACGTTCTTCATCAACCGCGTGGTGCAGCAGACGGAGTTCTTCTTCAACCTGCCGTCGCTCCTGACCGCGGTCCTGGTCGGGGCGTGCTTCGGGTTCCTCATCCTCAACTGGCACCCCGCGAAGCTGTTCATGGGCGATGCGGGTGCGCTGCTCGTCGGGTTCCTCATGGCCACCAGTGCGGTGAGCGTCACGGGCAACATCGACCCCGCGGCGGTCCAGACACGCCAGGCCCTGCTGCCGGCGTTCATCCCGATCCTGCTGCCCTTCGCGATCCTCATCGTGCCGATCCTCGACTTCGGGCTCGCGGTCACCCGGCGTCTCAGCGCCGGGAAGTCGCCGTTCTCCGCCGACCGGAAGCACCTGCACCACCGTCTGCTCGACATGGGGCACTCGCACTTCCACGCGGTGCTGATCTTCTACGCGTGGACCGCCACCGTGGCGTTCGGCTGTCTGCTCTTCCTCTTCGTCGACTGGTACTGGGTCGTGGCGTTCGTCGCCGTCGGGTTCACGGTGTGCGCCGTCGCCACCTTCGCCCCGCTCGGCCGGAAACGCACCGAGATCGCCGCCCAGACCGCCGACCGCTCCGCCGCCGTGGTGGATGCCAGCCTCGACCCGCTCGACCGGGCCGCCAACGACCGCTCGATCCCTGGAGACATCACGTGACCGCACCGAACGCGCTCGACCACGTCCGGCCGGTGTTCCGCCGCATCCTCGTCTGGGCGGGACTCCTCGCGGTCGCCCTCGCCGTCGTCGGGGGAGTCGTGGGGCTCCTCGTCGCCGGCACGCCGGGGTTGGCCGGCGGCCTGCTCGGCGCCGTGCTGAGCGTCGTGTTCCTCGGGCTCACCGCGCTGTCGGTGCTCGTCGCGCTCCGCGTGTCGAAGGGGCAGATGATCTCGGGCGCGTTCTTCGGCATCGTGATGGGCACGTGGCTGCTCAAGTTCGTGCTCTTCATCGTCGTGCTCGTGGCGCTGCGGGACCGTGCGTGGGTGGACTTCCCGATCCTCGCCGTCGTGATCATCGTCGGGGTCGTCGGTTCCCTCGTCATCGACGTCGTCGCGGTGGCGAAGGCGCGGGTCCCGATCGGGGTGGCGCTGCCCGGCGCACCGGCGGCCTCGGGCGCGGATTCCTCCTCGGAACCTGAGAAGGACGACACCCGCGACTGAGAGCCCGGGAAGCCTCTCGCACCTGATAGGCTTCTCGAAGTCCGCGTCCGGAGCCTCGCTCGGAGCGGACGAGCCTCCACAAAGTCCACCATCGCGTGCCGTGTGTGCGCGCGCCGACACAGGAGACAGCGCTGCTATCCCACGCTCTTCCCCTGTCCCTCACCGCTGCGGTCAACCCCGTCGCGGCGGGGAGCAGCCAGGCCGCCGAGTTCCACGGTCCGTCGATCAACGAGTTCTTCCCTGACGCGATCTTCTTCGCCGGGACCCCGTTCGAGATCGACCGCCTCGTCATCATCCGGTTCATCGCCGTCGCCGTGCTGCTGATCATCGGCATCGTCGGGACGCGCTCGATGAAGCTCGTGCCGGGTCGTGGCCAGGCGCTCATCGAGTACGCCTTCGACGTCGTCCGTCGCAACACGTTCGACAACCTCGGCGAGAAGGACGGCAAGCGGTTCCTGCCGATCCTAGCCACCATCTTCTTCTCCGTGCTGTTCCTGAACCTGACGGGTCTCATCCCCGGGTTCAACCTGCAGGGCACCAGCCGCATCGCGTACCCGATGATCCTCGCGATCGTCGCCTACGTGGCGTTCATCTACGCGGGCCTCCGCAAGCACCCGGGCGCGTTCCTCCGCAACGCGCTGTTCCCGCCCGGGGTGCCGTGGCCGCTCTACATCATCGTGACGCCGATCGAGCTCGTCTCGACCTTCGTGCTCCGTCCGGTGACGCTGACGCTGCGACTCCTGATGAACATGGTCGTCGGCCACCTGCTGCTCGTCCTGTTCTTCGCAGCGACGCAGTTCTTCCTGTTCGACACCGAGGGCGCCTTCAAGCTCTTCGGCGTCGGGACGCTCGCGTTCGGCATCGCGTTCAGTTTCTTCGAGATCCTGGTCGCCCTGCTGCAGGCGTACGTCTTCATGCTGCTGACCGCTGTGTACATCCAGCTCGCGCTGGCTGACGAGCACTGACCTGTACTGACCCCCATACGGCACGGCATCCGCCGAGCCGCACCTGAAAGGAAAACACGTGGACGCAACGACCGTTCTCGCGGAGATCAACGGCAACATCGCGACGGTTGGCTACGGCCTCGCGGCGATCGGCCCGGCCATCGGCGTGGGCATCGTCGTCGGCAAGACGATCGAGTCCGTCGCTCGCCAGCCGGAGCTCCAGGGCCGTCTGACGACCCTCATGTACATCGGTATCGCCTTCACCGAGGCCCTCGCCTTCATCGGTATCGCGACGTACTTCATCTTCACCAACTAAGGCCTCTCGATGCAGAACGCACTCATCATCGCGGCGGAGGAGACGCACAGTCCCCTCGTCCCGCCGTTGTACGACATCGTGTGGTCCGCGGTGGCGTTCGTCGTCATCCTGCTGGTCTTCTGGCGGGTCATCATCCCGCGGATCACGAAGATGCTCGACGAGCGCACCGAGGCCATCGAAGGTGGCATCAAGAAGGCGGAGGCCGCTCAGGAGCAGGCCGCCGCTGCGCTCGACGAGTACAACAAGCAGCTGGCGGAGGCGCGTGCCGAGGCATCGCGAATCCGTGAGCAGGCCCGCGCCGACGCGACCGCCATCGGCAACGAGGTCCGCGAGCAGGCCGCGGCCGATGCAGCTCGCATCACCGCCAACGCCCAGGCGCAGATCGAGGCCGAGCGCCAGAGCGCACTCCAGTCGCTCCGCACCGAGGTCGGCTCGCTCGCGCTGGACCTCGCGTCCGGTGTGATCGGTGAGTCCCTCAAGGACGACGCGAAGTCGAACGCCGTCGTGGACCGCTTCCTCGCGGACCTCGAGGCCTCCAAGGCCGGGGAGCGCTGAGCATGCGCAGCGCCACCAGGGAAGCACTCGCGTCCACGAGGGCGGTGCTCGCCGACCTCGGCGGCAACGCCGATCTGGCCACGGGTGCCGAGATCCTCGCCTCCGGGCGTGCGATCGCCGGTGCGCCGCAGCTGCTCGGTCTGCTGTCCGACCCGACGGCCGACCCGGCCGGCAAGAAGCTCGTCCTCGACCGCGTCTTCGCCGGTCAGTCGGACGCGACGCGCGCGGTCCTGACCGCAGTGGCCGGCTCGCGCTGGTCCTCGCAGCAGGACCTCCTCGCGGGCATCGAGGACGCGGGCATCCGCGCCGTCGCCGCCACCGCGGGGTCGGGCACCTCGATCGAGTCGGAGCTGTTCGCCTTCGAGACCGCCGTCCGTTCGGACGCCGACCTCGAACTCGCGCTCGGCACCAAGCTCGGCAGCCCGGCGGAGAAGGGCGCGCTCGTCGAGCGGCTGCTCGGCTCCAAGGCGTCGCAGCAGACCGTGACGATCCTCTCGGCGCTCGTGCAGCAGCCGCGCGGGCGTCGCATCGGTGAGCTGGTGCGCGAGGCGAGCCGCATCGTGGCCGACCAGGCGGACAAGCTCGTCGCGACGGTCATCACCGCGACGCCGCTCGACGCCGGACAGTCCGCACGCGTGGCCCGCGGCCTCGGCGAGCGGTACGGCAAGGACATCAGCATCAACCAGGTCGTCGACCCGTCGGTCGTCGGCGGGGTCCGGGTGCAGATCGGCGGCGACGTCATCGACGGCACCGTGTCCACGCGCCTGGCGGAGCTCCGGCTCCAGCTGGCCGGCTGAGCGTACGGTCGAAGCCGCCCCACCCAAGTCCACAACGGGAACTGTCGTCGTCACGGCAGCATCACCCTCTCGGAGCCGAAGGGCCCCGGAAACCAACAAGGAAAATCCCATGGCAGACATCACCATCAGCCCCGATGAGATCCGTGATGCCCTGAAGGACTTCGTCTCGAACTACGAGCCGACGAAGGCCTCCACGGCCGAGGTCGGGCACGTCACCGACGCCGGTGACGGCATCGCGCACGTCGAGGGCCTCCCCGGCGTCATGGCCAACGAGCTCATCCGCTTCGCGGACGGCACGCTCGGCCTCGCGCAGAACCTCGACGAGGACGAGATCGGCGCCATCGTGCTCGGCGAGTTCGACGGCATCGAAGAGGGCCAGGAAGTCACCCGTACCGGCGAGGTCCTCTCGGCCCCGGTCGGCGACGCCTTCCTCGGTCGCGTGGTCGACCCGCTCGGCAACCCGATCGACGGTCTCGGCGAGATCGCAGCCGAGGGCCGTCGCGCCCTCGAGCTCCAGGCTCCGGGCGTCATGTCCCGCAAGTCGGTGCACGAGCCGCTCCAGACCGGCATCAAGGCCATCGACGCGATGATCCCCGTCGGCCGCGGCCAGCGTCAGCTGATCATCGGCGACCGCCAGACCGGCAAGACGGCCATCGCGATCGACACGATCATCAACCAGAAGGCCAACTGGGACTCCGGCGACGTGAACAAGCAGGTTCGCTGCATCTACGTCGCCATCGGTCAGAAGGGCTCCACGATCGCCTCCGTGAAGGGTGCGCTCGAGGACGCCGGTGCGATGGAGTACACCACCATCGTCGCGGCCCCCGCCTCCGACCCGGCCGGCTTCAAGTACCTGGCCCCCTACACCGGTTCGGCCATCGGCCAGCACTGGATGTACGGCGGCAAGCACGTCCTCATCATCTTCGACGACCTGTCGAAGCAGGCCGAGGCCTACCGTGCCGTGTCCCTGCTCCTCCGCCGTCCGCCGGGCCGTGAGGCCTACCCGGGCGACGTCTTCTACCTGCACTCCCGTCTGCTGGAGCGCTGCGCGAAGCTGTCGGACGACCTGGGCGCCGGTTCGATGACGGGTCTCCCGATCATCGAGACCAAGGCGAACGACGTCTCGGCGTACATCCCGACCAACGTGATCTCGATCACGGACGGCCAGATCTTCCTGCAGTCCGACCTCTTCAACGCGAACCAGCGTCCGGCGGTCGACGTGGGCATCTCGGTCTCGCGAGTCGGCGGTGACGCACAGGTCAAGTCGATCAAGAAGGTCTCCGGCACGCTCAAGCTCGAGCTCGCACAGTACCGCTCGCTCGAGGCGTTCGCGATGTTCGCGTCCGACCTCGACCAGGCGTCGCGTCGTCAGCTCGACCGTGGTGCGCGTCTCACCGAGCTCCTCAAGCAGCCGCAGTACTCGCCGTACCCGGTCGAGGAGCAGGTCGTCTCGATCTGGGCCGGCACCAACGGCAAGCTGGACGAGGTCCCCGTGTCCGACGTCCTCCGCTTCGAGTCGGAGCTGCTCGAGCACCTCCGCCGTAACTCCGACGTCCTCACCACGCTCCGCGAGACCAACCAGCTCAGCGACGAGACCGTCGCCGCGATGGACCGCGAGATCGACGCCTTCACGAAGGGCTTCCAGACGAGCGACGGCAAGACGCTCGGCTCGGAGCAGGTCGAGGCGGCCTCGGCAGAGGACGTCGACCAGGAGCAGATCGTCAAGGGTCGTCGCTAGATGGCAGCGCAGGTCCGGGTCTACCGACAGAGGATCAAGTCCGCGAAGACCACGAAGAAGGTCACGCGCGCGATGGAACTGATCTCGGCGTCGCGGATCCAGAAGGCACAGGCCCGCATGGCCGCGTCCGGTCCGTACTCGCGGGCCGTGACGCGGGCGGTGTCGGCCGTGGCGACGTTCTCGAACGTCGACCACGTGCTGACCACCGAGCCGGAGTCGTCGACGCGTGCCGCCGTCGTGCTGTTCACCTCGGACCGCGGTCTGAACGGTGCGTTCAGCACGAACGTCCTCAAGCAGGGTGAGGAGCTCGCCTCCCTCCTGCGCAGCGAGGGCAAGGAGGTCGTGTTCTACCTCGTCGGCCGCAAGGCAGTCGGGTACTTCGGCTTCCGTGAGCGCCCGTCCGAGCAGCAGTGGGTCGGCGGCACCGACCAGCCCGAGTTCTCGACGGCCAAGGAGATCGGCGACGCGGTCGTCGGCAAGTTCCTCCAGGACACGGCCGAGGGCGGCGTGGACGAGATCCACATCGTCTTCAACCGCTTCGTGAGCATCGCGACGCAGGAGCCGCAGGTCGTCCGTCTGCTCCCGCTCGAGGTCGTCGAGGGGGTCGAGGCGCCGTCGAACGACGAGCCGCTCCCGCTCTACGAGTTCGAGCCCGACGCGGACGCCGTGCTCGACGCACTGCTCCCGGTCTACATCGAGAGCCGCATCTTCAACGCCATGCTGCAGTCGGCTGCCTCCGAGCACGCCGCACGTCAGAAGGCCATGAAGTCGGCGAGTGACAACGCGGACTCCCTCATCCGTGACTTCACCCGCCTCGCGAACAACGCTCGTCAGGCCGAGATCACGCAGCAGATCTCCGAGATCGTCGGCGGCGCCGACGCCCTCTCGTCGAAGAAGAAGTAGTCCGCGTCGTTCGCGGACAGTTACCCACCCTCAGGAAGGCACCAGCCATGACCGACACCGCCACCACCGCGGTCGAGACGTCGTCGGCGCCCGGTGTCGGCCGGATCGCCCGTGTCACGGGTCCCGTCGTCGACATCGAGTTCCCCCACGACGCCATCCCCGAGATCTACAACCTCCTGCACACGACGATCACCATCGGTGACTCGACGCAGGAGATCGGTCTCGAGGTCGCGCAGCACCTCGGCGACGACCTCGTCCGCGCCATCTCCCTGAAGCCGACCGACGGTCTGGTCCGTGGCCAGGAGGTCCGTGACTCGGGCGCTCCGATCTCGGTCCCCGTCGGCGACGTCACCAAGGGCAAGGTCTTCGACGTGCTGGGCAACGTGCTCAACACGGACGAGGCCATCGAGGTCACCGAGCGCTGGCCGATCCACCGCAAGGCCCCGGCCTTCGACCAGCTCGAGTCCAAGACCACGATGTTCGAGACCGGCATCAAGTCGATCGACCTCCTCACCCCGTACGTGCAGGGTGGCAAGATCGGTCTCTTCGGTGGTGCGGGCGTCGGCAAGACCGTCCTCATCCAGGAGATGATCCAGCGCGTCGCGCAGGACCACGGTGGTGTGTCGGTGTTCGCCGGTGTCGGCGAGCGCACCCGTGAGGGCAACGACCTCATCGGTGAGATGGAGGAGGCGGGGGTCTTCGACAAGACGGCCCTCGTGTTCGGCCAGATGGACGAGCCGCCGGGAACGCGTCTGCGCGTGGCCCTGTCGGCGCTGACGATGGCGGAGTACTTCCGCGATGTCCAGAAGCAGGACGTGCTCCTCTTCATCGACAACATCTTCCGCTTCACGCAGGCCGGCTCCGAGGTCTCGACGCTCCTCGGCCGCATGCCGTCCGCGGTGGGTTACCAGCCGAACCTCGCGGACGAGATGGGCGTGCTCCAGGAGCGCATCACCTCGACGCGTGGTCACTCGATCACCTCGCTGCAGGCGATCTACGTGCCGGCCGACGACTACACCGACCCGGCGCCGGCGACCACGTTCGCGCACCTCGACGCCACGACCGAGCTCTCCCGTGAGATCGCGTCGCAGGGTCTGTACCCGGCCATCGACCCGCTGACGTCCACGTCGCGGATCATGGACCCCCGGTACCTGGGCGCCGACCACTACGAGACCGCGACGCGCGTCAAGCAGATCCTGCAGAAGAACAAGGAGCTGCAGGAGATCATCGCGATCCTCGGTGTCGACGAGCTCTCCGAAGAGGACAAGATCACGGTCGAGCGTGCTCGTCGTATCCAGCAGTTCCTCTCGCAGAACACCTACATGGCGAAGAAGTTCACGGGCGTCGAGGGTTCGACCGTCCCGCTGAAGGACACCATCGAGTCGTTCCGCGCGATCGCCGACGGCGAGTTCGACCACGTCGCGACGCAGGCGTTCTTCAACGTCGGTGGCATCAACGACGTGGAAGAGAAGTGGGCGCAGATCCAGAAGGAGAACCGCTGACATGGCGGCACTCACCGTGAGCGTCGTCTCGGCCGACCGCGAGGTCTGGTCGGGCGACGCCACCATGGTCGTCGCACGCACGACGGAGGGCCAGATCGGTGTCCTCGCGGGGCACGAGCCGCTGCTCGCGACCCTCGCAGAGGGCCAGGTCCGCATCACCCGGGCCGACGGCTCGACGGTGACCGCGGACGCCGCTGATGGCTTCCTGTCGGTCGAGCACGACACGGTCACGATCGTGGCGCGGCAGGCCGCGCTGGCGTCCTGACCGGACTGACCGTCCTCCTCCCGCCTTCGGAGACGAAGCGGGAGGGCGGGGACCCGGGCTGCACGCTGGACCTGCGTGCGCTCAGCTTCCCGGAACTGTCCGACGAGCGGGCCGCGGTGATCACCGCGGCCCGCTCCGTCAGTTCCGAGGAGGACTCCGCCCGGACGGCGTTGAAGCTCGGTCCGAAGTCGATCGCCGAGCGGTTCCGGAACCTCGTGCTGGACACAGCGCCGACGATGCCGGCGTTCGATCGCTACACCGGGGTGCTCTACGATCCGCTCGACGCCCTGTCGGCGGACGACGAGACCCGTCGCTGGTGGTCGGACCACGTCGTCGTGCAGTCGGCGATGTTCGGGCCGATCGGGGCGGGCGACGCGATCCCGGCGTACCGGCTGTCGCACGACTCGCGGCTCGGTTCGCTCAGGCTGGCGTCGCACTGGCCGACGGCGTCGTCGCGCGCGCTGACGTCGCGGTCCGGCGGACTCGTCCTCGACCTCCGGTCCGAGGGGTACCGCCAGCTCGGTCCCGTCCCTGACGCCCTCGTGCCCCGCGTCGTGAGCGTCGACGGGAGTGGTCGACGCAAGGCGCTGAACCACTGGAACAAGACCGCGAAGGGGCGCCTCGTCTCGCTGCTCGGTCGGTCCCGCGCGGACATCACGACCGTGGACGACCTCAGGGCGTGGGCGGAGGAGCACGGTGTGGTCCTCGAGCGCACGTCGGACGGCTGGGACCTCGTGGCCGAGTCCCTCGCTGCGGTCCGTACCTGACGTCGGTCGTTCCTGCACAGGCCGGGCAGGCCGGCTCGTCGTCCACGGACGGCAGAGGCGGACCGGCCTGGAGGCACGGATCGCGCTTCGATGGCGTCCATGATCCCCTCCACGACACGATCCGAGCACGACCGAGCGGTGCGCTACCCGCGTGAGATCGCTGCCGCGGTGACGCTGCGAGCAGCCTGTGCCGCCCTGACGGACGGCCCGGCCGACCTGCCGCTCGCACCGCTCGCCGCGGTCGCGGTGCTGACGTCGTGCACAGCACTGGCGACGCGCTTCGCCATCCTCGAGCACCTCGCGGACCCCGACGACCCCGATCCACGGACCGCGGTGCCGTTCAACGCGTTCGCCGACCGGCTGCCGCCGGCACTCACCGGAGCGGGGCCGATCCCGGACCGGGCACGGCTGCGCCTCGCGGGCGATCGGGCAGCTGACGCCTGGCGGATGTGGCGTGCCGGGGACGACCCGCACGGGTGCTCCCGCGGAGCGGCTGGTGCGCTGTCGGTCGCCGCCTGGTGTGCGTGGGGCCTCGGTTCGGCCGAGCGGGCACGGACCCGGGCGGTGTACGCGCTCGAGACCGCGGCCGACGACCCTCTGGCGTCGCTCGTCCTCCGGATGGTCCGATGCGACGTCACGCCCGGATGGGGACGGCGATGACGCGCAGGGTCGACGGCATCGTCTACGGTTGGACCAGCAGCGAGGGAGGGGCCGAGTGCGCGACGACGACACCGCTGACGACCGACGCGGCACCACCGGCGGTGTCGACGACGTCGACGACACGGTCATCGGGCCGCGTCGGGGCGCTCCCGCCGGCGACGATCTCCTCGGCGACACGGTCGTACGCGCTCGTCCGGGCGCGCCCGCCGGCGACGACCCCTTCGGCGACACGGTCATCCGTCCGCGGAGGCGTCGCACGGCAGATCCCGCTGCCGACACGATCATCCGGCCGCACAGCTCGGACACGTCCTCCCCGGCGGCACCTGACGACGACACGGTCGTCCGTCCAGCTCGCCCGCTCGGCGGCGGACCGGACCCGGCGACCGACGACACCGTGCGGGGTGTGCCGACGCGACCCGACGCGGACCGGGGGCCGGCCGCCGGACCGGCACCGGGCCTCCAGGCCGGAGTGCCACGGTCCACCCGGGCGCCGTCGGTCCGCATCGGCGACCACGTGCTGCGACTCGACCGCCCGCTGGTCGTGGGCCGGAGGCCCTCGCTGCCGCGGATCGTGCGTGGCCCCGAGCCACTGCTCGTCACCGTGCACTCGCCGTCCGGACAGGTCTCCTCCTCGCACCTGCTCGTGCAGGCCTCCGGAGAGGCCACCGTGGTCGAGGACCTCCGGTCGACCAACGGGACCGTCGTCCGACCGGTCGCGGGGAAGCCGTTCCGGCTCGCGTCGGGTGGGTCAGCGGTGGTCCTGACGGGTACGGTTGTCGAGATCGGTGACGGCAACGCCGTCGAGATCCTCTCGCCACACCTCCGGGTGCTGCCCGCGGATCCCGTCCCGACCCCGCCGGGCTGGCCGTGACCGGTTCCCTGACCGACGTGCCCCCGACCCACCAGAGAGCGATCCAGTACACGTGACCGAACTCGGCCGAGCAGCCAACGCGCACGCCATCGACGTCCCCGGTGCGGACGGCGCCGTCCTCACCCTGTCGTGGGGCGCGGCGACCGACGTCGGGCGTCGGCGTGACCACAACGAGGACAGCTACATCGTCGGTGCTCCGTTCTTCGTCGTCGCCGACGGGATGGGTGGACACCTCGCAGGCGACCGCGCGAGCGACGCCGTCGTGCGGCGCCTCGCGCAGGTGTCGGAACAGCCGTTCACCACCCGGCAGGGCATCCAGCGGGCGCTCCTGCTCGCGACCGCGGACATCGAGCGAGCGGCGGGCGGCAACGCCATCGGCGCGGGGACGACCGTGACCGGGATCGCACTGGTGGCGACGCAGGGGCAACCGGCGGCGCTCGTGTTCAACGTGGGGGACTCGCGGACCTACCGGATCGACGACGGCGTGATGCGTCGCGTGACCGTCGACCACTCGGTGGTGCAGGAGATGGTCGACGCAGGGCTCCTCCGCGCCGAGGACGCCGAACGCCATCCGGACAGCAACGTCATCACGCGGGCCGTCGGGTTCGGTGAGCCCCCGGAGCCCGATTGGTGGACGCTGCCGCTCCGGCAGGGTGACCGCTACATCGTGTGCTCGGACGGTCTCACGAAGGAGCTCGGGGACGTCGGCATCGCGCGCATCGCGGCGCGGGTCGAGGGGGCGCAGGAGCTCGCGGAGCGGCTGGTGGGAGACGCGGTCGTCGCGGGTGGCCGTGACAACGTGACCGTGGTCGTGCTGCAGGTCGACGGGGCTCCCGACGACGGCGACGTCGAGGACACGCTGCCGCGTCACTGACCCCCCCGAACTGGGGTCGTCGGCGCCCCGGGGGTCGTCTGGGCGCTCGGCTGGGCGTCGGAGGGCTTCCGTAGAATGACATGGCCGTGACGAGCGTGCCGGCCGTCCGACGGCTGGGGAGGAGGGGAGCATGGCGCGACGACTGCCGTCCGACCCGCCCGTCATCCCGGGCTTCAGCCCCGTGCACGTCCTCGGTTCCGGCGGCTTCGCGGACGTCTTCCTCTACGAGCAGGACATGCCGCGCCGCAAGGTCGCGGTCAAGGTGCTCCTGGACGAGGTCGTCGACGACCGGGTGCGCCAGATGTTCCAGGCCGAAGCGAACCTGATGGCCCGGTTGAGCACCCACCCGTCCATCCTCACCGTGTTCCAGGCGAGCGTGGCGGCCGACGGGCGGCCGTACCTCGTGATGGAGCTCTGTTCGTCGTCGCTGAGCGATCGGTACCGCCGTGAGCCGATCCCCGTGTCCGAGGTGCTCGCGATCGGGATCCGCATCGGTGCCGCGCTCGAGACCGCTCACCGTGAGGGGGTCCTGCACCGCGACATCAAGCCGTCGAACATCCTGCTCACCGCCTACGGCAACCCGGTCCTGTCCGACTTCGGGATCGCCGCGACCGTGGGGGAGTCCGACCCGGACGAACCCGTCGGCATGTCGATCCCGTGGTCCGCGCCGGAAGTCCTGGGCGACGAGTCGCGGGGCACCATCCAGTCCGAGGTGTACTCGCTCGCGGCCACGGTCTACTCGCTCCTGGCCGGCCGGAGCCCTTTCGAGGTCCGCGGCGGCAAGAACGGCGCCGGCGACCTGATGAGCCGGATCGACAAGGGCGGGGTGAAGCCCACCGGGCGCGCAGACGTGCCGCCGACGCTCGAACGGCTGCTCGCGGCCGCGATGTCCCGCAAGCCCCAGCAGCGCCCGGCGACCGTGCTCGAGCTCGTCCGCGGGTTCCAGCAGGTCGAAGCCGAACTCGGCATCCCACAGACGTCCGCCGACGTCGCGGTCGAAGCCTGGGCAGTTGCCACCCCGGCGCCCGAGGGTGACCGCACGATGATCCGTGAGCTCCAGCCGCCAGCCCGCCTGGGCGGCCGTCGTCGAGCCCGCCGCGCCGTGCAGGGCGGGGTCGCGGCGATCGGCGCGCAGAGCGTCGGAACCGTGCACCGCACCGGTTCCACGACCCGTGCACGTCGCCGGAGCCGCTCGACCCTGCTGTGGGCGGGCGCCCTGACCGTCGTGGTCGTGGCCGCTCTGGCCGTCGCGACCGTCGCTGTCGTGGGGCGCCTCGGCAGCGGTGCGATCCCCGTGGTGTCGGATGTCCGTGCGACGACGACGGCCTCGTCCGTGACGTTCCGCTGGACCGACCCGGGCCTCGGCACCGGAGACACCTACGTCGTGTCGTCCAACGGCGCGTCGAGCCAGCAGTCCGGCACGAGCTTCGTGGTGTCCGGGCAGCGCGGTGACGAGGAGTGCATCTCGGTCGCGGTCAACCGCGACGGGAAGACCGGCGTCGCGAGTGCGCAGCGCTGCGCGACCATCGGGAGCGGCCGGTGATCCGCGGGCTCCTCGCGAAACACCGCTCGGCGGCGATCACCGCCGTCGCGTCGGTGCTCGTCGGTGCCGTGGTCGCCACGGCCGCCGTGGCATCGAGCGGTTACCACACGCAGCGGGTCGACCTGGGCGACGGCACGGTGTGGGTCCCGTCGTCGCAGTACGGGGCGATCGGCCGCGCCAACACCGGTGTGCTCGAACTCAACACGGCGGTCGAGACCTCCGCCGACCGGCTCGCCGTCCTCCAACGGGGCTCGACGGTCTACAGCGTCGACCAGACGAAGGGCACCGTCGCGAAGGTGGACGTCACGGACGCCACGGTGGGCGACCCCGTCACGCTGCCGGCCGGATCCCCGCAGGTGTTCTTCGCGGGTTCGTCGGCGGTGATCGGGAACGCGGACACCGGTGAGCTGTGGACGACGCCCGCGGCGGACCTCGCCGACTTCGACGCGTCCGACAAGCCGGACCTGACGCTCGGTGCCGACGCGGTGTTCGACGCCTCCGACGACCACGTCGCGGTGTACTCGCCGAAGACGTCGACCGCATCCCTCGTCGACCTCGGGACCACCGTGTCGGTGGCACAGAAGTGGACGGTCCGGATGGACGCCGACCACGACCTCCAGGTCGCGGCGTTCGGTCGCAACGTCGCGGTGCTCGACCGGACCGACGGGGTCCTCGCCATCGACGGCGACCGGGTCGAACTCGGTGACCGGGTCGGTGCTCAGCCCGCGTTGCAGCGTTCCACGACCGACGGCGACAGCGTGGTGGTCGCCGGGACGGCCGGGATCGTCCGGGTCTCACCGTCCGGCGCCGTCGACGCGACCGCGCTCGCGGTGTCCGGTCGCGCGGCGCGTCCCTACGTCGACGGCTCCTGTGTCTACGGTGCGTGGGCCGGCGGACAGGCGATCGACACCTGCGACGGACGCGCGGTGCAGCGTCTCGAGCAGGCGACGAGCAGCGGCGCCCTGCAGATCCTGCACAACGGCAGCACGGTGGTCGCGAACGACCCCGACAGCGGGCGGTCCTGGGCCATCGACCGGAGCGGTCAGCTCATCGACAACTGGTCCGACCTCATCAAGAAGGACGACGACCAGCAGCAGGAGCAGGTCTCCGACGACGACCCGGAGGTCGAGAAGGACCAGAAGCCCCCGGTGGCGGTCGACGACGCGCTGGGCGCGCGTCCCGGACGCACCACGAGCCTCCCGGTCCTGCTCAACGACTACGACCCGAACGGCGACCCGATCATCGTCTCCGAGGTCGGGAAGATCGACGAGTCGATCGGCCGTGTCGCGATCGTCGCCGACGGTCAGCGCCTGCAGATCACGCTGACCTCCCGCGCGCGCGGCACCGTCAAGTTCCCGTACACGATCACGGACGGCAACGGCGGGTCGGACACCGCGACCGTCACCGTCTCGGTCCGGCAACCGTCCGAGAACGACGCTCCCCGCCAGTTCCGGGATACGAGCGCGAACGTCGTGCAGAACGGACACGTCGTGTCGAACGTCCTGGGCGACTGGGTCGACCCCGACGGCGACCCGGTGTACCTGAAGTCAGCGACCGCTGCCGACGGCGACACCGTCTCGACGACGCCCGACGGCCTGCTCGACTACCGCAACAAGAGCGGACGCACGGGTGATCGCTCGGTGCAACTCGTCGTGAGCGACGGACAGGCGGACGGTCGCGGATCCCTCACCGTCACCGTCGCGAAGGCCGGCAGTGTGCCGCTGTACGCGGACGCTTTCCCCGTCGCCGGGTACGCGGGCAAGGCGTTCACCGTGGATCCGCTCGACCACGTCCGTGGCGGCAACGGCACGGTCACCCTGACGAGTGTGTCGTCGTCCAAGGGCCTCACCATCACGCCGAGCTACGACTCCGGGACGTTCCGCGTCGTCGGCGCCGGCGCGGGTGACCACCAGCTTGAGTACACCGTGACCGACGGTTCGAAGACGACCAGTGGCGTGGTCCGCGTCACGATCCAGGCGCCGCCCGACGCGTCGACGCCGCCGATCACCACGCCGAAGACGGTGTTCGTCAACACGCTCTCGACGAAGGACACCGACGTCACCGCGACCGACATCGACCCGGCCGGCGGCGTCCTGCTGGTGACCGCCCTCGACACTCCCGATCGAGCCTCCGGCGTCCAGACGAGCATCCTCGACCAGCACACGGTCCGCATCACGCTCACGGCACCGCTCGACGGGCCGGTGACGTTCGGCTACACCGAGACCAACGGCCTGGCCTCCGCGACCGGCACCATCACGGTCGTCGAGATTCCGAAGCCCGACCGCGTCCAGCCGCCGGTCGCACAGCCCGACACCGCCACGGTCCGGGTCGGCGACGTGGCGAACATCTCCGTGCTCGACAACGACACGCAGCCCGAGGGTGAGCCGCTCACCCTGCAGCCCGACCTCGTGCAGAACGTGCCGGGCGACGGCGGTCTGCTCTTCGTGTCGGGCGACCACCTGCGCTACCTCGCTCCGGAGACCCCGGGCAACTACACCGCCGTGTACCGCGTCGCGGGTCCGGACGGGCAGTACGCCGACGCCACCGTCTCGATCTCGGTGCGCGACAAGGACACGGCGACGAACAACCCGCCGGTGCCGCAGACGGTCACGGCACGCGTCGTCGCGGGGAAGTCCGTGCGCGTCTCGATCCCGCTGAACGGCATCGACCCCGACGGCGACTCGGTGCAGCTCGTCGGCGTCGGATCGAACCCGGACAAGGGCTCGGTGAGCGACGTGTCCTCCGATTCGTTGACGTACGAGGCCGGCGACTACTCGGCGGGCACCGACGAGTTCACGTACACCGTCGTCGACGCACTCGGCGCCCGTGCCACCGGGACCGTCCGGGTCGGCATCGCCCCGCGCGCCGAGCAGGCATCGAACCCCGTGGCCCAGGCCGACCACGTGACGATCCGCCCCGGTGGGTCCGTGACCGTGCGTGTCCTCCAGAACGACTCCGACCCGGAAGGTGGTCAGCTCGCCGTCACGAAGGCCGAGCCGACCGACGACACCGTCAGGGCGAAGGTCCTCCGTGGTCAGCAGATCCGGGTCACGCCGCCGAAGTCGGCGACGACCGGTGACTTCGCGGTCCTGTACACGGCGACGAACGAGAGCGGTGGCTCGAGCACCGCGTTCCTGACGGTCACGGTCGACAAGGATGCGCAGCCCCTCCGTCCGGAGGTCGACGACACCACGCTCGACCTGCAGGACATCATCCGGCGGCAGAGCGTCACGGTCGACGTGCTCGAGAACGTGTTCTTCGCCGAGGGCACCGCCGCCGACCTCACCGTCGGCGTCGTCGACGGGTACGGCGACACCGCGAGGCTCACCGATGACGAGCGGATCGTCGTCCGTCTGACCGACGAGTCCCAGGTGATCCCCTTCTCCGTCGCGCGCAAGGACCGACCGGACATCGTCTCCTACGGCTTCATCAACGTTCCGGGCTTCGACGACGCACTGCCGCAGATCGACCGCACCGCACCGGCCATCACCGTGAAGAGCGAGGCAACGGTCCGGATCCCGCTTTCGGATTACGTCATCACGGCGAACGGCAGGACCGCGACGATCACCGACGACGGCACGGTGAAGGCGACACACGCGAACGGGCAGGACCTCGTCGTGGATTCCTCGACGCTCCGGTTCACCTCCGCGAAGCTCTACTACGGCAACGCGTCGATCTCGTTCGAGGTCACCGACGGTTCGTCCGCCAACGGGGGCAAGGGCCGGACCGCCACGCTCGTCCTGCCCATCAAGGTGCTCCCTCGGTCGAATCAGCCGCCGGCGTTCTCCGGTTCCGCCCTCGACATGGAGCCCGGGTCGACGCGCACGATCGACCTCGCGAAGCTCACCGACTACCCCTACCCGCAGGACCTGCCGGAGCTCCGCTACTCGATCGTGAGCCAGCCGGCGGAGGGCGTCACCGCGACCATCGCCGGACAGCGGCTCACGGTGCGGGTCGCTGACACCGCGAAGAAGGACACCACCGCGTCGATCGGCGTCGGGGTCGCCGACGACGCGAACGCCGGCCGTGCCGGGACGGTCAGCGTGTCCGTGGTCGCATCGACGCGTCCCCTCGTGCAGCCCGGGGCCGACAAGAGCGTCGCGAAGCGCGGCGAGACGACCACGATCGACGTGCTCGCGAACGACCAGCCGACGAACCCGTTCCCGAGCGAGCGGCTCCGCGTGGTGAACATCCGGGGGCTCGGTGGCGGGTTGCCGGGCGGCGTGAGCGTGACGCCCAGTGCGGACAAGTCGCGGCTCCAGGTCCGGGTGTCGGACTCCGCGAAGCCGGTGGACGCACACCTGCAGTACCAGGTCGCCGACGCCACGAACGACCCCGACCGGTACGTGTGGGGCGACGTGACGATCTCCGTGCAGGACGTCCCGGACTCGCCGGGCGCCCCGACCCGCACGGGGTCCTACGACGGCGGCCAGGTGACGCTCACGTGGTCGACCCCCCAGGCGAACAACTCGCCGATCACGGGCTACCGGCTCACCGGGACGAACGGCGTCTCGAAGGACTGCGGGACCGCGACGGTCTGTCAAGTCAGGGGCCTCGACCCGAAGGCCTCCTACCGGTTCTCTGTCGTCGCGACGAACGCCGTCGGGGACAGCGAGCCCTCCGCGCAGTCGGTGCCGATGAGTGCCGACTACGTGCCCGCTCCGCCGACGGGCATCAGCGTGAAGCCGAACCAGGACACGCCGAACCAGCTCGACGTGAGCTGGAACGCGGTGCCTGCTCCCAACAACGGGAGCGCGGTTGACAACTACGTCGTGACGATCAGCGGTCCGGGCATCTCGACGACGAGGAGCACCGGCACGTCGACGAGCACGTCGTTCGGAGGTGCACAGAGCGGGGCGCAGTACACCGTGACGGTGTCAGCGCGGAACGGCGCGGACCGGAACAACACCGTCGTGCAGTGGAACGAGGGCAGTGCGACGGGCAGCGCCGTCGGCGTTCCAGGAAAGCCGACGAACGTCAACGCGGTCGCGGGTTCGACCGCCGACGGCAACGGGAAATCGGTCGTGACGATCACGTGGGGTGCCGCTGATGCAGCGGGTGGCTCATCGTTGCGATACAGCGTCTTCCGGTCCGGTGACGTCGCTTGCTCGGCGAACCCCGGCGGGTCCATCGGCTCCAGCAGCCCGACCACGGACACCGGTGTGGACGGCGGCACCGCGACCTACGCGGTGACGGTGTCGAACGGGTTGTTCTGCAACGTGGACTACGCGAGCGCCGTCACGTACGAGCGTCCGGGGGGAACCGCGTCCCCGGCTCTCGCTCTCGTACCGCAGTCGGGTTCGGCGTCGCAGTTCAACCTGCGAGTGACGGCGCCGTCCAATCGGGTGGACCACTACCGGCTCGAGACCGGAGGCGCCGCCGTCGATCTCGCACCCGGTGATTCCTGGGTGGGCGTGCCGGGTTCGGGAGCACGGAACACCGCCGTCTCGATGACCCTCCGTGCGTGCGGGGGCCCCGGGTCGACGTTCTGCACGACGGACGACCGATCCGCTGTCGTGACCGGCGCGGCCCTCGACACGTCAGGATCCATCACGAAGGCCCAGCAGGGTTCGCCGCTCGAGGTCACCGGGCCGGCCGGCTCGGGATTCGCCATCACCGGCTACGAGGCGACCTGGTACGACGCCGACGGGAATCCATCTCGACTGCTCGCGCCGCCGGAGAGCTGGAAGCCGGGGGGACCAGCCCCGACGCCGCCGAACTCCGCGATCTTCACGGCGAAGTCGGTCTCCGTGACGGTGGACGTGTCCCTGAACGGCACCGGATCGTCGGTCACGGGGCTCCTGAGCGGACCCGTTCCCATCGCAGACGCCCCCGCGGATTCCACAACTCCGTCCGGCAACTGAGCCCAGCGCCGATCACGCCCTACGCTTCCGAGTAGCGCGCCACGACCCACGACTCACCACCGAAGGAACGACCCCGCATGAGCATGACCCCGGAGCAGGCCACCTGGTTCGCCGACGCCGCCGGCCGCATCGTGACGAACATCGAGCAGGTGCTCCTCGGGAAGACCTTCGTCATCCGCCTCGCGGTCACGGCGATGCTCAGCGAGGGCCACCTCCTGCTCGAGGACGTCCCCGGCACCGGCAAGACGAGCCTCGCGCGGGCGATGGCACAGAGCGTGCAGGGGTCGACGAACCGCATCCAGTTCACGCCGGACCTGCTGCCCGGGGACATCACCGGCATCAGCGTCTACGACCAGCGCACGCAGGAGTTCGACTTCCACCGTGGCCCGGTGTTCTCGAACATCGTGCTCGCGGACGAGATCAACCGCGCGAGCCCGAAGACGCAGTCCGCCCTCCTCGAAGCGATGGAGGAGTCCGCGGTGACGGTCGACGGCGTCAACCACCGTCTGGCCGCACCGTTCATGGTCATCGCGACGCAGAACCCCGTCGAGCAGGCCGGGACGTACCGTCTGCCGGAGGCACAGCTCGACCGCTTCCTCATGAAGGCGTCGATCGGTTACCCGGACCACGCCGCGACGGTCAAGATCCTCGAGACCTCCTCGGCTCCTTCGGCGTCCGTGCCGCTCGCGAGCGTGGTGCCCGCGGCGACGATCACCGAGATGGCCGCCCTGGCGCGGTCGGTGCACGTCGACGCGGTCATCGCCGACTACGTCGCCCGACTGGTCGACGCAACGCGCTCGGCCAGCGAGGTCCGGCTCGGCGTCAGCGTCCGGGGTGCGATGGGCCTCATGCGTGCCTCGCGGGTCTTCGCAGCGCTGAACGGTCGGCACTACGTCACCCCCGACGACGTGAAGGCCCTCGCTGTCCCGGTGCTCGCGCACCGTCTGGTGCTCGACGCCGAGGCGGAGTTCGACGGCGTCAGTGCGAACGCCGTCGTGTCGCAGTTGCTGGTCGAGACGCCACCGCCCGCGGACCGGGTCTCCTCGTGACCGACCGCCGGCCCGTCTCGACGCGTTCGCGCCGCCCCACCTCGACGCGGTCGCGTCGTGGTGGGGGCGCGCACGAGCGCACCGTGACGGTCGCCGGCCTGACGAACGTGCGGACGCGCCTGGTCGGCGACCGCGAGGGTGTGGCAGCGGATGCGGTCGTCGGGTTCGTCCGCTTCTGGGCATCGGCCTGGAGGCTCGTCAAGCGCGCCTGGGGCGAGGTCTCGTCCGTGGTCACCGGCCTGGGCTGGACGGTGACGGTGCTCACGCTCGTCGCGTTCCTGACGGGGTACCGGCTCGGCCTCCGCGAGGTCGTCGTCGTCGGGTTCGCGGGTGCGCTGCTCGTGGTCGTCGCAGCGGTCGCCCTGATCGGGCGCTCGCGGCTCCTGATCCGCATGCGGCTCCCGCAGCACCGGGTCGCGGTGGGGGACCCGGCCGCGGTGGTCGTGACCGCGGAGAACCCCGGGCGTCTGCCCTCGGTGCCGACGACGGTGGAGGTCCCGGTGGGCGCGGGACTCGTCGACGTGGCGATCCCGGCTGTGCCGGCCAAGGGCTCGTTCGAGCGGGAGGTCCCGGTGCCGACGACCCGCCGCGGGGTCCTCGACGTCGGCCCGGTGACGGGTGTGCGGGCGGACCCGGTCGGGCTGGTCCGACGCGAGATCGTGTGGACGGCTCGGGAACAGGTCATCGTGCACCCGCGGACGATCGCGATCCCCTCGACGAGCACTGGTCTCGTGCGGGATCTGGAGGGCCAGGCCACGACCGACCTTTCCCCGTCGGACATCGCGTTCCACGCCATCCGCGAGTACCTGCCCGGCGACGATCCCAGGACGATCCACTGGAAGTCGACCGCGAAGTCCGGCGCGCTGATGGTGCGCCAGTTCGAGGACACACGGCGCTCGCACCTCGTGGTCGCGCTCGGGGTCTCCAGGGCTGAGTTCGCGGACGGCGACGAGTTCGAGCTCGCGGTGAGCGCCGCGGCATCGCTCGGTACCCGGGCGGTACGCGATGGCCGCGACGTCACCGTGGTCGTGTCCGAGCGGACGCCGGAGTTCGCCAAGCGCCCGGTGTACGCCGTGCACCCGCTGCCGACGGTGACCCCGACCCGTCTCCTCGACGACTTCGCGCGGGTGGGGCTGGCCGAGGCGTGCTTGCCGATCGCCGAGGTCTCCCGCATCGTTGGCAGCGACACGGCGGGCATCTCAGTGGCGTTCCTCGTGGTTGGGTCGACCGTCGAGCTGCCGGCGCTCCGGCTCGCGGCGACCCGGTTCCCCGTCGGGGTCGAGGTCGTGGCCGTCATCTGCGAGCCCGAGGCGCAGCCGCGGTTCCTGCGGGTCGTGGGCCTGACGGTGATGACCATCGGCTACCTCGACGACCTCCGTCACGCGCTGCAGCGATCGGCGGCAGCATGAGCGCCCCCGCTCCCACGCAACCGACGGTGCGCGTCCGAGGGGCCGCGCGTCGCGATGCCCGGCGCAGTGCTCGTCGGGTCTCCGCGCTGCGGTGGGCCGGTGGGACGCTCGCCGTCTGGTTGCTCGTCGCGGTCGCGAGCGTCGCGTGGTGGCCGGTCCACCGCGACGGTGCGATGGTGGTGGCGGCGGTCACGGCGGTGCTCGCGGGCACGCTGGTGGCGCTCCTCGGAGCCGCGTACCGGCTGTCGTCCCCGATCGTCGGCATCGCCGCGGTCGCGGCGTTCGCGCTCACCGGGGTGCCCGCCGCGGTGCCCGGGGAGGCGAACGGGATCCTGCCGACCGGTGGGGGACTGCTCGACCTCTTCGCGGGGGTCGCCCTCGGCTGGAAGCAGCTGGTGACCATCAGTCTGCCGGTCGGTTCGTACGAGGCGCTGCTCGTTCCCTACTTCGTCACCGCCCTCGTCGCGACGGTGACCGGCGTGAGCGTGGCGACCCGTGCCTCCCGGCAGGAACTCGGCGCGATCGCACCGCTCGTGCTCTTCGTCGTCGGCATCGTGGTGGGACCGAGCCGGCTCGACACATCGATCGTCACCGCGGTGGCGCTTGCCGGCATCGCGCTGGTGTGGGCGCTCACCGCGCGGCACGCGCGTCGGGCCGTCGCGGTGGCCTCGACCATCGGCGCACGCGTCCCGGTCGCTCGGTCGGTGCTCCGTCCGGCGCTCGTCGGTACGGGGACGATCGTGGCGGCGGCCGTCGTGGCGACCGGACTGGGACTCGTCGTGCCGCCGTCGGTCGGTCGCACGGTGGCTCGGACCGACGTGGTGAAGCCGTTCGACCCGCGCGACTACGTCAGCCCACTCAGCGGTTTCCGCGCCTACGAGGAGGCCGACGAGGCCGACGCGGCGCAGCTGCGGGTGACCGGCCTCCCGGAGGACGGCTTCGTGCGCATCGCGACGCTCGACACGTACGACGGCGTCGTGTACCGCGTCGGCGGGTCGGACGGAGCATCCGCGTCGGGGACCTTCGAACGGGTCCCGACCTCGGTCGACGTGCGGGGCGTCCGCGGCACGACCGTCCGTGTCGGCGTGACGGTCGAGGGGTACCGCGGCGTCTGGCTGCCGACCGTCGGCGACCTCGAGCGGGTGGACTTCTCCGGGCAGCAGGCCGACCGGGACCGGACGTCCTTCTTCTACAACGCCTCGACCGGCACCGGCGCGGTGGTCGGCGGCGTGACGGAGGGGACGACCTACGACCTCACCGCGGTGCTGCCCGACCAACCGACGGAGGAGCAGCTCTCGTCGGCGCGGCCGGGCTCGGCAGCGGTCCCGGCGCTCCGGGGCGTGCCGGACGCGGTGCGGGACACCGTCGAGGCGTACACGGACGGTGCCGGCTCGGACGGCGCGAAGCTCGTCGCGATGCTGCAGGAGCTCAGGCGCACCGGCTACGTGAGCCACGGCGTGGGCGACGACCGCGCGAGCCGCTCGGGTCACGGCGCCGACCGGATCACCGAGCTCCTCACGTCACCGCTCATGGTCGGCGACCAGGAGCAGTACGCCGTCGCCGCGGCGCTCATGGCGCAGCAGCTCGGGTTCCCGACCCGCGTGGTGCTCGGCTTCACCGAGGGCGGCGACTCCGGTACCGGGTCGACGACGAGCGGCGGGACGACGACCTTCCGCGGCTCGGACGTCACCGCACGCATCGAGGTCGACACGGCGCAGTGGGGATGGGTGATGCTCAACCCGAACCCGACCGTGCGGAAGATCCCGGATGCGCAGCAGGAGACGCCGAAGCCGGTCACACGTCCGGAGACCGTGGTCCCGCCGCCTCCCGCGGACCAACAGGACCAGGACCAGCAGGCGCCACCGCAGAGCGACCGCGACACCCCGGCGGTGCAGCCGTTGTGGTTGCAGATCCTGCTCGCCGCGTTGCCCTGGGTGCTCGGTGTGCTCGGACTGGCCGCACTCGTGCTCCTGCCCTTCGTCACGATCGTCACGGTGAAGCGTCTCCGCAGGCGGCGACGGCGACGCGCACCGTCACCCCACGTGCGGATCGTCGGTGCGTGGGACGAGTACCGCGACGCCCTGGTGGATCGTGGTCACGACGTCGCACCGTCCGCGACGCGGCGCGAGAGCGTCCGAGGTGCGCCCGGCGAGGGTGGGCCCGGGCTCGCCGCACTCGCGGACCGTGCGGTGTTCGGTCCGAGCGACGTGGACGAGCCGACCGCGGACCGGATGTGGGTGGCGACCGACGAGGCGATCGCGAGCCTCCGTGCGGGTCGGAACCGGCGGGAGCGTTTCCGGTCCGCGGTGTCGTTGCGGTCGCTGCGGGTCGGTGCGGCCGGTCGGACAGCGGTGACGGCTGTCGTCGGCGCGGTCAGCTCGAAGGGCGGTCGCACTTCGCGTGACTACGATGGCCGGAGGCCGTTCGGACCTCGTGGACGTCAGCGCGGGGGTGGCCGGCCGAGTAAGGACAGAGGCACCACGTGATCAGATGCGAACACTGCGGCTCGGCGCTCCCGGACGGAGCGATCTTCTGCGGTGAGTGCGGACGTGCGGTGACGGCGTCGGCGAACCGACTCCCGGCAGCCACCGCACCGGTCGAACAGGCACCGCCGCCGCCGCTCCTCCAGCCCGACGTGCACGGCCGTCGTCCGGACCCCGCCGCGGACGCCTGGTTGCCCGAGGCGACCCTCGACCCGGCGACCCGCGCCTGGCTGACCGGCTCTGACCGCACTGGCGAAGGTGCCCCGACGCAGGCGCAGTACCCGGACGGCCCGGCGCAGACCGACCAGAGTGCGCACAGCGCCGGGCCGACGCCGTGGACGCCGAGCGCCGGCGGCTCGTCGGCCGACGAGCCACCGCTCGACCCGGACGCCTTCGCAGCCGAGCCGACGACCGGTGCCGCCGACGACGATCCCGAGGTCACCCGCGTCGCCGAGCGCGCTCGGCGTGCCGCAGGGACGAACCCTCCGACGGCTCCGGCGTCCTCGGGTGCGTCGTCCACTCCCACACCTCCCTCCGCACCTGCGTGGGAGCCGCACGCGCAGCGGGACGTTCCGTCGTGGCAGCCGCCCGCCCGGGACGCCGCCCCGGCACGGCCGTCGACACCGTCGTGG
>NZ_LDQC01000035.1 GCF_001475545.1 Curtobacterium luteum | reverse complement strand
GGCCGTCACCGTGAGCGACGCGAGCGGGCGACCCGACGCACCACCAGCACGACGCCGGCGGCCGCGGCCAGCCAGCCCCAGTTGGCGACCAGCGGATCGAGCACCCCGTGCCGCCAGTCCCGTCGCGACGAGCCGAGGCGCGACGCGACCGGGCGCCCGACGAGCTCAGCGCGCACCCCCGTCTCGTGCACGACCCGGTCCGGTCGGCCCCGGAGCGCATCCGTCACGCGGTGCGTCGCCACGTCGATCCGGTCCCCGAGGACGAGCAGCAACCAGTGCGCCAGGCGCCCCTCGCTGAACCTCGCGTAGGCGACCCGCCGGACCGCTCCGGCGACGCCACGCAGGGGCTGCGCCGTCCCGAACACCGGCGTGACGTGCGCGTGCTCGATCGAGCGTTCGCGTCCTTCGGCGCCGAGCTGCTGCGTGGGGACGTCCCAGTGCACGCCCGTCGCGGACCCGGCCGCTCGCGAGAGCTTGGGCACCGACGGGCGATCGGCAGGGTCGAGGTCGCTCCCCCACCCGGGGATCCGGGCGCGGAGCTCGTCGGCGGTCGGGACACGACGGGGCGGGTCCGCGATGTACGGGGTGTGGTCGGTCATGGCGTGCTCCTTCACGGGACGATGACGGGCTTGATGATCCCGTCGAGCTTCGACGAGAACAGGTGGTAGCCCTCGGCGATGTGCTCGAGCGGGATGCGGTGCGTGATGATGTCGCTCGGCTTGAGGTGCCCGGCCCGGATGTGTTCCAGCAGCCTCGGCCACTGCCGCTTCACGGGCGCCTGGTTCGCGTGGATGGTGACGCCCTTGTTCATCGCGTCGCCGAACTTCACCGCACTCGGGATGGGGCCGTACGCACCGATCGCGGAGATCGTGCCACCCTTCCGGACGCCGTCGATCGCCCAGTTCAGCGCGGTCGGCGACCCTCCCTGCAGCTTGAGCTTCGAGGCCGTGACCTGCTGGGTGGCGTTGCCGTCCGCCTCGGCCCCGACGGCGTCGATCACGCTGTCGGCACCGAGGAAGTCCGTCTGCCGCTTCATCTCGAGCACGACGTCGGGGACCTCGGCGAAGTTGATCGTCTCGGCGTGCGCGAACGTCCGCGCCTTCTCCAGGCGGTGTTCGAGCTGGTCGACCACGATCACGCGACCTGCCCCCATGAACCACGACGACTTCGCCGCGAACAGTCCCACCGGCCCCGCACCGAGCACCACGACGGTGTCCCCTTCCCGGATCGATGCCAGCTGCGCCGCGAAGTACCCCGTGCCGAGGGCGTCGGTCAGGAGGAGGGCGTCCTCGTCGTCGAGCCACGGCGGGATGACCTCGGGGCCGACGTCCGCGAACGGGACGCGGACCCGCTCCGCCTGCCCGCCGTCGAAGCCACCGGTGGTGTGGGAGTAGCCGTAGATCCCGCCGACAGCGGTGGCGTTCGCGTTCACGTTGTGGCAGTTGGTGAAGAGCCCGCGGGCGCAGAACCAGCACGACCCGCACGAGATGTGGAACGGCACCATCACCCGGTCACCGACGTTGAGGTGCGCCACCGAGGGACCCACCTGCTCGACGACCCCGATGAACTCGTGCCCGAACGTGTGGCCGACCCGGGTGTCGGGCATCATCCCGTGGTACAGGTGCAGGTCGGAACCGCAGATCGCGGCCCGTTCGACCCGGACGACGGCGTCGTTCTCGTGCTCGATCCGCGGGTCCGGCTTGTCCTCGACGCGGACCCGGTACGGGCCGCGGTACGTCATGGCGCGCATGGACGCTCCTCTCGCTCGGAACATCCACGCTCACCGCTCGGGCGTCCACGCCGTCCCAGGTCCGCGCACCCTGTCCACGCACGCTGTCCGCGCGCGACGCGGCGCACTGCGGCTGAGGTCACGTCACGAACCGCGCGCGTCGCGACGGGCACGTACCACGAACGGACGGGAGGCGCGGTGCCAGCTGGCACCGCGCCTCCCGTCCGTCAGGTGGGAGCGTCGACGACGTGGAGGCCTCGACGAAGTCGCGGCCTGGTGCCGCGTTCAGTCTCCTAGCTCTTCGACGCCTCGACGAAGTTGCGGCCTGATGCCGCGTTCCGTCTCCTAGCTCTTCGACGCCTCGACGAAGTTGCGTCGCGGGTCCGTCTCCTTGATCAGGGAGGTCGCGTCGCGACCGGACACGGCACCCGTGATCCAGCCGATGACGATGCGCGCCTTCCGGTTCAGCGTCGGCATCGCGTACACGTGGTACGCGCGGTGCGCGAGCCAGGCGAACAGGTTCGTCATCTTGACGCCCTTGATGTTCGCCGCGCCCTTGCCGACACCGTAGGAGGCCACGGTGCCGATCGACGGGTGGCGGTACTCCTCGAGCGGCTTGCCGGTGATCGTCGCGACGACGTTGTCCGCCGCGACCACGGCCTGACGGACGGCGTTCTGGGCGTTCGGCGGGTAGTACGCCGGCTGCTTCTCCGCCGTGAGGTCGGGGACCTGCGCCACGTCGCCGAGGCCCCAGACGCCGGGGACGACCTCGTGGGTGTCCTCGGCCTCGACCTGGAGCTTCGCGTTCGCGGCGAGGTGGCCCTTCGGTCCGCGCGGCAGGTCGGTGGCGTCGAGCAGCGGGTTCGGCTTCACGCCGGCGGTCCACACGAGCAGCCCGGCAGCGAACTCGTCGCCGTCGGAGAGCTTGATGACGCCGCCCTCGGCGCTCGGCATGGTCGTCTTCAAGCGGACGTCGATCCCGCGGGCGCGCAGCGATTCGAGGGTCCACTTCGACAGCTCGGGGCCGACCTCGGGTGCCACGCGGTCGAGGGCGTCGATGAGGACCCAACGGGGGTGCTCACCGGCCAGCGACGGGTAGGTCCCGATCGCGGCCTGCGACACGTCGAAGAGCTCGCCGATGGCCTCGACGCCGGTGTACCCACCGCCGACGAAGATGCTCGTGAGGAGGCGACGTCGCTCGTCTTCGTCGCGGGTCGCTGCTGCCTTGGCGATGTTGTCGAGGAGCTTCGCACGGACGTACGCGGCTTCCTCGACGGTCTTGAAGCCGACGCCGTACTCCTCGAGGCCCGGGGTCGGGAACGTGCGCGTCACCGACCCGAGCGCGACGACGAGCTGGTCGTACCCGAGGGTGCGGTCGTCGCCGCCGGCCGTCGAGATCGACACGGTCTTGTCCTTCGACGAGATCCCGGTGACCTTGCCCTGGATGACCCGGGTCCGCTTCAGCGCACGACGCAGCTCGAAGGTGACGTCCTTCGGCGCGATGTGACCGCCGGCGACCTCCGGCAGGAACGGCAGGTACGTGTAGTAGGTGTTCTGGTCGACGAGCGTGATGCGCATCGGGACCGTCGCAGCGTGCTTCTGCAGCTGCTTGACGGTCGTGTAGCCGGCGGAGCCGCCACCGAGGACCAGGACGTGCGGGATCGAATCTGCCATGTGTCCGGTCTACCGGAGTTTCCCTGGTGGCGTCACCAAGCCGCGCCGACCGGGATCGGCGTCGTCGTTCGCCGGATCGGTACCGTGACCGCATGGCTCCCCTCGCGCACGCCCTGACCGTCCGACCGGCGACGCTCGCGGACGCGGAGCAGATCGCCTTCGTGCACGCGACCTCGTGGCGGGAGACCTACTGGCGGCACGTCGACGACCCGGACTCCAGTCCGTGGTTCGCGGTCGAACCCCGTATCGCGATGTGGCGGACGAACCTGACCGAACAGGTGCTCTCGTCGGTGGTCGCCCTCGACGGCGACGAGATCGTCGGGTTCGGCGCCGTGCAGCCGACGCCGACGGCGGACGGCGGGTCACCGGTGCGACCGGAGGAGCTGACGATGCTCTACGTCCTCGCCCGCGCGCACGGCACGGGTGCCGGGCAGGCGTTGCTCGACGCGGTGCTCGGAGACCGGCCGGCCTCGCTGTGGGTGGCCGACGACAACCCGCGGGCGCAGGCGTTCTACCGGCGGAACGGGTTCGTCACGGACGGGGCGACGTCGTCGTTCGGCCCGATCGAACGGTCGCTCCGCATGGTCCGCTGACGATCACTGCTCGCCGCTCCCCCGGCCCGGCTCGTCCGGAGCGCCGCGTCGGCGGTGCTGCAGGAGGTCCGCCGACCGGACGAGGCGGAGGGCGGTGACGAGGACGACGCCCCCGACCACGTTGAACAGGAGGGTGTAGCCGAACCACCCGATCCACTGCCCGTAGCTGATCGACGCCCCGGCCTGGATCGCTCCGAAGACGAGCAGTGAGTCGAGGATCGAGTGGAACAGCTGGAGCCCGGACAGGAGGAACCCGCCGATCACCGCGGCGACGATCTTCGCGGGGTCGGAGTCGGTGCCCTGCTGCATGCGCGTCACGAGCGTGATCGTGCTGCCGCCGAGGACGGCGAGCACCGCGACCTGGAGCCCGAACGGCGTGTCGACGTAGTGCCGTGCGGACTCCTCGAGCTCGTCGTGCCACTGCGGGAACGCCTGGACGACGAGCCACATGAACAGCCACCCGCCGGCGAGGTTGGCCGCGAGGGTCCCGGCCCAGAGGCGCAGCAGTTGGCCGACCGTCCCCTCACGCGCGACCAGCGCCACGATCGGCATGAGGAAGTTCTCTGTGAACAGCTCGCTGTGCGCCAGGTACAGCGCGACGAGTCCCACGCCGAACGCGAGGCCGGCGAGGAGGTGGCTGTCGGTCTCGTGCAGGACGGCGAGGTACGCCATCACGCCGAGGCCGATCTCCAGTCCGCCGGCGAACCCGGTGGCGAGCACGACCCGGGTCGTCCGTCGGAGGCGTTCCGTGCCCTCCTCGACGACGGCCTCGAAGGAGTCGTGGATCTCGTCCTCGACCGGGGCGTCACTCCGGCCGGCTTCGCGGCGCTGATCGTCGGTCACCGCTCGGACGCTAGCCCCGTCGTGCTGTCAAAGTGCGCCGCGACGATCACGGAGGCGCCACCACGCGGTCTCGGCGAGTTCGGGGCCCGTGAACACCCCGTGCGGCGTCCGCCGGGACTCCGTGAGCGAGAACCGCCGCAATCGGTAGCCGCCGCCGAAGCGGTCGATGATCGCCTCGGGCGAGGACTCCGCGTCACGCTTGACGAGCCACGTCCGGTCGTCGACGGGCTCGATCACCGGACGCTCACCGTCGGCCGCCGATCCGGGAGCGCAGCACGTCGATGCGCTTCTGGATCTGCTCGACACTCGCCTGCGCCACCGCCGGGCCGCCGCTGATCCGACGGAGTTCGGCGTGGATCGCGCCGTGCGGCTCGTTCGAGTGGCGTGACCAGATCGACACGAGGCGTGCGAGCTCGGTCCGCTGCTCCTTGAGCGTCAGGTACATCGGTCGGTCGGTCTCCGGCTTGGGCTTCGGCAGTCCGTCCTTCGCCGTCCGACCCTTGGACCGCTTCGCCTGGGAGGCCTGCCGGGCCCGCAGGAGGTCGCGCACCTGGTCGGGTTCGAGCAGCCCGGGGATGCCGATGAAGTCGAGCTCCTCGAGCGAACCGACCTCGCCCCCGGTACCGAACTCGCCCCCGTCGTAGAGCACGCGGTCGAACGAGGCCTGCGAGTCGAGCGCCTCGAACGGCTGCACCTCCAGCAGGCTCTCCGAGGCGCGGTCCTCGCGGTTGGCCTCCGCGACCATCGCGTCCTCGGGGTTGTACATCCCGTCGTCGGCGTCCTTCGGGCGGTCGAGCGCGTGGTCGCGTTCGAGCTCGAGGGAGGCCGCGAGTGCCATCAGCCCGGGCACGCTCGGGAGGAACACCGACGCCGTCTCGCCGCGGCGTCGGGCTCGCACGAAGCGGCCGATCACCTGGGCGAAGAAGAGCGGCGTGCTCGCGCTCGTGGCGTACACGCCGACACAGAGCCGGGGCACGTCCACGCCTTCGGAGACCATGCGGACGGCGACCATCCAGCGCGAGTCGCCCTCGGCGAAGGCGCCGATGCGTTCGGATGCTGCGGCCTCGTCGGACAGCACGACGGTCGGCCGCTCGCCCGTGATCTGCGTGAGCATCCGCGCGTACGCCCTGGCGGTGGTCGTGTCGGTCGCGATCACCAGGCCGCCCGCGTCCGGGACGCCACGCCGGACCTCGGTGAGGCGCTTGTCGGCGGCGCTGAGCACCGCGGGCATCCACTCGCCGTCGGGTGAGAGCGCGGTCCGCCACGCCTGCGCGGTGATGTCCTTCGTCACCTGCTCGCCGAGCGACGCCGACATCTCGTCGCCCATGCGGGTCTTCCAGCGCATCTGCCCGGCGTAGGCCATGAAGAGCACGGGCCGGACGACGCCGTCCTTGAGCGCCCGCCCGTAGCCGTAGTTGTAGTCGGAGATCGACGTCCGGATGCCCTGCTCGTCGGGCGCGTACTGCACGAACGGGATCGGTGCCGTGTCCGAGCGGAACGGGGTGCCCGACAGGGACAGCCGACGCGTGGCCTTGGTGAAGGCCTCCCGGATGCCGTCGCCCCAGGTGAGAGCGTCCCCACCGTGGTGGACCTCGTCGAGGATGACCAGGGTCCTGCCGCCGGCCGTGATCCGCTGGTGCACCTCGGGGTTCATGCCGACCTGGGCGTAGGTGATCGCCACGCCCTGGTAGTGCCGGCCGAACATGCCGTCGCCGTTCTTGAACATCGGGTCGATGCGGATGCCCACGCGGTCCGCGGAGTCCGCCCACTGGCGCTTGAGGTGCTCGGTGGGGGCCACGACGACGATCCGGTCGACCGTCCCGCGGGCGAGCAGCTCGGTGGCGAGCCGGAGCGCGAAGGTCGTCTTGCCGGCGCCGGGGGTGGCCGCGGCGAGGAAGTCGCGCGGTTCCGTCTCGAAGTACTTCGTGAGGGCTTCGACCTGCCAGGCACGGAGCTTGGACGCGGTACCCCACGCTGCGCGGTCCGGGAACGCGGGCGAGAGGTGCTCGGCAGCGGCGTTGCCGGCGGCCTCGGCCTGGGCCGCGGCCTCGTCGTGCGGGCGGGCCGGAGTTCCGTCGTCTCCGCTCGGGACGTGTCCGTCCGGCGTCGCCGACGCGTCGGCCCACAGCGTGGCGGGCTGCTGCTGGTTGTCGTACTCCGCTGCGCTCACTTCACGCGATTCTACCGTCACGCAGGGTCCTGACGAGCGTGCGGGGCACGCTGCTCGGGCGCGTTCCGCACGAGCGACGCCGGCCGCAGCACGCCGGCTCCGAACCGTGCGGCGACCGCGTCGACCGTCGTCTCCGTCTCCCGCCACGGCGCGTCGTCGTCCCACAGCGCGTTGCTCGCGGCCGCCGGGACGAGGTTCTCGCCGCGCACCCCGATGAGCCGGATCCGGTTGCCCGCACGGTGCAGGACGTCGTACAGCTCGACGGCTTCGCGGTGGATCCGCCTGGCGACGTCGGTGGGCTCGGCCAGCGTGCGCGAGCGGGTGAGCGTGGTGAAGTCGGTGTACCGGACCTTGAGCGCGACCGTGCGGGCCTGGACGTCGGCGCGGCGGAGCCGGACGGCCACCTTGTCGGCCAGCCGCAGGAGCTCGCGGGCGACGTCGTCACGGTCGGTCAGGTCGCGACCGAACGTGACCTCGTGCCCGATCGACTTCTCGCCGACGCCGGTCTCGACCGTCCGAGGGTCGCGCCCCCACGAGAGGTCGTGGAGCCGCTGCCCGCCGGCCGGCCCGAGCGCCGCCACGAGCGACGGCAGCGGTGTCGTCGCGAGGTCGCCGACGGTCCGGATGCCCCGCCGTTCGAGGGTCTCCTGCGTCTTGCCGCCGACGCCCCAGAGCGCGGACACGGGCTGCGGGTGGAGGAACGCGACGGTCTCGGCGGCGGGGACGACGAGGAGACCGTCCGGTTTGGCGCGGCTCGACGCGAGCTTCGCCACGAACTTGGTCGACGCGGCACCCACCGAGCAGTGCAGCCCCGTCTGCTCGAACACCGCGCGACGGATGGCCGCGCCGATCTCCCACGGCGTGCCGTAGAGCCGGAGGGCGCCGGCGACGTCGAGGAAGGCCTCGTCGATGCCGAGCCGTTCGACGCGAGGGGTGAAGCGGTCGAAGACGCTCATCACGGCCGCGGACTGCTCGCGGTACTTCTCGAAGTGCGGCTCGACGACGACGGCGTTCGGGCAGCGGCGCTTGGCGACGGCCATCGGCATCGCGGAGTTCACGCCGTAGCGACGAGCCTCGTACGTGGCGGCGGTCACGACGGAGCGGTCGGAGTCATGGCCGACGATGACCGGCAGCCCGACCAGGTCCGGGCGGTCGAGCAGCTCGACGGAGGCGAAGAAGGCGTCCATGTCGACGTGCAGCACGGTGGCGGTGACGTCGTCGACCGGTGCGTCGGAGACGAGCCGGTTGCGTCCGTCCTGCTTGCTCACACGGCGATGTTGCCACCGGCCACCGACATCGCCGGTCCGCCGCGTGTCGGCGGCCCGGTCGGTGCGCCTGTGTCAGCGGATCGGGCCGAGCAGGGCCGTCGCGATCGTCCGGGCGGCCGAGTCCCGCGACGACGGGTGGTACTGGCCGGCGCGCACGTCCCGCGCGAGTCGGGCGAGCTCGCTCCCCGCCCGGTAGGCGGAGCCGCCGACGACACGCAGCGCCTCGTCGACGACGTGCTGCGCCGCGTCGACGGTGCGGGCCTTGGTCCCGACGAGCAACGGGAACCACCGCGCGCCGTGGTCGACGAGGTCGTCGACGTCGCGTGCGAGGGCGTCGACCTGCAGCGCGACCGCGTCCACGGCCCCCTGCGCGTCGGCGAGGGCGCGGCGCACGTCCGGGTCGTCCGACCTGCGCGCGCCGTCGAGCGACGTGCGGTCCCGCACGGCCGTCACCGCCAGTTCGACCGCGCGCTCGGCGATCCCGACGTACACGGACGCCACGAGGAGCTCGAACGCGGCGAACACGCCGAACGTCAGCGGGTCCTGGTTCGGTCCGACCGGCAGCACCCGCACGATCCGCTCGGCAGGCACGTGCACGGCGTCGAGGACGGTCGTGCGGCTCTGCGTCGCCCGCATCCCGAGGGTGTCCCAGTCGTCGTGGTGCGTCACGCCGCCGTCGTCGCGGACGGTGAAGCCGTGCACGAGCACCGGCTCGGGACCGGACGTGTCCTTCCCGAACAGGCTGAGGACGTCCCAGACCGGCGCGAGCGAGGTCGAGACCTTCGTGCCGGTGAACCGGTAGCCGCCGTCGCCGTCCGGCTCCGCCGTCGTCGACGAGTCGAAGAGCACGGCGTCGTTGCCCGGCTCGCTCACCCCGAACGCGAGCAGGTGGTCGGCCGCCGCGTGGTCGGTGACGGCCTGGAGGAACGACCCGCCCCGTGCACGCACGCTGCGGGCCGCCTGCACCCACACCTGGTGCATCCCCAGCCCGAGCGCGGTCGCCGGCGCCGCCTTCGCGAGGGTCCGCTGGACCGCGACCGTCGCGCGGAGCCCGAGGTCCTGGCCGCCGTGCTCGGCGGGCACGCCGAGTCGCAGGTACCCGGCGGCGCGCAGCTCGTCGAGGTCCTCGGTGCAGAACGCGTTCGCGGCGTCGTACCCGGGCGCTCGGGCGGCGATGCGCTCGAGGAGGTCCGCGGGGATCGGGTTGGCCGTGCTCATGCCACGAGACTAGGGTCCGATGCGTGTCAGAACGTCATCCGTGGTCCAGGTACGTCGCGATCGGTGACTCGTTCACCGAGGGGATCGGGGACCCGGACCCCACGGTGCCGGGCGGCAACCGGGGCTGGGCGGACCGGGTGGCCGAGGTCCTCGCGCACCAGGCGGACGCGACCGGCGCCGGCGACTTCGCGTACGCCAACCTCGCGATCCGCGGTCGCCTGCTGCAGCAGATCATCGACGAGCAGGTGGAACCGGCGCTCGACCTCCGACCGGACCTCGTCACGGTGTCGGCCGGCGGCAACGACATCATCCGCCCCGGCACGGACCCGGACGACCTCGCCGCGAAGGTCGACGCGATGATCGCCCGACTCCGGAGCGACGGCGCGACGGTCGTCATGTTCACCGGTCCGGACGTCGGCATGACGCCGGTGCTCGGCATGGTCCGCGGCAAGACCGCCATCTACAACGAGAACCTGCACGCGATCGCCCTGAAGCACGGCGCACTCGTCGCCGACATGTGGGCGCTCCGGGTGCTCCGGGACCCGCGGATGTGGGCACCAGATCGGCTGCACCACTCTCCGACCGGACACGCCACCGTCGCCGCCGCCGTGCTCGACACGCTCGGCGTCGACCACGGGCTCGCGCCGTTCGCCCCGGAGCCGCTCGAGGCCCGACCGTGGCGGGAAGCACGCGTCGAGGACCTCGGGTGGGCGAAGGAGTACCTCGTCCCCTGGGTGGTGCGGCGCATCAAGCACACGTCCTCGGGCGACGGCGTCTCCCCGAAGCGTCCCGAGCTCCAGGACGTCGTGGAGTACCGCTCCGACACGCCGTAGCGCCCGCCCGGTGGCGTCGCGCGGTCGACCGCTGTCAGTCTGCGGGACGCCGGAGCGTCGTCGGACCGTCGTGCAGCGGCTGCGTGACCCACACGAAGGTCGCGTCGCCCGAGTCGATCGCGATGCGGACGTGCGCCGTGTGCGGGGTCTCCACGAACCGCACGGCGACGAGCACCGCTGCGCCGTCCTCGACCAGCGCGGCGCTGCCCGCGAGCGGCCCCTCGACCGCCCACTCCCCCTCGCCGACCGGGACGGACAGGTGGCCGCCCTCGACGTCGAGCTCGAGGCGCCACGCGGCGCCGTCGCGGTGCAGCGGGCCGTGGGCAGCGGCGTCCGGGAGCCGCTCACCCGAGACCGGGGGCAGACCGAGCGAGGCGACCCGTGCCTCCAGGCCGGCGTCCGCGCCAGCGTCCACGGATGCAGCATCGACGGCGGGCAGCAGGTGCTGCCACGCCGCGTCGAGGACCGCCTGCATGTCGGCGCTCTGCCCGGTCAGCGCGAGCACGACGTCCTGCTCCGGCAACACCACGCAGAACTGCCCGTACGCACCGTCGCCGCGGAAGCCGTGCCTGGCCATCCAGAACTGGAACCCGTACCCCTGGCTCCAGTCGGGGTTCTCCTCCTGCGGGTTCTCAACCTGGACGCGGGTGGCCGCGTCGACCCAGTCCTCGTCGAAGATGCGCTGCCCGTCCCACACGCCGTGCTGCAGGTACAGCTGCCCGAGCTTCGCGACGGCCTCGACCGGCGCGTAGCAACCGCTGAAGCCGAGTTCGTTGCCGTGCTCGTCCCGCTTCCACGCGAGGTCGGTGATGCCGAGGGGGTCCAGCAGGCGCGGCCGCAACCAGTCGACGAGCGAAGCGCCGGACACGCGACGGACGATCTCGGCGAGGGTGTACGTGCACGGCTGGTTGTAGGCGAAGACCGAGCCGGGCTCCTCGTCGGGCGGCAGCAGCAGGAAGCCCCGCACGGTGTTCGTCGGGTCGATCGCGCGGGCGCGCTCGAGCGTCTCCTCCCGGTGTCCGCTCGCCATCGCCAGGACGTGACGCACCAGGATGCGTCGACTCCGCTCGTCCGTGACCTCGGCGTCGAGCTCCGGGAAGTACGACAGCACGGTTGCGTCGAGGTCGACCAGGCCCTCGCGGACGGCGATTCCGACACCGGCGGCGGTGAAGCTCTTGCTGAGCGAGTACAGCAGGTGCACGGCCTCGGCGCGGTACGGGTCCCAAGTGCCCTCGGCGGCCACCTGGCCGTGCCGGAGGAGCACGAAGGAGTGCGCCTCGACGTCGGGCGTGGACTCGAGGGCGTCGAGGAACGCGGACACCCCGCGTGCGTCGATGCCGAGGGCGGACGGGGAGCTGCGCGGGAACGTCGTCGTCACGAGGACGACGCTAGCCTCATCGGGTGCGTCTCGTCTCCCCCGTCCTCACCGCCGTCGTCCTGGCCGGGGTGCTCACCGGCTGCAGCGGGCCGGCCCCGGTCGACGAGGCCGCGCTCCACCGGTGGGAGGTGCGCGAGCGGGCGTCCGACGACGCCCTCCTGTTCGCTCGGATCTCCGCCAGGGCCGATGAACGATCCGACGTGAGCAAGCCCTCGGTCTCGATGACCTTCCCCGCACCGACGAAGGTCCGGTCGATCGAGCTCGCGTGCTTCGGTGACGGCAGCATGGAGGGCGCGCTCCAGCTCCGAGGCGGGTCCACCAGCAGGTACATCAGCCTTGAACACGCCGTCTCGTGCGCCGACGGACGGTTCCGCTTCGACCTGTCGGAGTCCGAACGGACCGGCGTCGAGGAGGTCGGTTTCTCCGCGTTCCGCAGCACCCGCGACAGCGCCTGGACGCTGCACGTCCGCAGCGATCAGGACTGACCGCGACCGCCTAGGTGCCGCGGAACGGGTTCGTCCAGCGCCACCAGACGCCGGGGTCGGTGATCGATCGGTCGAGTTCGAGCGGCACGGTCACCGCTGCGTGGTCCGAGATCGTGAACCGCACCCGGCCGACCCGCTCCCCGCGGTCGCCGACCGTCACCGGGTCGAGGTGCGTCTTCGCCGTGACCGTGGTCTTCCCCCACACCAGCACCTCGGACGCCTTCGCCGCGACCGCGTCCGCCCCGTCCTGCCACGGCGTGCTGTAGGTGCCGAAGGTCTGCCCCTCGTGTGTCAGCGTCACGACCTGGAAGTTGTCCGCCACCGACCGCAGCAGCCGCTGCACGTCGTCGTCGAGCGAATCGTGGTCGACCCCGCCGAGCATCGCCCCGACCACCGTCACCGAGCGGCCGCCCCGTTCGTAGGTCGCTGCGAACAGCAGGCAGGCTCCCGCTTCGTCGAGCGTGCCCGTCTTGATCCCCTCGACGCCGTCCAGCCCGAGCAGCTTGTTCGAGTTCTCGATCTCGCCGGCGCCGGGCACCGTGACCTGCTTCGTCCCGACGATCTCCTTCACCACGGGGTTCGCGAGCGCGAGCTGCCCGAGGTCGACGAGGTCCGTCGCGGTCGAGCGGTTCCGAGGGTCGAGGCCGGTCGGCTCGTGGATCACCGTGTCGTCGAGCCCGTGCTCGTCGAGCCACGTACCCGCCGCCTTCTCGTACGCATCCATCGACCCGAACGCCCAGAGCGCGAGTGACCCCGCGTAGTTGTTCGCCGACTTCATGAGCATGACCTGGAACGTCTGGTACTCGGACAACCTCAGGCCGTCGGGCATCGGCGCGACCTCACCGTTCTTCGCGAGGTACTCGGCGTAGAGCCCCTGCATCTGCTTGGTGAAGCGGATCGTCGGACCGCGCTCCCCCTTCGCCAGGGGCTTCTCCTCGAGCACGACGAGGGCCGTCACCACCTTCGTGATGCTCGCGATCGACCGCTGCTTCCGGTCACCGCTCGTGCGCAGGCTCTCCGGGAAGTCCGTCGCCTCGACCGCGGTGGCACCGTAGCCCGGGAACGTGAGGTCCGGCACCGTGGACCTCGGTGCCGAGTAGGTCGTCGTCGCAGCGCTCGCCGGGGCGAACGGCACGACTGCGGCCGCCACGAGGTAGCCGACGGCGAGGAGGAGCACCGCGATCACGCCGATCGCCACGGGCCGCCGGACGGCGGATCGGGGGCGGCGGACGACTCGTGGCACAGCCAAGGAGCCTAGCCGGGAGGCGCGGCCCGGCCCTGCGAGGACGCTCCGGCTGTGGAGAACGCAGGTCGCGCGCCTCCAGGCCGGATCGGTCGCCCCGCCTGCGCCGGCGGGCGGGGTGTGCCCAGGACGTGGAGCGGCGCGCTGCGCGCGCCGGTCGGTCAGCGCGCTCGCTGCGCGTGCGCGACGGCCCACAGGCCCACGGCGCTCGCCGCGGCCACGTTGAGCGAGTCGACCCCGTGCGACATCGGGATCCGCACCGTCGTGTCCGCGGCCGCGATCGCCCGCGCCGTGAGCCCCTGCCCTTCCGTGCCCATCACGAGGGCGACCCGCTCCGGGACGTCGGCGACGAACGCATCGAGGTCGACCGAGCGATCGGTGAGCGCCATCGCGGCCAGGTGGAATCCCTGCTCACGGAGCTCCTCTCCCGCCTCCGGCCACTCGCCGATCCGGGTCCAGGGCACCTGCAGCACGGTCCCCATGCTGACCCGGACGCTCCGGCGGTAGAGCGGATCGGCACACCGCGGGCTGACGAGCACTGCGTCCGCGCCGAGCCCGGCGACGCTCCGGAACACGGCACCGACGTTCGTGTGGTCGACGATGTCCTCGAGCACGACGACGAGCTTCGCGTCGCGGACGACCTCGGCGACGGTCGGCAGCTCGGGACGGTGCATCGCCGCGATCGCACCGCGGTGCATGCGGAACCCGGTGAGCTCCTCGAGCAGCGCGTCGGGGCCCACGAACACCGGACCCTCGTGCTCGGAGACGAGCGGCAGCACGTCGTCGAGCCACTTCTCCTGCACGAGCACGCTCCGCGGGACGTGTCCGGCCCGGACCGCACGCTCGATCACGGTGTTGGACTCGGCGATGTAGAGCCCGCCCTCCGGCTCGGTCACCCGCCGGAGTGCCACGTCGGTGAGTCGTGCGAAGTCGTCGAGGCGGGGGTCGTCGAGCGAGTCGATGCGGACGGGCTGCACGGGGTTCCGTTCTGGGAGGGAAGGACGCGGTTCGGTCGGCTGTTGAGGGTACCGTGGAGACGATGCCCCCGAGCGACGAGCACAGCACCGCGGCCGACCTCGACCGCGTGGTCGAGCTGCTCGCCGGCAAGCGCATCGCGGTCCTCTCCGGCGCCGGACTCAGCACCGACTCGGGGATCCCCGACTACCGGGGCGAGGGCCGCGTCGTGCGGAAGCCGATGACCTTCCAGGAGTTCCGGTCGGACCCGGCGAAACGGCAGCGGTACTGGGCCGGCTCGCACCTCGGGTGGCGGACCTTCGCCGCGGCGGTGCCGAACGACGGGCACCGGGCGCTCGCCGAGCTCGAGCGCGAGGGCATCGTCACGGGCGTCATCACGCAGAACGTCGACGGGCTGCACCTGCGTTCCGGTTCGCGGCGGGTGGTCGAGATCCACGGCTCGATGGACCGTGCCGTCTGCCTGACGTGCGGGCAGGTGTTCTCGCGCTCGGACCTCGCGGCCACGCTCGACCGCGCGAACCCGTGGATCGACGAGCCCGGGTCGGTGCAGCTCCAGCCCGACGGCGACGTCGAGATCACCGACGTCGAGCGATTCGTCGTGCCCGACTGCTCGGTGTGCGGTGGCGTGCTCAAGCCCGACGTGGTGTTCTTCGGTGAGTTCGTCCCCGCCGAGAAGTTCCGCGAGTCCGTGTCGATCGTCGCGGACGCCGACGCACTGCTCGTCGTCGGGTCCTCGCTCACGGTGAACTCGGGCGTGCGGCTCGTCGACCACGCGGTCCGGCGGAAGCACCCGGTCGTGATCGTGAACCGCGGGACGACGCGCAGCGACCGCCGGGCCGCCGTGAAGCTCGACGCCGGCACCACCGAGACCCTCGTGGCGCTCGCCTCGCGGCTCGGCGCAGTGGTCGCCGGCACCGGCACCGGCACCGGCACCGGCGAGCCTGGGATGATCGTCGGGTGACGACCCACCTCTCCCTCGTCCGCCACGGCGAGACCGACTGGAACAAGCAGCGCCGCATCCAGGGGTCGACGGACATCCCGCTCAACGACGTCGGGCGGGCCCAGGCCGCCGACGCAGCCGAACTCCTGGCTCGCCGGGCGTTCGACGCCGTCGTCGCGTCGCCGCTCTCCCGTGCCCGCGAGACCGGGTCGATCATCGCGTCCCGACTCGGGCTCGCCGTGCCGGACACCTACCCCGGCCTGGCTGAACGCTCCTACGGTGACGCCGAAGGGCTGACGGACGTCGAGATCCGCGCGCGGTGGCCGTACGACGACGTCCCCGGGCGTGAGTCCCGGTCGGCCCTCCTCGCCCGCGTGACGGAACAGCTCGGGGAGATCGCGATCCGCTACGACGGCGCGTCCGTCGTGGTCGCCACCCACGGCGCGGTCATCCGGAGTGTGGTGAACGCCGCCGCGCCGGGGACCGCCGACCGGCACAGCACGCCGATCCGCAACGGGTCGATCCACTCGTTCCGCTGGGATCCGGAACGCTTCCACGCCGAGCTCGTGCGGTTCGACGACCCGATCGACGACGAGTCGGACGGTCCGGGCGGCTCCGCCTTCGAGTACCAGAACCCCCTCGAGCGCCGCGGCTGACGTCGGCGCGCTCGCGCGCCCGAGTGCCGGGCCTGGCCCGCGTGGCGAGCGTGCCCCCGGCAGGCAGCGCGAGGCTCGGGACCCGCTCCGCGCCGTCGGACTATGCTCCGGGGCACTCCGGGCCGAGGCCGGGCGCCGCCCGACCCGCCGACCCGGGCAAGAGGTCCTGAGAGGGGGACGGCATGAGCACCGAGCGACCCGGGTGGCCCGCCGAGCCCGACGACGACCTCGACCGGGCGTTCGGACCCGACACCGCATCGGTGCCGACCCGCACCACGCCGCAGCGCGTCCGACGGAGCGCCCTCGTCGCCGCCGGTGTCGTCCTCGCAGCAGGCGTCCTCGCCGTCGCGCTCATGACCATCATCGGCAGCGTGCAGGACGGCGTCGGCGGCGTGTTCCCCCAGCCCGAGGCTGCACTGTCCCGCTTCGAGACGGCCGCGCGTGCGGTCGACGGCGTCGCCTCGGTCGAGGGCATCCGGACGACGAAGACCGGGTTCGCGAGCTACGACGTGGTCTCCGTGGCCACCGCTGACGAGGGGCTGGACGAGGCAGCCCAGGACGGACTGGTCGCGGCGCTCAGTCAGGCCGCGGCGACGACCGGCGGCAACGGTGTGCGCGTGTTCGCCGTCGTCGCGATCGACACGATGCGCGTCGGGGTCTCCGCCGATGCGGACGTCAGTGGACGGCGGCTCGATCTGGCGCGCCGTGTCGACGCGATCGGCGGCGTCCGGGCCGTGCGGTGCGCGTGGGTGCCGGAGACGCCCTCCGACGACGCGAAGGTGCAGCTGGTGACGGTCCAGACGACAGGGCGTGGGGCAGCGCTCGGCGCGGTCGTGTCGAAGGCCCGTCAGGAGACGCAGTCCGTGTTCCCCGGCGCGGAGGTCTTGAGCGAGCGACCGCCGACCTGACCCGTCTACTCAGCGGTCGACCGAGGCGAAGGGGGCCGACGCGTCCGGGCAGCGCGGTCGGCCACGGCCCGCTCGACCGCAGCGACGACGTGCTCGGCCGAGTCCGCCCAGCGGAACCGTGCCGCCTGGGCCACGGACTGCTCCGAGGCGTCGTCCCACCGGTCCTCGAGCCGCCGCACCGCGGCAGCGACCGCCGACGGCGAGGACGGGTCGAAGTACTCGGCCGCGCTGCCCCCGATCTCGCGGAAGATCGGGATGTCGCTGACCGCCACCGGCGTGCCGACGCCCATCGCCTCGACGAGCGGGATGCCGAACCCCTCGTCGTACGATGCCGTCACGAGTGCCGTCGCGGTCCGGAGGACGTCGAGGTAGGTCTCGTCGGAGGCACCGTCGTGGAAGACGAGCGAGTCCGCCGGCGCGAGCCGCGTCAGTCGTGCCCGGTCGGCGTCCGACACCCGCGACATGCAGTGCAGTCGCCAGTCCGCCCCGAGCAGTGGCAGCGCGGCCGCGAGGGTCTCGACGTTCTTGTACGGCATGAACGACCCCATGTACACGAGGTCGCGACGTCGTTCCCCGTCCACCGGACGCCGCTCGGCCGGGTCGGCTGCGTTGTACGCGACCGTCACGGGGCGCTTCGTCAACCGGTGCTCGCGGATGAGCCCCGCGGTCGTCTCGGACACCGTGACCACGCCGTCCGCGCCGTTCAGCAGGAACCGCTGCGGCGCCCAGGACAGGTGGAAGGCCCGCCACCCGAGCCGGATCGGCCACGAGAACTCTCGTGGGGGCGTGCGGTTCCGGTAGTAGATGAGGTCGTGCAGGGTGAGCACGAGGGCGTGGTCGCGCCCCCGGGAGCCCATCGTCTGCATCGGCGAGAACACCGCGTCGAGGCCGAGCGCGTTGACCCGCCGCGCGACGAACGGCTCACCGGCGTCGGTCGGGGCCGGCAGGAGTTCGTGCGGCAGGCCCGCCGGCAGCGACTCGAGCTGCCGGACGTCGTGCACCAGCAGGACGTACTCGTGGCGGTCGGGCAGGTGCGCGACGATCCCGGCGGTGAACCGCGAGATCCCGTCGTGGCGTCCGATCCGGACGTACCGGCAGTCGATCCCGATGCGCAGGCGGCTCACGACGAGTGCTCCCCGCGTCGGTCCGGCCGGGAGGCACGGCTCGGCCCCGCCCCGTCCGTCACCCCGGTCTGCCGCGCGTCCGGCACCACCGGCTGCGCATCCGGCGCCGCCTGCTGCGGGTCCGGCTTGCCGTCCGGTCGCCGTCCTCGCCGCTGCTGCGGACGACGTCGCCGTCCGCCGCGCGCCGGAGCCCCGGTGTCGTCCATCCGTCGGAGCACGGCGGAGGCAGCCGCCGCCGGAGTCTCGTAGTGCACCAGGTGCCCGACGCCCGGCACGACCACGAGTTCGGCGTCCGCGAGCCGCGCGGCCAGGGCCTGTTGCTCGGGGACCGCCGTGATGTCGTCGTGCTCGGCTGCGATCATCAGCACGGGGACGTCGATGCGGTCGGCGTACTCGGAGACATCGTGCGTCACCGAGGTGCGGAACGCCTCGAGCACGCTCGTACGGTCGGAGAACGCCGAGAAGTAGCGGTCGTGCTGGTCGTGCACCCAGCGGCGGAGCTCGCGGTCATGCGACTTGAGCATGGCGATGCTCATCACCCGCACGATCGCGGGGTTCCGGAGCAGCGCGAGGCCGAGCGGCTTCGGGAGGACGGCGCCGGCCTTGTAGTAACCGATGGCGACACCCGTCGCGATCGCTCGCGGCCCCTGCAGCGCCGGCGCGGCAATCGGGTTGACCAGCACGAGCAGTCGGGTGCGCAGGCCTGCGGCGACGGTGGCGGCGACGACGATCGACCCGAACGAGTGCCCGAGGACGACCGTCTGCTCGTCCATGCCGAGCGCCCGGTGGAACGCGGTCAACCAGGCCACGTAGGAGTCGATGTCGGACGACGGCAGCGGGTCCGACGCGCCGAACCCCGGGAGGTCCGGCACGACCACGCGGACGCCCTGCAGGTGTGCCGCGATGGTCTCGAGGCCGTGGTGGTCGCCGCGGAACCCGTGCACCGCGAGCACCGTACGGGACGCGTCCTCGGGTCCGTAGACCCAGTAGTGCGTCGTCCGTCCGTCGGTCCGCACCGCGCGGTGCACGACCGGGGTCGCGGCCATGAGGGACTGGTACGGGGAGAGCAGGGGCGGGCGCATCCCGGCCAGTCTAAGGAAGGCGACCCGGGCGCCCACCGCACCGGGGGCCGGATGTGGAGAACTCGCAGACGGGGCGTGTGCGCGGAGGTGATCCGTGCCTCCAGGCCGGTCCGTCCACGGGGAAGCGCGCCCGACGCGCGCGGCCGTGGTCTTCCTGCGGACAGCGCCAGCCGGGCGGCCTAGCGTGTCCAGGGTGACGTTCACGGCCCCGATCCAGCTCCCAGGCCTGACCCTGGACCCGCAGTGGTACAAGCGATCCGTCTTCTACGAGTGCATGATCCGCTCGTTCGTCGACTCCAACGGCGACGGCATCGGTGACATCCAGGGCGTGATCGGCAAGCTCGACTACCTGCAGTGGCTCGGCGTCGACGCCATCTGGCTGCCGCCGTTCTTCCAGTCGCCGATGCGCGACGGCGGGTACGACATCGCCGACTACAAGGCGATCCTGCCCGAGTTCGGCACGCTCGACGACTTCCGCGAGCTGGTCACGAAGTCCCACGAGCGCAACATGCGCATCGTGATCGACATGGTGATCAACCACACGAGCGACCAGCACGAGTGGTTCCAACAGTCGCGCGAGGACCCGGACGGTCCGTACGGCGACTTCTACGTCTGGCGCGACACCGACCAGGAGTACGAGAACATCCGGATCATCTTCGTCGACACCGAGGAGTCGAACTGGACGTTCGATCCGGTCCGGCGGCAGTTCTTCTTCCACCGGTTCTTCTCGCACCAGCCCGACCTCAACTTCGAGAACCCCGCCGTCGTCGAGGCCGTGTACGACGTCGTCCGCCACTGGCTCGACATGGGCGTCGACGGGCTGCGGCTCGACGCGATCCCGTACCTCTTCGAGTCCGAAGACGGCAACGGCGAGGGCGAGCCGGAGACCCACGAGTTCATCAAGAAGCTCCGCGCCATGGTCGACGACGAGTACCCCGGGCGGGTCCTCCTCGCCGAGGCGAACCAGTGGCCGCGCGAGACCGCTGCGTTCTTCGGCACCGACGAGGAACCGGAGTGCCACATGGCGTTCGACTTCCCCGTCATGCCGCGCATCTTCTACTCGCTGCGCGCACAGCACGCCTCGGAACTCAAGGCGATCCTGTCCGAGACGCTCGACGTGCCGCAGTCGGCCGCGTGGGGCGTCTTCCTCCGCAACCACGACGAGCTCACCCTCGAGATGGTCAGCGAGGAGTACCGCCAGGCGATGTACGGCTGGTACGGCTACGACCCGCGGATGCGCTCCAACATCGGCATCCGTCGACGGCTCGCTCCCCTGCTCGACAACTCGCGGGCCGAGCTCGAACTCATCCACGCGCTGCTGTTCTCGCTGCCCGGGTCGCCGTTCCTCTACTACGGCGACGAGATCGGGATGGGCGACAACATCTGGCTGCCCGACCGCGACTCGTCCCGCACGCCGATGCAGTGGACGCCCGACCGGAACGCCGGGTTCTCGACGGCGGACCCGGGCAAGCTCTACCTGCCCGTCGTCCAGTCGCTCGTGTACAACTACCAGCAGGTCAACGTCGAGGCGCAGCTCGCGCAGTCGCGGTCGCTCCTGCACTGGGTCCGGAACGTCATCCACGTCCGCAAGGCCCACCCGGTGTTCGGCCTCGGCACGCTCGACGTCAAGGACACGTCGAACGAGTCCGTCCTCGCGTTCGTGCGCTCGTGGGAGGGGTCCGGGCAGCAGTTCGGACCGTCGGCCGAGGACGTCCTCTGCGTCTTCTCGTTCGCGACGAACCCGACGTCGGTGACGATCTCGGTGCCGGAGTACGCCGGTCGGCCGCTGTACGACCTCTTCGGCGGCAGCGTGTTCCCGTCGTTCGACGAGCACGGATCGGTCACGCTGACGCTCGGGACGCAGTCGTTCTACTGGTTGCACGTGGGTGCGGCTCCGGCAGTCGCACCTCCGGCGGTCGCTCCCGCCTCCGCCGCGACGACGGCGTAGCGGCCTGGAGGCGCGGCACGCCCCCGCCAGGCGGGTCACGTCGTCCGTGTCGCTGGCGTCCTCGCGGGCGCGCGGCACCGGCCCGTCCGTGTCGGCGCCGCCCGTGTCGGTGCCGTCCGTGTCGGTGCCGTCCGTGTCGGTGCGTCCCGTTAGCCTGGCCGCGTGACGTACTCGGCGACAGCAACCGCACCGGCACGCGCGGTGCAGGACCTCTCCGGCCGCCCCTGGTGGCACGCACTCGGCGTCTTCGACCTCGAGACCACCGGCGTCGACGTGGAGACCGCCCGGATCGTCACCGCGCACGTCGGCCTGATCGACATGACCGGCCGCTCCATCGTCGAGGGCGCCTGGGTCGCCGACCCGGGCATCCCCATCCCCGAGGGCGCCGCCGCCGTGCACGGGTACACCACCGAGCGTGCCCGGGCCGAGGGCCGTCCCGCCGGTGAGGTCGTGGCCGAGGTCATCGCCGCGGTCGAGGCCGTGTTCGCCCGCGGCATCCCGCTCGTCATCTACAACGCCCCGTACGACTTGACCGTCCTCGACCGCGAAGCCAAGCGGCACGGCCTCGCGTCCCCGGTCATCGGCAACGTGGTCGACCCGCTCGTCATCGACAAGGCGCTCGACACCTACCGCAAGGGCAAGCGCACGCTCGAGGCCGCGTCCGAGCTGTACGGCGTCACGTTGTCCGACGCGCACGACGCCGGCGCGGACGCGATCGCTGCCGGACGGGTGGCGCAGGCCATCGCCGCGAAGTACCCGGACGAGCTCGGAGTCTCCGCCGAGGAGCTGCACCGCAAGCAGGTCGGCTGGTGCGCCGACCAGGCCGCGTCCTTCCAGGAGTACATGCGCTCGAAGCGCGACCCGGCGTTCACGGCCGACGGGCGCTGGCCGCACCGCAACGGCTCGTAGCGCGACACGCGCGCCGTCCGGGCCGCCGCCGACGCGCGCGCCGTCCGGGCCGCCGCCGGCGCGCTCGTCGACCGGGCCGCGCAACGCCGCGCTCCTCGCGCCGGTCGCCGCGCCGTCGCGAGGGATTGCGCCGCACCCGCGCGTCGGTGCGCCGCGCCCGCGCGTGCGCCGCACAACCAGAATTCGTTCGCACCTCGGATCGGCGTGATTCCGATGGACTTTGGTTGTGCGCTGGTGAACGGCGCCGCCGGCACCAGCACGGCGCTGCCCGCGCTCGGCACCGCGCCGCCCGCGACCGAACCGCGTGATCACCGCCCTCGGAACGCCGAACGGGCGGCCCTCCCGGAGGAGGACCGCCCGTTGCGGAACGCGAGGCTGCTTACTTGGAGAAGCCCTTGAAGCGCTGGTTGAACTTCTCGACGCGACCGGCCGAGTCGAGGATGCGCTGCTTGCCCGTGTAGAACGGGTGCGACGCGGACGAGATCTCGACGTCGATGACCGGGTAGGTCGCACCGTCGAGCTCGATGGTCTTGTCGCTGGTCGCGGTCGAGCGCGTCAGGAACGTCTCACCGGAGGCCAGGTCGCGGAAGACGATGGCGTTGTACTCGGGGTGGGTGTCGGTCTTCATGGAGATTCCTCGGTTGGGTGCGGTCGGGATGCGCGGGTCCGAAAGGACGCCGTGCGGGAAGTCTTCGGCGTGCGCCAGCCGTCTACGTTACCAGATCGGTCCGGCGAGCCGCTACGACGCGCGGGCCGTCCAACGCCCGTCGTCCTTCGTCACGGCGAGGCCGACGCCGAAGGCCTGCGAGAGCGTCTCGTCGGTCAGGACCTCGTCGATCGGACCAGCGGCCTGGACCCGGCCGTCGGTGAGGACGAGGGCGTGCGTGAAGCCAACGGGGATCTCCTCGACGTGGTGCGTCACGATGACGATCGCGGGCGCATCAGGGCTCTGCGCGTAGCCGCCGAGGGTCCGGACGAGGCTCTCGCGGGCGCCGAGGTCGAGCGACGCAGCCGGCTCGTCGAGGAACAGGACCTCGGGGTCGGTCATGACCGCGCGGGCGATCTGCACGCGCTTCTGCTCGCCGTCGCTCAGCTCGCCGAACGTCCGCTCGGTGAAGGCGCCGAGGCCCCACTCGTCGAGCACGCGCTGCGCACGACGGACGTCGAGCTCCTCGTACTCCTCGTTCCACCGACCGGTCACCGAGTAGGCCGCGGTCAGCACGACGTCGAGCACGGTCTCGGTGAACGGGATGCGCCGCGCGAGGGCGGTCGAGGCGAACCCGATCCGGGGGCGGAGTTCGGCCAGGTCGGCCGTCCCGAGCTCGACGTCGAGGACGTGCACGTCGCCCGAGGTCGGGAACGTCTGCGCGCCCGCGACCTGCAGCAGCGTGGTCTTGCCGGCGCCGTTCGCACCGAGCACGACCCAGCGCTCGTCGTCCTGCACCTCCCACGAGACGGAGTCGAGGATGGTTGCTCCGTTGCGGACAACGGAGACGTCTGACAGGCGCACGACCGAGGGCATGCCCCCAGCCTACGGGGTCCGACCGGCAGGCCCACGGCGCGACACCGGGTCGGCGCGCGCCGCGGACGTGCCCGGCCAGCACCCGGCCGGTCAGCGCCCAGCCGGTCAGCGCCCAGCCGGTCAGCGCCCGGCGAGGACCTGGTCGTAGACGGCGCGGGTCCGGCGGGCGATGGCGTCCCACGTGAACTCGCTCTCGACACGGAGTCGTCCGGCGCGGCCCATCAGCTTCGCGAGCCCCTCGTCCTCGAGGACCTCGTTCAGCGTCGCCGCGAGGTCGGCGACGTAGCGGTCGGGATCGGTCGGCGTGCCGGTGCCGTCCTGCGCCTGGTCGATCGGGACGATGCGCCCGGTGAGCCCGTCCGCGACGACCTCGGGGATGCCCCCGGTGCCGGTGCCGACGACGGGGATGCCGCACGCCATGGCCTCGAGGTTCACGATGCCGAGGGGTTCGTAGATCGACGGGCAGACGAACACCGTGCCGGAGGACAGCACGTTGACGATCTCACCGTGGGAGAGCATGCGGTCGATCCAGACCACGCCGTCCCGTTCCGAACGCAGGGAGTCGACCAGGCCGGTCACCTCGGCCATGATCTCCGGGGTGTCCGGAGCCCCGGCGCAGAGCACGATCTGCACGTCCGACGGCAGCGACGCCACCGCGCGGAGCAGGTACGGCAGTCCCTTCTGCCGCGTGATCCGTCCGACGAACACGACGCTGCGACGGGAGGGGTCGATCCCGAGAGCGCGCACGGCGTCCTCGTCGACGTCCGGCCGCCACGCGTCGATGTCGATGCCGTTGTAGACGACCTGCACCCGTTCCGGGTCGATCGACGGGTACGAGCGCAGGATGTCCGCGCGCATGGCCTTCGACACCGCGACGACCGCGTCGGCGCGCTCGAACGCCTCGCGCTCCATCCAGCTCGACAGCCGGTAGCCGCCGCCGAGCTGCTCGGCCTTCCACGGCCGGAGCGGCTCGAGGCTGTGGGCGGTGACGACGTGCGGGATGTTGTAGGTCAACTGCGCGATCCGGCCCGCGGCGTTCGCGTACCAGGTGTGCGAGTGCACGAGGTCGGCGCCCTCGACGTCGGCGGCGATCGCCACGTCGGTGCCGAGTGCCTGCAGCGCGCCGTTGGCCTGCTCGAGGCCGTTCGGCGTCCGGTAGGCCCAGACGTCGGCCTCGTCCCGGAACGCCCCGAAGGCGCGGACCCGCACCTCGGTGTCCGTGCCCGACCGCAGCGCTGCGGTGAGCTCGGCGACGTGGACGCCCGCCCCGCCGTACACCTCTGGTGGGTATTCCCTGGTCAACAGATCGACTCGCACGCGTTCAACGTAACCGTTCACCGGTCCGGACGCATACTGTGAGCGGTATGGCACCAAAGAAGGTCTTCGGCATCGTCCTCGCCGGTGGAGAGGGCAAACGCCTCATGCCGCTCACGGCGGACCGTGCGAAACCAGCAGTCCCGTTCGGCGGCAACTTCCGGCTCATCGACTTCGCGCTGTCGAACCTCGTGAACTCCGGGCTGCAGAAGATCGTCGTCCTGACCCAGTACAAGTCGCACAGTCTCGACCGCCACGTCGCGGAGACCTGGCGCATGGAGGGGCTGCTCGGCTCCTACGTCGCGTCCGTGCCCGCGCAGCAGCGACTCGGCAAGCGCTGGTTCGCCGGGTCGGCCGACGCGATCCTGCAGTCGCTCAACCTCCTCCGTGACGAGCGCCCCGACATCGTCGTCGTGGTGGGTGCCGACCACGTCTACCGGATGGACTTCCACCAGATGGTGGAGGCCCACATCGCGTCCGGCCGCAGTGCCACGGTCGCCGCGATCCGCCAGCCGATCGGCCTGGCCGACCAGTTCGGCGTCATCCAGGTCGCCGAGGACGACCCGACCAAGATCGACGCGTTCCTCGAGAAGCCGAAGGACGCGGTCGGTCTGGCCGACTCCCCCGGCGAGATCCTCGCGTCGATGGGCAATTACGTCTTCGACGCCGACGCGCTCGTGGACGCCGTGCTCCGTGACGGACAGATCGAGACGTCGAACCACGACATGGGCGGCGACATCGTGCCGGACTTCGTCGCGCGCGGTGACGCCGGTGTGTACGACCTCAAGCGCAACGACGTGCCCGGCTCGAACGAGCGCGATCGCTACTACTGGCGGGACGTGGGGACGATCGACTCGTTCTTCGACGCGCACATGGACCTCATCGCCCCCGTGCCCGTCTTCAACCTGTACAACCAGGACTGGCCGATCTTCAACCAGCAGACGAACCTGCCACCGGCGAAGTTCGTGCGCGACGCCAACGGCAACACCGGCTCGACGGTCGACTCCCTCGTGTCGCTCGGCTGTCTCGTGTCCGGCGCGCAGGTCGAGCGGAGCATGATCGGACCCTGGTGCGGCATCGACTCCGGTGCGAAGGTCCTCGACTCCATCGTGTTCGAGCGTGCCTCGATCGGCGCGGGCGCCGTCGTCAACCGCGCGATCCTCGACAAGGACGTGGTCATCGCACCGGGTGCGCAGGTGGGTGTCGACCGCGAGGCCGACGAGGCGCGCGGCTTCACGGTCACCGAGTCGGGCATCACGGTCGTCGGCAAGGGCGTGCGGGTCGACGCGTAGCCGCGCACCTGTCTGGAGGCACGGCTCGCGTCACGGACGCGGCCGTGCCTCCGTCAGTCGGTACCGTTGGTCCGTGCCCCGCTTCCTCGTCGTCCTCGATGCCGATTCCACCCTCCTCGAGGACGAGGTGATCGAACTCCTCGCCGACGCGGCGGGGACCCGACCACAGGTCGCGGCGGTGACGGAGCGCGCCATGCGCGGGGAGATCGACTTCGCGGAGAGCCTCCGGGAGCGTGTCGCGACCCTTGCGGGCCTCCAGGCCGACGTGTTCCGCAGTGCACAGCAGGCGGTCCGCGTCACGCGGGGCGCGGCCGAACTGGTGCGCGGCGTGCACGCCGCAGGCGGCACCGCCGGCGTCGTGTCCGGCGGCTTCCACGAGGTGCTCGATCCGTTCGCCGCCGAGCTCGGCCTCGACCACTGCCGAGCGAACCGGCTCGAGGTGGTCGACGGCGTGCTCACCGGACGAGTCCTCGGCGACGTGGTGGACGCGCACGCGAAGGCGACCGCACTCCGGGAGTGGGCGGCGGCGGACGGCGTCGACCCGGGACGGACGATCGCGGTCGGCGACGGCGCGAACGACCTCGAGATGATGCGGGTCGCCGCCCTGTCGGTGGCGTTCGACGCGAAGCCTCGGGTCCGGGCGGACGCCGACCTCGCGGTGGTCGACCGCGACCTGTCGGCCGTCCTCGCGACGATGGGCCTGCGCGGCTGAACCGCGCAGGCCGTCAGCGGTTCGTCAGTGGCCCATCCCGAGGCCGCCGTCGACCGGGATGACCGCGCCGGATATGTACCCGGCGCCGTCGCCCGCCAGGAACAGCGTGGCGTCCGCGACGTCGTCGACCGTGCCGTAGCGCGAGGCGGGGATCTGCTTCTTGAACTCGGCGACGAGCTCGTCCGGCAGCGACGCCGTCATGTCCGTCTGGATGAACCCGGGCGTGACGACGTTGGCGGTGATGCCGCGGGAGCCGAGCTCGCGGGTGATCGACCGGGCCATACCGATGAGGGCGGCCTTCGACGACGCGTAGTTCACCTGCCCGACCTGGCCGAACGTGCCGACGACGCTGCCCATGAGCACGATGCGGCCGAACTTCGCCTTCATCATGCCCTTCGTGGCGCGCTTGACCACCCGGAACGTCCCGGTGAGGTTCGTGTCGATGACGCTCGTGAAGTCCTCCTCCGACATGCGGAGCAGCAGCTGGTCGTTCGTGATGCCCGCGTTGGCGACGAGCACCTCGACCGGGCCGAGCTCCGCCTCGACCTGCGTGAACGCCGCGTCCACCGACGCCGTGTCGGTGATGTCGGCCTGCACGGTCAGCGCACCCTCGGGGCCGCCCGTGCCGCTGCGCGACGTGACCGCGACGCGGTGTCCCTCGGCGACGAAGCGCTCCGCGAGGGCGTAGCCGATGCTGCGGTTGCCGCCGGTGATCAGGACGGTACGGGGGGTGCTCATGGTCGCTCCTCGGGGTGTGTCGGACGGCGTGCCGCCGGACACGCCCGGACGAGCGTACCCGAGCCGATCCGCGCACTCCGATCGCGCGCGGCGGAACCGGAATGTCCGACGGAGGCTTAGGCTTGTCACCGGGAGACGATGGACATCCGAATGAAGACCACGCACAGCATCACGGCACTCCCCGAGTCGCCGGAGCAGGACCGTGCGCACCGGCTCTCCCGCTACGTCTGGCAGATGGCCGTCAGGGTCGTCTGCTTCGTCGCCGCGGTGCTCATCTGGACCGCGTTCCACACCTGGCTCGTGGTGATCCCGATCATCCTCGCGGGCGTCATCCCGTGGGTCGCGGTCATCCTCGCGAACGCCGGCAACCGAGCCGAGAACGACGTCGTCGCCCCGGCCGGAGCGGTCCAGCTCTACGACGCCGACGACGTGCGCATCCGCGAGGAACACGAGGCCGCCCGTGCGCAGGCCTACCGCGACGAGCAGGATCGCCTCCGTGACCAGGCACAGCACGCGCAGGACGAATGGCAGCGGAACGGCGACCACACCAACGTCTGGCCTCCGAAGACCGGCGGACGACGCTGATGGGGGCGACGTTCGACCTCTTCACGGAGCCCGGATCGACCCCGGTGTGCTCGCGCGCCGGCTGCACCGAGACGGCCGCCTGGCGGATCAACTGGCGGAACCCCCGCATCCACGCCACCGACCGGGTGAAGATCTGGGCGGCGTGCGAGGACCACCGCGACTTCCTCGCCGACTACCTCCGGTCGCGGAACTTCCCGGTGCGGGTCACCGGCATGCACGAGGACGTCGACCGACTCGACGACCTGCGTGACCCGAACGCCGGACCGAAGAACGACGTCGGGATGCGCGCCACCGGCACCGATCGATGACCGACGGCTTCGACCCGGGTTCCCGCTACGGCCGACGGCACGCCGCCAAGCTGCAGCGCGAGGTCGCCGCGACGTCGGACGCCCCGCACGAGCGCGATCCCGACGAGCCGTTCGTCGGGTGGCGTTTCGTCCGGAGCCGTCGCTGGCTCGGGTACTTCGCGATCGCCGTGGCCTTCGCGATCGTCTGTGCCCTCTTCGGCATGTGGCAGTGGGACCGGCGGAACGAGGCCGTCCGCCAGAACGAGCAGATCGCGCAGAACTACGACCACACCCCGGTCCCGCTCGACCGGGCCCTCCCCCGGGCCTCGAGCTGGGACGACGACCAGACCTGGCTCCGGGTCACCGCCACCGGCCGCTACGACACCGACGCGCAGCTCCTCGTCCGGAACCGCGTGCACAACGGCCAGCCCGGCTTCGAGGTCCTCACCCCGCTCGTCACCGCCGACGGCCGCGCGTTCATCGTCGATCGCGGATGGGTGCCGACCGGCAACCGGCAGGACGCGCCCGACCACGTCCCGGCACCACCGAGCGGCGAGGTGACCGTCGTCGTGCGCCTGCAGCAGAGCGAGCCGCGGATCCCCGGCCGCTCGGATCCGTCGCACACCGACCAGGTGCAGTCGGTCACGCTCGCGGACGTCCGCGACAGGGTCGGGACGCCGATCTGGACCGGCGCCTACGGGCAACTCGCGTCCGAGACGCCTGCGCCGACACAGGCTGCGCCGCTCGGCTGGGACCGCCCGTCGGCCGACACCGGCCTGCACCTCAGCTACTTCATCCAGTGGTTCCTGTTCGCTGCCGGGGGCTTCGGCTTCCTCGGCTACGTGATGGTGCAGGAGTACCGCAACCTGAACCAGGACGACCCCGAGGAACGCGAACGCGCCGAGGAGCGTCGCCGCCGCAAGGACGCGAAGCCGAAGTCCGACGCCGAGGTCGAGGACGAACTGCTGAACGCCGGTCGCTGAACGCGACCGGTTCCGGACGGGAGGCCCGTGGCGGTGTCGCCACGGGCCTCCCGTCCGTCCACGCGCACAGCGCGCGCACGCGGCTCAGGCGAGCTCGATGAGCTCCGCGTACTCCTTGTTCCAGTGGTCCTCGGTGCCGTCCGGCAGCAGGAGGACGCGCTCCGGGTTGAGGGCCTCGACCGCGCCCGCGTCGTGCGAGACGAGCACGACCGCGCCCTCGTAGCCGGCGAGGGCACCGAGGATCTCCTCGCGGGACGCCGGGTCGAGGTTGTTCGTCGGCTCGTCGAGCAGCAGCACGTTCGCTCCCGACACGACGATCATCGCCAGTGACAGACGGGTCTTCTCACCGCCGGAGAGCACCCCGGCCTTCTTGTAGCCGTCGTCCCCGGTGAAGAGGAACGAGCCGAGCACGCGGCGGGCCTCGGTCTCGTTGAGGTCGTTCGACGCCGACACCATGTTCTCGATCACGGTGCGGTTGACGTCGATGTTCTCGTGCTCCTGCGCGTAGTACCCGATGCGGAGGCCGTGGCCCGGCAGGATCTCGCCCGTGTCCGGCTCGTCGGCTCCCGCGAGGATCCGGAGCAGTGTCGTCTTGCCGGCGCCGTTGAACCCGAGGATGACGACTCGCGAACCGCGGTCGATCGCCAGGTCGACGCCCGCGAAGATCTCCAGGGATCCGTAGGACTTCGACAGCCCCTCGGCCATGAGCGGCGTCCGGCCGCACGGTGTCGGCGTCGGGAACCGCAGCTTGGCGACGCGGTCGACGGCGCGCTCGTCCTCGAGCCCGGCGAGGAGCTTCTCGGCACGGGCGACCATCTGGTGCGCTGCGGCGGCCTTCGTGGCCTTCGCACCGAAGCGGGCGGCCTGGTCCTTCAGCGTCGCGGCCTTCTTCTCGGCGTTCGCGCGCTCCTTGCGGCGGCGCTCCTCGTCGGCTGCGCGCTGCCGCTGGTAGAGCTTCCACCCCATGTTGTAGACATCGATGCACTGCCGGTTGGCGTCGAGGTAGAACACGCGGTTGACGACCTCGTCCACGAGCTCGACGTCGTGCGAGATGACGATGACGCCGCCCGGGTACGTCTTCAGGTGTTCGCGCAGCCAGACGATCGAGTCGGCGTCGAGGTGGTTCGTCGGCTCGTCGAGGATCATCGTCTCGGCGTCCGAGAACAGGATCCGCGCGAGCTCGATGCGCCGCCGCTGACCGCCCGAGAGCGTCTTGAGCGGCTGGTCGAGGATGCGGTCCGGCAGCTTGAGGTTCGACGCGATCGAGGCAGCCTCGGCCTCGGCCGCGTACCCGCCGAGCGCGTTGAACTGGTCGTCGAGACGGCTGTACCGGCGCATGGCCTTCTCGGCGACGGCGGGGTCGTCGCTCGCCATGTCGAGCGTCGCGAGTCGGATTCCCTCGACGAGCTCACCGAGACCGCGGGCGTCGAGGATGCGCTTGCGGGCCGTGTCCTCCGGGTTGCCGGAGCGAGGGTCCTGCGGCAGGTAGCCGATCTCGCCACCGCGCTCGATCTTGCCCGCGGTGGGCTGCGTCTCCCCCGCCAGCGCCTTCGTCATCGTGGTCTTGCCGGCGCCGTTGCGCCCGACGAGACCGATCTTGTCGCCCTTCTCGACACGGAAGGAGACGTTCTCCATGAGGAGGCGGGCCCCGACGCGGATCTCGAGATCGTGCACGGCAAGCACAGTGGACGTCCAATCAGTTGGTGGTTTTGCACAACGACGTGTGCGGGAGGTGCACCGCTACGCTGACGGGACCGATGGTTCCAGAACGGGACCAGCAGTCCATTCTAGGAGAATCCATGACGAACGCCACCGGGTTCGCTCGCCGCGCAGTGCTCGCCGACCGTCTGCGCACCCACGGCCTGGCCACCGATGCCGCCCTCGTCGCGGGCGGCGCGCTCTTCACCGCCGCCATGGCGCAGGTCGAGGTGCCGATGTGGCCCGTACCGATCACCGGGCAGACCCTGGCCGTCGTCCTCGTCGGCGCCACACTCGGCGCTCGTCGCGGCATGCTCTCGCTGCTCGTCTACGCGGTCGCAGGTCTCGCCGGTGCACCGTTCTTCGCCGGGTTCTCCGGTGGCCTGTCCGCACTGGCCTCACCGAGCTTCGGCTACGTGATCGGGTTCATCCCGGCCGCAGGGCTCGTCGGCTGGTTCGCGCGGCGCAACTGGGACCGCCACGTCGGTCGCGCCACCGTGGCGATGCTCCTCGCGAGCGCGATCCCGTTCGTGACCGGCCTGCCGTGGCTCGCAGCGGCGCTCGGCCACCTCGGCGCGCCGAACGACCTGCAGTCGGTGCTCGCGGCGGGCCTCTACCCGTTCGTGGTCGGCGGCGTGGCGAAGGCCCTCATCGCGGCGGGCGTCCTGCCCCTGGCGTGGAAGGCGCTCGCCCGGCGCTGATCGCGGCGCACGTCGTTCTCCGAGAGCGGCCGAGGTTCCAGGATGCTGGGACCTCGGCCGCTCTCGTCGTCAGCGGGCGGAACCTCGGCGGAGGACACACGGCGCGTCGTGGAACCTCGTGGGGCGGGCCCTCGGGTGCGCGGCGGACGACGCGTTGCAGGCGGGTTGGTCGCAGAACATGCCGTGCGCTGCACGGGCCGGGCGCAAGAAGTGTCGTCCGGCGGCGCCGCGGCCGACAGGTCCTGCGACCACGGCGAACGAAGCCGGGCATGTCCGGTGCTCTCGACGCGACCGCACGACGGACGGGAGGCCGCGACCGCACGACGAACGGGAGGCGCGGTGCCAGCTGGCACCGCGCCTCCCGTTCGATGGGTGGTCGCGACTAGATCGAGAAGCCGAGTGCGCGCATCATCTCGCGCCCGTCGTCCGTGATCCGCTCCGGACCCCACGGCGGCATCCAGACCCAGTTGATCCGGAAGGCATCGACGATGCCGTCGAGCGCGTTCGCCGTGTCGCCCTCGATGACGTCGGTCAGCGGGCAGCCCGCACTCGTCAGCGTCATGCTGATGACGAGCGCGTTCGCCTCGTCGTCCATCGCGAGGTCGTAGATCAGGCCGAGGTCGACGATGTTCACGCCGAGCTCCGGGTCCTGGACCTCCTTGAGGCCCTCGACGACCTCATCGAACTTCTCCGGGGAGAGCGCGGTGATCATCAGGACTGCGCCTCGACGGCAGCGGCCTGCACGTAGCGGTCGTACCCCTCGTTCTCGAGACGCTCGGCGAGCTCGGGGCCGCCCTGCTCCGCCACCTTGCCCGCGACGAACACGTGCACGAAGTCCGGCTTGATGTAGCGGAGGATGCGCGTGTAGTGCGTGATGAGCAGCACGCCGAGGCCGGTGGCCGCCTTGGCACGGTTGACGCCTTCGGAGACGATCTTCAGCGCGTCGACGTCGAGGCCGGAGTCGGTCTCGTCGAGGACCGCGAACTTCGGCTTGAGGAGCTCGAGCTGCATGATCTCGTGGCGCTTCTTCTCGCCGCCGGAGAAACCCTCGTTGACGTTGCGCTCGGCGAACGCAGAGTCCATCTTGAGGTCGGCCATCGACTGGCGGAGGTCCTTCACCCAGCCGCGGAGTGCGGGCGCCTCACCGTCGATGGCGGTCTTCGCGGTGCGGAGGAAGTTCGACACCGTGACGCCCGGGATCTCGACCGGGTACTGCATGGCGAGGAACATACCGGCACGGGCGCGCTCGTCGACGCTCATCGACAGGACGTCCTCGCCGTCCAGCGTGATCGACCCACCGACGACGTTGTAGCGCGGGTGCCCGGCGATCGTGTACGCGAGGGTCGACTTGCCGGAGCCGTTCGGACCCATGATCGCGTGGATCTCACCCTCGTTGATGGTGAGGTCGACGCCCTTGAGGATCTCCTTCGTGCCCTGATCGGTGTCGATCGAGACCTGGAGGTCGCGGATTTCGAGAGTGGACATTGCGTTCCTTCGGTTGCAGCTGGTGTGCGGCGTCAGCCGCGGAAGAGAATGGGGGTCGGTCAGTCGACCGGGACGGTGTCGTGGACGTCGACGTAGACGTCGCCGTCACGGACCTCGACCCGGAAGACCGGCACCGGCTCGTACGCCGGGAAGTTCTGCGGTTTGCCGGTCGTCAGGGAGAACTTCGACCCGTGGGCCCAGCACTCGAGTGCGTCCCCCTCGACGAAGCCCTCGGCCAGGGAGATGTCGCCGTGGGTGCAGGTGTCCCCGATCGCGTGCACGACGCCGGCGGAGTCCTTCACGATCGCCACCGCGGTGCCGTCGACCACGACCCGCATCGGGCTGTCGACCGCGATGTCGCCCTCGGCGCAGACCTTCTCGGCCATCAGGCGTCCGCCTGCACGGCCTCGGGGTCGGTCTGCGGGTCGGCCTCGGCGATGACCGATCGGCCGGCCGCCAGTTCCTCCTCGACCGCGGCGATGAGGCGCTCCTCGAGTTCAGGCGCACCGATCTTCTGGATGACCTCGACGAGGAAGCCGAGCACGACGAGTCGTCGAGCCTCTTCCTCGGGGATGCCGCGGGCCTGGAGGTAGAACAGCTGCTCGTCGTCGAACCGACCGGTGGCGCTGGCGTGACCGGCACCCTCGATGTTGCCGGTCTCGATCTCGAGGTTCGGGATGCTGTCCGCACGGGTGCCGTCGGTGAGGACGAGATTGCGGTTCTGCTCGTACGAGTCGGTGCCGTCGGCCGGGCGGCTGATCAGCACGTCGCCGATCCAGACCGTGTGCGCGCCCTCGCCCTGCAGCGCGCCCTTGTAGTTGACACGACCGCGCGTGTTCGGCGCGTCGTGGTTCACGTAGACCTGCTGCTCGATGTACTGGCCCGCGTCGGCGAAGTACACGCCGTACATCTCGGTGTCCGCGCCCTGCGCCCCGAGGTGCGTCGACGGGTTCACCCGGATGACGTCACCACCGAGTGAGACGACCACGTGCTTGAGGAAGGCGTCGCGACCGACCTCGGCGAAGTGCGTCGACACGTGCACGGCGTCGTCGTCCCAGTCCTGCAGGCTGACCACCGTGAGCCGGGCGTTGTCCCGGACGACGATCTCGACGTTCTCGCTCAGGAGCGCCGAGCCGCGGTTGTCGATCACGACGATGCCCTGCGCGTTCGGCTCCGCGGTGATCACGGTGTGCGCGGCACGGGGCTGCGACCCGAAGTCGGAGCGCGTGATGGTGATGAACTCGTGCTGCTCGGTCGCCTTGATCGTGACGGCGAGCACCGCGTCACGCGCCGACCAGGCGGCGGCGGACGCGCGGTCCTCGGGGAGCCCGGCCGAGCCGACGCGCGGGTCGTCGCTGCGACCCCACTCGACGTCAGCGCCGTCGGACTGGCGCGCGAGGTACGGGTACGGCGCGCCGTCGAGCCCACCGTCGAGGAGCGGCTGGAGCTTGGCGAGCGGGGCGAACTTCCAGTTCACCTCGCGACCAGTCACCTTCGGGAACGCATCGAGGTCTGCCGACTGGAAGCGCTCCGAGCGGGTCTGGACGGGGACTTTCTTGTCGGCCGCGTCCCACCCGCCGTCGGAGTGTGCACGAGCGCCGTGCTGCTCGGTGCCGCTGGTGTTGGCGGCGCTGGGCTGTTCGGTGGTGCTGGACATCTAGCCGACGGATCCTTCCATGCTCATCTCGATGAGCTTGTTGAGTTCGAGCGCGTACTCCATCGGGAGCTCGCGGGCGATCGGCTCGATGAAGCCGCGGACGATCATCGCCATCGCCTCGTCCTCGGGCAGACCGCGGGACATGAGGTAGAACAACTGCTCCTCGCTCACGCGCGAGACGGTGGCCTCGTGGCCGAGCTGGACGTCGTCGACGCGGATGTCGATCGCCGGATAGGTGTCCGAGCGGCTCACCGTGTCGACGAGGAGCGCGTCACACCGGACCGTGTTGGCCGCGTGGTGCGCGTTCGGGTCGACCCGGACCTCACCGCGGTACCCGGCACGACCGCCGCCACGGGCGATCGACTTCGAGACGATCGACGACGTCGTGTACGGCGCCATGTGGATCATCTTCGCGCCGGCGTCCTGGTGCTGGCCCGGGCCCGCGAAGGCGACCGACAGGGTCTCACCCTTGGCGTGCTCACCGGCGAGGTAGATCGACGGGTACTTCATCGTGACCTTCGACCCGATGTTGCCGTCGATCCACTCCATCGTCGCGCCCTCGTGCGCGATCGCACGCTTCGTGACGAGGTTGTAGACGTTGCTCGACCAGTTCTGGATCGTCGTGTACCGCACGCGGGCGTTCTTCTTGACGATGATCTCGACGACCGCGGAGTGCAGCGAGTCCGACTTGTAGATCGGCGCCGTGCAGCCCTCGATGTAGTGGACGTAGGAGTCCTCGTCCGCGATGATCAGCGTCCGCTCGAACTGGCCCATGTTCTCGGTGTTGATCCGGAAGTAGGCCTGCAGCGGGATCTCGACGTGGACGCCCTTCGGCACGTAGACGAAGGACCCGCCGGACCACACGGCCGTGTTCAGCGCGGCGAACTTGTTGTCGCCGGCGGGGATCACGGTGCCGAAGTACTCCTCGAAGAACTCCGGGTGCTCGCGGAGCGCCGTGTCGGTGTCCATGAAGATGACGCCCTGCTGCTCCAGGTCCTCGCGGATCTGGTGGTAGACGACCTCGGACTCGTACTGTGCGGCGACGCCGGCGACGAGGCGCTGACGCTCGGCCTCGGGGATGCCCAGGCGCTCGTAGGTGTTGCGGATGTCCTCGGGCAGCTCTTCCCAGGTCTGGGCCTGCTTCTCCGTGGACTTCACGAAGTACTTGATGTTGTCGAAGTCGATGTCCGACAGGTCGGCACCCCACGAGGGCATCGGCTTCCGGTCGAACAGCGTGAGCGCCTTGAGCCGGTTCTTCGTCATCCACTCCGGCTCGGACTTGCGCGCCGAGATGTCGGCCACGACCTCTTCCGAGAGACCACGGCGCGCTGAGGCACCGGCGGAGTCGGAGTCGGACCAGCCGAACTCGTATTGGCCGAGCCCTTCGAGCTCGGGACGGTCGATGAGCACGTCGGACATGGTCTCCTCGTTTCCTTCTCGCGGCAGCGTCACCAGGACCAACCCGGCACGGCTGGACGCCATTCCACCCCGGGCCACCGACACGGGCGACCAGGGTGCTGCTACCTCGCAACGTCAATGGTTCCACGCGGTCGCGGGCCGTAGTGACGATCACGGCCCATTCGGAGCCGGCGCCTGCCTAGACTTGACTGCCGCTGAACCCTCGAATCCTACAGGTTCGGTGCACGGAACAACAGGAAGGCACCACCCTCGTGACTCGCGTCGGATCCCCCGTCGAGCTGGACGTCCGCACCCGGTGGTGGTCCCTCCCCCGCACCGTCGACTCCCGCGTGATCTGGCTGGCGTGGGCGTCGTTCGTGGTCGAGGTGGTCCTGATCGGCACCGGTGGCCTCGTGCGGTTGACGGCGTCGGGGCTCGGCTGCCCGACGTGGCCGAAGTGCACCGCCGACTCCCTCGTGTCCACGCCGGAGATGGGCGTGCACGGCATCATCGAGTTCGGCAACCGCCTGCTCACCGTCGTGCTGGTCGTCGTCGCGATCGCAACGTTCCTCGCGGTGGTGCGGATGCGGCGCACCCGCCCCGAGCTCTTCTGGCTCGCGTTCGCGCAGGGCGCTGCCATCCCGGTACAGGCGGTCATCGGCGGCATCAGCGTCCGGACGAACCTCAACCCCTTCGTCGTCGGTCTGCACTTCGTCGTCTCGGCCCTGCTCACGATGGTCACCGCCGCGCTCGTCTACCGGGCGATGAACGGCCCGCGCACCGACGTCCGGCTCGTCCCCGCCTGGTACACGAACGTCGTCCGCAGCACCGTCGCGGCCGTCGCGGTCACCGTCCTCGTGGGCATCCTGACCACGGGCAGCGGACCGCACGCCGGCGCCGACGAGGCCGTCGACGGCGGACGACTCCACCGCACGGGCTTCGACCCGGCCGTCATGGAGCACGTCCACGCGGTCCCTGCGTACGTCCTCTTCGCCCTGACCCTGGTGCTCGTGGTCGGCGCGGTGCGCCTGCAGCTCTCGAGCCGCTGGGCACTGGCACTCCTCGTCGTCGAGTTCGTGCAGATCGCTGTCGGGCTCACCCAGGCGCGTACGGGCCTCCCCGTCGGGCTCGTCGGGACGCACATGGTGCTCGCGGGCCTGCTGGTCGCCGCGACCACCGCCGTGGTGCTCTCGACGCGCAGGAGCGCGGGCCGTCACGCCGTGCGCGAGCCGCTCGGCGCCTGATCCGCACCGCGGGAGCGACCGAGCGCGCGTCGATCGACGCGCGCTCCGTCGCTCTGAGCCGGTTCCGCGATCCCACGCACGCACCGCCGATCCGACGACGCACCACGTGATCGACGCGTGGGACGTCGAAACGCGCGCGTGCCGCGATCTGGTCTCGACCACACACCGGCCGGGAGGCACGGTGCCAGCCCGCCCCGCGCCTCCCGGCCGTTGTCGTGGAACGACTCCGTCGTCGTCGTAC